>NZ_AP013294.1:2962213-3278415 GCF_000829195.1 Bacillus sp. OxB-1 | reverse complement strand
CGAACCGAAAGCGCTCATCGGGTTTGCGGGCAGACGGGTAATTGAGCAGACCGTCCGGGAGAAACTACCGGAAAACTTTCAAACGGCCGAATTCCTTCTCGATCATGGCCAAGTGGATGCCGTCATCCATCGTGCCGAATTAAGGGATTCCATCGCTAAAATCGTACGTCTTCACGTGAAGGGGGCAGCAGCTCAATGAGTAAAACGATGACATTTGAAGAACCGATAGTGACATTACGCGAAAAAATCAAAGAGCTGGAAGAGTTCACTTCGACGAACGAAGTCGATTTGACGGATGAAATCATGACATTGAAAAACCGATTGAAAAATTTGGAGACCGAGATTTATGGCAATATGGAGCCTTGGGATCGCGTGCAAGTGGCGAGACATCCAGGACGGCCGACTACATTGGACTATATCAATGAATTATTCGAGGATTTCCTCCTGCTCCACGGGGATCGTACATTCGGTGACGATGATGCGATTGTTGGCGGGATTGCAGCTTTTGAAGCGAGGCCGGTAACGGTAATCGGCCATCAGCGAGGCAAGGACACGAAGGAGAATGTGAAACGCAACTTCGGCATGCCCCATCCGGAAGGGTACCGGAAAGCGTTGCGGCTAATGAAACAAGCTGAAAAATTCAATCGCCCCGTCATTTGTTTTATTGACACAAAAGGGGCTTACCCAGGGAAAGCAGCGGAAGAACGCGGTCAAAGCGAGGCCATTGCCCGCAACCTAGTGGAAATGGCGGGGTTGACAGTCCCGGTCATTTCGGTTGTCATCGGTGAAGGCGGAAGCGGCGGTGCCTTGGCGCTAGGCGTCTCTAACCATATCCATATGTTGGAGCACTCCACGTATTCGGTCATTTCTCCGGAAGGGGCGGCTTCCATCCTATGGAAAGATGCATCCCTTGCAAAACAGGCGGCAGAAGCGATGAAAATTACAGCGCCTGATTTAAAAGAGATGGGAATCATCGATGAAATCATCCCGGAAGTGTTAGGCGGGGCCCATCGCGATATAAAAGAACAGGCGATGCAGATCGGCAACGCTATCCGCAGGTCTTTGGAGAAGCTGATGGAGTTGGATGGAGCGGAACTTGTTGAAGACCGCTATGAAAAATTCCGCGAAATTGGCGTATTTACCGAATAGGGAAAAAGATGCGGGTGGCCCCCTCCCGCATCTTTTCCTGTTTCACCGCCATTTGAAGTAAGGGATTGGAATATTACATACTTGAGGTGACAAGGTTATGAGGAAGATTGCCGTACTGACGAGCGGCGGAGATGCGCCGGGAATGAATGCAGCCGTGCGGGCAGTTGTCCGGAAGGCGATTTTTGAAGGCTTGGAAGTTGCCGGAGTGTTCAATGGCTACCAAGGTTTGATTGAAGGGAAAATTGAATTGTTGCAATTGGGGTCTGTAGGGGACATTATCCAGCGGGGTGGTACGATGCTCCGTTCGGCACGCTGCCCTGAGTTTAAGACTCCGGAAGGCCGGGAGAAGGCGATGCACCAATTGAAATTGAATGGAATCGATGGTCTGGTGGTAATCGGCGGGGACGGATCTTTTAGAGGGGCATTGGAGCTTTCGGCACTCGGCATGCCCTGTGTTTGTGTTCCGGCCACAATCGATAATGATATCGAAGGCACTCAATTCACGATAGGATTTGACACGGCCTTGAATACGATCATTGATGCCATCGATAAAATCCGGGATACTGCCACCTCACATGAACGGACGTTCATCGTCGAAGTGATGGGCCGGGATGCCGGTGATCTTGCTTTGTGGGCAGGCCTTGCCGGAGGGGCGGAAACGATACTTGTCCCTGAAGAGGATTTCCAGTTGTCCGATATTATCGAGCGGTTGAAGAGCGGAAGCGGACGAGGAAAGAAGCATAGTATCATCATCGTGGCGGAGGGTGTCATGAAAGCCGAAGATCTCGCGTTGCAATTAAAGAACGAAGCGGAAATTGAGACGCGGGTCTCCGTTCTGGGCCATATCCAAAGGGGCGGCTCGCCATCCGGCCAAGATCGGGTCCTCGCCAGCCAATTCGGGGCGAGAGCGGTCGAAGTATTAAAAGAAGGTCGAGGAAGCATTGCGATTGGCATGCAAAATCGCCAAGTGGTAGACTATGACTTGAAAGAAGTCTTCGACAGAAAAGGCAATCCGCCAATGGAAATGATCCAACTTTCGAAAGAACTCTCCATTTAAAATAATGGTTTACAACCAAAATCTGTTCTTGCGAATTCCTGGCGTATTCTTTGTTCAGGATTGGAGCGGAAAACGTCCGCTTGGAGCGGAAATCCGTTGGAAGAGACAAAATGATAATTATAAAAAAGAGGCGATACTGATGAGGAAAACGAAAATTGTTTGCACAATCGGGCCGGCGAGCGAGTCGCCTGAAATACTGGAAAAGCTCATTGATGCAGGGATGAATGTAGCTCGCCTGAATTTTTCGCATGGCAACCATGAGGAACATAAGGCCCGGATCCGGAATATTAGAGAAGCGGCACGCCGGAAAGGGAAAATTGTCGGTATTTTACTCGATACGAAGGGGCCGGAAATCCGTACCCATACGATGTTGGATGGCCGGTTAGATCTGGTCGCAGGCCAATCGATCGCTATTTCGATGAAAGAGGTTGTCGGCAATGACGATGTCTTTTCCATCACTTATGATAAATTGATCGAAGATGTCGATAAAGGCTCACTCATTTTATTGGATGACGGTTTGATTCAATTGAAAGTGACCAGTAAAGATGAAGAACAAGGTTTGATCCACACCACGATCATCAATTCAGGTGAATTAAAGAACAACAAAGGTGTCAATGTTCCGGGCGTGTCCGTCCAACTTCCGGGGATGACGGAAAAGGATGCGGAAGATATTCTGTTCGGCATCCGGGAAGGTGTCGATTTCATCGCTGCGTCCTTCGTCCGACGTGCTTCCGATGTCATGGAAATCCGTGCCCTCCTGGAACATAATGGCGGTTCGCATCTGCAAATTGTCCCGAAGATTGAAAACCAGGAAGGCGTCGATAACCTGGATGAAATCATCAGCCTTTCGGACGGATTAATGGTGGCCCGCGGCGATCTCGGCGTTGAAATACCGGCGGAAGAAGTGCCGCTTGTCCAAAAACAGATGATCGAAAAATGCAACCAAGCCGGCAAGCCTGTCATTACGGCGACGCAGATGCTGGACTCGATGCAACGGAATCCACGGCCGACCCGTGCAGAGGCGAGCGATGTCGCCAACGCCATTTTGGACGGTTCTGATGCGATCATGCTGTCGGGTGAAACGGCAGCAGGCCTTTATCCGGTGGAATCCGTCGCGACGATGGACCGGATTGCCCGGACGGCGGAAAATTCGATCGATTATCATAAGGTCGTTTCCACAAGAAGAAGAGAAAAGCAAGGGAATATGACGGAGGCGATCGGACAAGCCGCCGCCTATACAGCGATCAACTTGAAGGTGAAAGCGGTGTTGGCCCCGACTGAAAGTGGAAACACCGCCAAAATGATTGCCAAATATCGCCCGGGATGCCCGGTCATCGCAGTGACGTCTTCTGAAAACTGCGCTAAGAAATTGACCCTCGTCTGGGGAGTCTATCCGATTGTCGGAGGCAGATCCTCTTCGATAGATGGAATATTGGAAGAATCCGTAGAAGAAAGTGTAAAACATCAATACGTGAGTCATGGAGATGTTGTCATTATCACGGCGGGTGTTCCAGTAGGAGAAGCAGGATCCACCAACCTGATGAAGATCCACATCATCGGTGACATGCTCGCAAAAGGCCAAGGGATCGGCAGAACGGTGGCGTACGGAAAAGTCGTCGTCGCAAAAAATGCCGAAGAAGCGATGGCGTATGATACAGAAGGCGCCATCCTTGTCACCGTTGCCACCGATCGGGAGATGATGCCTGCCATCGAGAAGTGTGCAGGTTTGATCACAGAAGAAGGTGGTTTGACAAGCCATGGGGCTGTAGTCGGCCTCAGCCTCGGCATCCCGGTCATCGTCGGTGTGGAGAACGCGACGAACGTTATCCGCCAGGGCTATGAAGTGACGATGGATGCGGAAACCGGCGTTATTTACAACGGTCACGCAAGTGTTCTTTGATTTTATAAATGAATGATAAGCAGTTATTCGTGGCTGTTCCCGTGCAAGAGGGAACAGCCTTTTTAGGAAGGTGTTCAATATGAAATGGCTCGTCTTTGCATTGATTGCGGTGCCAACCGCGGAATTGGCCCTATTAATATATTCCGGAAAAACAATAGGCTTGTTACCGACCGTCGCAATCATTCTGATTACCGGGATAGGGGGCGCCACCCTCGCAAAAAAACAAGGGATGAAAGCGTGGACTGATCTGAATCGGCGAATCGCCACGATGGAAACCCCCGGCAATGCGGTGATCGACAGTGTTTGTATCTTCATTGGCGGATTGCTCTTGCTGACGCCCGGATTCATTACCGATTTGGCCGGATTCCTTTTGCTGTTCAATGGTCCTCGGAACTGGCTCCGCCCCCATATTCATAAGTGGATCTATAAGAAGATGAAAAATGGAACTATTCGGATGCTGTGAAAAATGGATGGCTTTTCACCTTGATGGCTGCAAACAGGAAAAACGGCGTCAGCAGGATTCCAGGAAGCCCGAGAAGGTAAAAAGCACTGATCGTAATGAAAAAGGCATGAACCGGTTTCACTGCAAAAGTGGACGCCCACATATACGATTCCGCCATTTGACGGGTTGTCATCGCAAGCAGATAAAGCAATATTAACGCTATCCCAATATAAAGATTCTCGGTGTAAAAGAAGAAAGCGGCCATTGGCAATAGAAATACGCCGATGCCCAGGAACGGCAAGCTATCCACCAAGGAGATGAGAAAAGCGTTGCCGACAGGCGCTTCAAAGCGAAGGAAGAAAAATCCGATCGTGAGGGTGACAAATGTGATGAAGAATAGACGGGCTTCCACGAAGACAAACGTTCCGATCAATTTACCGCCATCTTCAAAAAAAGCTTTCGCTTTTTTGCGTGTCCGGGAAGGGAAATAGACTAAAAACCAGAACCGGTCTTTTCCCGATTCCCGCAACGCGAAAAAATACGCAACGAGGAAAATGAAAATGCTGAGCAAGTGTTGAAAAAGCGTGCTCAACGTCGTGACGACATACTCCAAAATCGCCTGTCCATATTCTATGACTGTCGTCTCCAAAAAGTGGAAGAGCTTGCCTGTAATATCTGTGTTTTTTGTGTACGGCGCGATGTGGCGTTCGATTGTCGGGATAGTCTCCAGCAAGCCGTGGACGGCCATATACAAGAACGCTGCAATCATGCAGAGCATGCTAGCCATGATAAGCAATGTGGCGATCGTAAGGGGGAGTTTGGTGATGGACCGGATGAGCACCACCATCGGGGCTGTAAAATAGGCAAGGATGACTGCGATAGCGGCAGGTGGAACTGCAAAAAGGACGGCGACTGTGAAAATTACAGGGAGCCAGCCGACCAATATCTTCTGGATTACTCTTTGTTTTTCGTGCTTTAGTGGCATATTTCCACTCCTCGGACAAGATGGAAAAACAAAAACAAGCGTTTCCATTCACAAAACCGTCGAAATTGATTATAATAGTTCTTGTAAGCGTTTTTAACTGAATTCTGTCAGAACTTCTCGGCCGCCAAACGTGGCGAAGTGAATGCAAAAGCGCAGTCATTTCAATGGAGTTCAATATCGGCTGAATCCAGTAAAAACCTCCGGCGAATGCCACGGATTTTGAAAAGAGGCAATTGTACCTGCCCATTCAAAATCTGGATGCAATTACGCCGAAGCGTAATTGAGTTAACAGCTGGTATATAAAAAGGGGAGCCGTCAGTCGGTCATTTTGCTTGGGGGACGATGGACGGCTACAAGAGAAGGAGCGATTTACATGACAACAACCAAAGGGTTGGAGGGAGTCGTAGCGACACAGTCCGCCATCAGTTCCATCATTGATGACACACTTACATATGTCGGCTATGACATTGATGATTTAGCAAACAACGCTAGCTTCGAAGAGGTTATTTACCTACTTTGGCACCAACGTCTACCGAAAGCTGACGAGCTGGCAGAACTGAAACAACAATTGGCAGACAATATGGCGGTACCTCAAGGGGTGCTCGACCAGTTCAAAATGTATCCAATCGATCAAGTCCATCCGATGTCCGCGTTACGCACAGCGGTGTCTTCCCTTGGACTATATGATGAAAAAGCGGAAGATATGTCCGAAGAGGCGAACTATGAGAAGGCTATTAAACTTCAGGCGAAAGTGGCTACGATCGTAACAGCGTTCTCGCGCATCCGTAAAGGATTGGAACCAATTGCACCGAAGCCGGAACTGGGCTATGCTGCAAACTTCCTGTACATGCTTAACGGGGAAGAGCCGGAAGCGATTGCGATCGAAGCATTCGACAAAGCGCTAGTCCTTCATGCAGACCATGAATTGAACGCATCCACATTCACTGCACGTGTTTGTGTTGCAACACTTTCCGATATCTATTCCGGCGTCACAGCTGCAATCGGCGCTCTAAAAGGGCCACTGCACGGAGGAGCCAACGAGCAAGTGATGAAAATGTTGATGGAAATCGGCGAAGAGGAAAAAGTGGAATCCTATATCCGAGAAAAACTGGATAATAAAGAGAAAATCATGGGATTCGGCCACCGGGTATACCGTAAAGGGGACCCGCGCGCCAAACACCTTCGCGAAATGTCGAAACGCCTTACAGCGTTGCGGGGCGAAGAGAAATGGTACAATATGTCTGAGAAGATTGAAGGCATTGTAACAGGCGAGAAGAAGTTGCCACCGAACGTGGACTTCTACTCCGCTTCCGTCTATCATTCCCTCGGCATCGACCACGATCTGTTCACGCCGATCTTCGCAGTATCCCGGTTCTCCGGCTGGATTGCGCATATCCTTGAACAGTATTCAAACAACCGTTTGATCCGCCCGCGTGCCGAGTATGTGGGACCGGGAATGCAAAAGTATGTACCAATCGACCAACGTTGAGTATAATTAATACAGAGGGGCGGCATACTTGTATGTCTGCCCTATGATTTTGAAAGTAGGAGGAATTTCTCAATGGCAAAAATTACAGTAACAGACGGTGTTTTAAACGTTCCGGATCACGCAACGATCCCTTACATCATCGGTGATGGGACAGGTCCGGATATTTGGCATGCCGCTTCACGTGTACTAGAAGCCGCAGTGGAAAAAGCGTACAATGGCGAAAAGAAAATAGAGTGGAAAGAAGTTCTTGCGGGTGAAAAAGCATTCAACGAAACAGGCAACTGGCTTCCAGATGAAACACTTGAAACGATCAAAGAGTATTTGATCGCGATCAAAGGACCTCTAACAACTCCAATCGGCGGCGGCTTCCGTTCATTGAACGTTGCACTGCGCCAAGAGCTTGACCTCTACACTTGCTTGCGTCCAGTACGTTATTTCGAAGGGGTTCCTTCTCCTGTCAAACGTCCGGAAGACTGCGACATGGTCATCTTCCGTGAAAATACAGAAGATATCTACGCAGGCATCGAATATCAAGAAGGCTCTGACGAAGTGAAAAAATTGATCTCCTTCTTGCAAAACGAAATGGGCGTCAACAAAATCCGTTTCCCAGAAACTTCAGGGATCGGTATCAAACCGGTTTCCGAAGAAGGTACAAAACGCCTTGTCCGCGGTGCGCTTAACTACATCATCAAAGAAGGCCGCAAATCATTGACTCTTGTACACAAAGGGAACATCATGAAATTCACGGAAGGCGCTTTTGCCAACTGGGGTTACGAAGTTGCCGAGGAAGAGTTCGGCGACAAAGTGTTCACTTGGAGACAATACGATAAAATCAAAGAAGCAGAAGGCACAGAGGCTGCGAATAAAGCACAATCCGATGCCGAAGCTGCTGGCAAAATCATCGTAAAAGATGCGATTGCAGATATCTTCCTACAACAAATCTTGACTCGTCCGAAAGAGTTTGACGTCGTTGCAACGATGAACTTGAACGGTGACTATGTTTCCGATGCACTTGCAGCACAAGTCGGCGGAATCGGAATCGCACCAGGAGCGAACATCAACTACTTGACAGGTCACGCAATTTTCGAAGCGACTCATGGTACAGCTCCGAAATATGCTGGTCTTGATAAAGTGAACCCGTCTTCTGTCATCCTTTCCGGTGTTATGATGCTTGAACACCTTGGATGGAACGAAGCGGCAAACATGATCACAGCTTCTATCGAAAAAACAATCGCGTCCAAAGTTGTCACATATGACTTCGCACGTCTCATGGACGGTGCAACTGAAGTGAAAACTTCCGAGTTTGCGGATGAATTGATCAAAAACCTTTAATTACATCATGATTGAAACTCAGTAAAGTAGGTTATACCGTTAGTAAAGCGTTCTTTAGTTCCATGGATGCTGGAAAAGGTACCTAGTTTTCAGCAGGGATTTCAGATCGGGCTAGGGAGCGGGATTTTCGCTCTCCGCTATCTGGAACTCCCTGCTGTTTTTCATTCCCACCTCCGGCGTCGTTGCCGGTGCATAATTCACCAGGGCTGGCCATGGCTGTCCATCAATTGCTTGGTCGGCACCCTTGAAAAGGAGAGTTATCTCATGACAATGAAACGTAAGAAAGTCTCAGTGATCGGTTCAGGCTTTACCGGTGCGACAACCGCATTCCTTTTAGCTCAAAAAGAACTCTGCGATGTAGTGCTCGTCGATATCCCCGCAATGGAAAATCCGACAAAAGGAAAGGCGCTCGATATGCTGGAAGCGAGCCCGGTCCAAGGTTTCGATGCGAATATCATCGGGACTTCCGATTATGCGGATACAAAGGATTCGGATCTCGTGATCATCACAGCGGGAATTGCACGTAAACCGGGTATGAGCCGCGATGACCTTGTTCAAACCAATCAAAAAGTCATGAAAGCTGTAACAGGGGAAGTCGTCCAATATTCTCCAAATACCACTATCCTTGTGTTGACAAACCCGGTGGATGCGATGACTTATACCGTTTTCAAAGAATCCGGCTTCCCGAAAGAGCGCGTCATCGGACAATCCGGTGTATTGGATACGGCTCGTTTCCGGACGTTTGTAGCGCAGGAATTGAATCTCTCTGTTAAAGACGTGACCGGCTTCGTCCTAGGCGGCCATGGGGACGACATGGTGCCGCTTGTACGTTATTCCTATGCTGGCGGGATTCCGTTGGAGACATTGATCCCAGCAGATCGTCTGGAAGCGATTGTGGACCGGACACGAAAAGGCGGAGCGGAAATCGTCAACCTTCTCGGCAACGGGTCTGCATATTACGCTCCTGCCGCTTCCTTAGTGGAAATGGCGGAAGCGATCTTGAAAGACCAAAAACGGGTCATTCCTTCCATTGCTTATCTGGAAGGTGAATACGGAATGGATGGCATCTACCTAGGGGTCCCGACCGTCCTCGGCGCCGGCGGTATCGAAAAAGTCATCGAGCTGGAATTGACGGAAGATGAAAAAGCAGCACTTGCAAAGTCAGCAGACTCTGTAAGAGCCGTCATGAAAGTTCTGGAATAACCTAACCCAATCGAGTAGCTATCCGCTACTCGATTTTTATTTTAAAAAAAGGCCTTCCTGGCCATATTCAAAACCGACAAGCCGGCATGGCTCGATTTTCAGACTGATAATTGATACACTTAGTAAAGTACAGTTAAAGGGGGAAAAGAGTTGATATTAGGGAAGACGCGCCGGATTGGTAGAAAAATTGAGGATATTTCAGTCGGGGAAAAGTTGAAACTGACTGAAAAAATCGAAGATAAGGATCTGCTGCTCTATCTTGGATTGACGAATGATGGCAATCCGCTCTATATTCAACATGATTTCGCTTCACAAACCATTTATGAAAAACCGATCGTGCCGACGGTCATGTTGACCGGCATCGTCACTTCCGCTGTTTCAAAATACTTGCCCGGGCCGGGTTCCCATATAGTCGAGCAACATCTGCTCTTCCCGAAACCGGTCCATCATTACGCAACAATCGATTTTTTGCTGGAAGTCAACCAAGTCGATTTGGATGAGAATACAATCACCATCTCCATTCAGGCTGAAAATGAAGACGGGGATACGGTCATTTCAGGGACGGTCGGCGTCATTCCACCTACGATGGAAGAGAGATTACTATCGCAACCGATAGAGAATATATGACAGGAGAGCGGTTATAAGCATGGAAGCTGCAAACAAGAAGATATTGATTGTGGATGACGAACAACCAATCCGCACTTTATTGGATTACAATCTGAAGCAGTCCAATTATGACACCGTTTCGGCAGCGGATGGAGAAGAGGCAATCTACATGGCCGAAGAAGAGAAGCCCGATTTGATCCTCTTGGATGTCATGCTTCCGAAAATAGACGGCATGGAAGTATGCAAGACACTTAGAAAAAAAGGAATTGAAACACCTATTATCATGTTGACTGCCAAAGGGGATGAATTGGACAAGGTGCTTGGTCTCGAAATCGGGGCAGATGACTATATGACCAAACCCTTCAGCCCGCGGGAAGTGCTGGCGCGGATCAAGGCGGTCTTGCGACGGAGCCGATCGGAGGCTGATTCTTCGGAAGAAGACCAAGTATTGAGCTCCGGTACATTGACCGTCCATCCCCAGCAATACGTTGCTTATTTGGACGGCAAGGAATTGGAATTCACCCCAAAAGAATTCGAACTGCTTGCCTATTTCATGCAGAACAAAAATAACGTCCTATCCCGCGATCAATTACTAAGCGCTGTCTGGAATTATGATTTTGTGGGAGATACCCGGATTGTGGACGTCCATGTGAGTCATTTACGGGAGAAAATCGAAGAAGATACGAAAAAACCTGTTTATATTAAGACGGTCAGAGGAATCGGCTATAAATTCGAGGAGTCCAAAGGAAAATGAAAGATTTGTATTCACGTCTTGTCCTTGCCTATGCGACCCTTCTATCTGTCCTGCTAACTGGTCTCGGAATTGTCCTGGGCCAGTTTTTCGCATTATTTGGAGAAGAGCATGCCGATTTGCAATGGAAGTATTGGACTTTTCTTGTCGTTGTGTTATTTGCGGCCTTTATTCTTTCCTTATTGATGGCAGCTAAAATGATGCGGCAGTACGCGGGCCCGGTCGATCAAATAACGAAGACGGCAAAGCAAATTGCCCGGGGCGATTATTTGGCCCGGACGAGTATCGAAGATGTCACGATGGGAGGTACGCCCCACGACGAACTGGTAGTAGCCATTCATCAAATCGCACGGAATCTTCAAGAAATGTCCATGTCGCGAACGATGGAAAAAGAACGTCTTAACACATTGATTGAAAGTATGGGCAGTGGCTTGCTCATGTTTGGCCGGGAAGGGGCTGTCAATCTTTCAAACCGGGCTTTTGAGCAAACTTTCGGATTCCGGAAAGATGAACTGGTAGGCAAAACATTCAAGTCCCTCAGGTTGCCTTATGACATCGAAAGTTTAATAGAAGACGTTTTCATGACGGAGCAAGTGCAAGAAAAGCAAGTACGCATCGAAGTGGAAGGGAAGATTTCCCACATGAGTGTCTACGGGGCGCCGGTCATCGGGGTTCATGGGAATTGGCTCGGCATCATCGTCGTCATGCATAATATAACGGAACTCGTCAGATTGGAAGAAGTGAGGAAAGACTTCGTTGCGAACGTTTCACATGAGCTCCGGACACCAGTCACATCCATCAAAGGGTTTACGGAAACTTTATTGGACGGCGCCATGATGGACCCGGTTGTCATGAAAGAGTTTTTGACGATCATCCAGAAAGAAAGCGATCGCCTTAATTTGCTCATTCACGACTTGCTGGAATTGTCCGGCGTGGAGAGGGAAGGTTTTTCACTGAACATGCGGTCAGTCCGATTGAAAGACATCATCGATGATGCGTATAAAGCAGTGAGTCCGAACTTGGCCAGAAAGGAAATGTCCCTGCACATTGAAGTTCCTTCCGATTTGATCATGGAAGCGGATGCGGATCGCCTTGTCCAAGTGATGGTCAATTTGTTGACCAACGCCATTAACTATTCCAAGGAGTCGACTACGATCCGTGTCCAGGGAACCGACCTGCAGGACGAGGTGTTGATTGAAGTGAAAGACGAGGGGATCGGCATCCCTTCGACTGAGCTGCCCCGATTATTTGAAAGGTTTTACCGGGTCGATCGGGCGAGAAGCCGAGATTCGGGAGGAACCGGCCTCGGCCTAGCCATCGTGAAGCATCTTGTTGAAGTCCATGAAGGGACAGTGGATGTGACAAGTGAGGTCGGCAAGGGGACGACTTTCCAGGTCCGGATGCCGAAACACCATATGTGAAGGCGGTCTTGAAAAAGGCTGCCGTTTTTTATTGCTTATACGAAACTTTCAATAGGAAAGTTCCGTATAAGGTAGTAATACATAAAAAAGGGGGATTACCTATGAGTACACGTCGAATCCTGTTGACGGTCGGTATGGCGGTGGTCGGGCTCTTCCTGCTCCTCATCGCGTTCACCACTTGGTATACGGTGGATGAATCCGAACAAGCCGTCCTCATTACATTCGGTAAAGCGGATACGACCATTACGGACTCCGGTCTTCACTTCAAATTGCCTTGGCCGATTCAACGGGCGGAAGTCCTTTCCAAAGAGACGTACAGTCTGCAATTCGGATACAAACAAGATCCGAGCGGGGAACTTGTCTCTTTTGATAAAGAAACGAAAATGATTACAGGTGATGAATATATCGTATTGGCCGACCTGGTTGTCCAATGGAAGATCACCGAACCGCAGAAGTATTTATTCAACTCGCAAGATCCCCAAGAGATTCTGGAAGATGCGACTTCCGCTTCCATCCGTTCCGTCATCGGAAGCTCTACGATCGATTCTGCGTTGACGGACGGAAAAGCGGAGATTGAAGCAAACACGCGAGAGTTGCTTGTTTCTCTAATGGAGAAATATGATATAGGCATCGCAGTACAAGGCGTAAAATTGCAAGATGTAGAACTGCCAAATGCGGAAGTCCGGGCAGCTTTCACGGCGGTTACCGATGCGCGGGAAACGAAAGAAACAAAGACCAATGAAGCAGAGAAATATAACAATCAAAAAACAAATGAGGCGATTGGGGAGCGCGATGCTATTAAATCCCGGGCGATCGGTCAAAAGACGGCGCGGATCGAACAGGCACGCGGGGATGTGGCCCTTTTCAATAATCTGTATACGGAGTATGCCAAAAATAAGGAAATCACTCGCCAGCGTCTCGTCATCGAGACATTGGAACAGGTTCTGCCGAAAGCAAAAATTTATATTATGAATGACAACGGGGAAACAGTGAAGTATCTACCGTTGCAGCAACTGGAAAACCAAACCGTACCGCCGGCGGAGACGAACCAGGAAGGAGGCAGCACGAATGGCCAATGACAACAATAGCAATCCTTTCAAAAGCATAGAAGAGAAGTTCAAGGAGCGCCAGCGGCAACAGCAGAAGAAACCGAAGAAAGCCGATTCACCTGATGTTCCTGTCTCCCCGAAATCGCCGCGTAATATGAAGAAGTATGCGAGGCTAGCCGTGTTGTTGACAGCCGTTTTTGCGGTTGTTGTTATCTTGATTGCCAATGTGTACGTTGTCAAACAGGATGAATACCGGGTCGTTCGGCAATTCGGGGAGATTATGCGAATTGACAAAGAACCTGGGATTAAAATGAAAATTCCTTTTATCCAAAATGTGACGACCCTTCCTAAAAGTCAAATGACCTATAACGTTTCGGAAGAGGAAATCACTACGAGGGATAAAAAAAGGGTCATCATTGATAACTATGCCGTTTGGCGAATTACAGACCCTGGCAAAATGATTTCGAACGCACGGAATATCGTCAATGCTGAAATGCGAATGGAGGAGTTCATCTACTCGGTCGTTCGGGCGGAGCTCGGGCAACTCGATTATGTTGATGTTGTCAATGATGAAAACTCATCGCGCGGCAGTTTGAATGACCGGGTGACTGAGAGGGTCAATGACTATTTGAATGAAGGGAACTTCGGGATCGAAGTCGTGGACGTTCGTATGAAACGGATTGACCTTCCGGAAGAGAACGAACAATCGATTTATACACGGATGATTTCCGAACGTCAATCCACAGCTCAAAAGTATCTGTCGGAAGGGGATGCGGATAAGCGGAGAATTGAAGCGGAAACCGACCGGGAGGTTCAGGAAATGCTGGCAAAAGCGAAGAAGGAAGCAGCACTGATCCATGCGGAAGGGGAAGCGGAAGCCGCGAAAATCTATAATGAGGCGTTTTCGAAAGACGCCGAATTCTATAACTTGTATCGCACACTGCAATCGTACTCCAAAACGATCGGTGACGATACAATGATAATTATCCCGGCGGATTCACCATATGCCAAAGTGTTGTCCGGATATATGCAGTAAGCGTAGCTGCGTCATTTTCATTTCATCTGCCGAACATGGTAAGATGGATGAAGATGACGTTTTTTCGATGGATAGGAGTGAGCCATATATGACGAACAAGAAAATCGTGTTGCTGGACGGGAACAGTCTGGCGTACCGGGCATTTTTCGCGTTGCCTTTATTGACCAATGATACGGGGATCCACACAAATGCGGTGTACGGATTCACGATGATGCTGCAGAACATCCTTGCTGACGAGAAACCGACCCATATGCTCGTCGCCTGGGATGCCGGCAAAACGACATTCCGGCATTCGACTTTCAGCGATTATAAAGGGGGGCGCCAAAAAACGCCGCCGGAGCTTTCCGAGCAATTCCCATATTTGCGGAAACTGCTGGAGGCATATAATATTCCTCAGTATGAATTGGATAATTACGAAGCGGATGATATTATCGGGACTTTGAGCAAAACGGATGATCCCGATACGGAAGTGATCGTCATTTCGGGTGATAAGGACTTGACCCAGCTGGCGAATGAAAAGACGACAGTATTCATCACCCGCAAAGGGATGACCGATATTGAGAAATACACACCCGAACATGTCATGGAGAAATACGGCATCGAGCCGCATCAAATCATCGACATGAAAGGGCTGATGGGGGATGCTTCCGACAACATCCCCGGCGTGCCCGGAGTGGGCGAGAAAACGGCGCTGAAGCTATTGAAGGAATATGGCTCCGTCGAAAAAGTCTATGAATCGCTCGATCAGATTACCGCTAAGAAATTGAAAGAGAACCTAACGGAAAATGAAGAGCAGGCGTTCATGAGCAAAGAGCTCGCTACGATCGAGACAGCAGCGCCCATTACGGTCGGTGTGCAAGATTTGACGTATGCAGGTCCCGACATGGAGAAAGTGACTGCCCTTTATCAAGAACTCCAATTTAAAACGCTCCTTGAAAAAATGGACCAGCCGGAAGCCGATCAGCCGGCGACAGCTATTGACGTATCGATTGTCAATGAAATCAATGCGGATGATTTAACTGATGAAATGGCGATCCATCTGGAAATGATGGAAGACAACTATTTGAACGCGAAACTCCTCGGTTTAGCTTTGACCGATGGAGAAAAGATCATGTATATCCCGTACGACAAGGCTAAGGAATCGGCCATTTTGAAGGCATGGCTTGAAGATCCGGAGAAGAAAAAACATACCGCAGATTCCAAAGCCACTTTCGCGGCGTTTGCAAATCATGGGGTGGAAATAGCAGGGATCGATTTTGACCTCCTTCTCGCTACGTACATCGTTAACCCATCGACATCGTATACGGACGTTGCTTCCATTGCCCGCGAGTTCCATTACACGGACATCCAACCGGACGAAGCGGTTTACGGAAAAGGGGCGAAGAAAACAAAGCCTGCGGAGCAATCGATCGCCGAACATGCGGGAAGGAAAGCGAAGGCGGTCTGGAATCTCCATCAGATCGTCGAACAAAAGTTGAAGGACAATGATCAGTTCGATTTGTACCATGAATTGGAACTCCCGCTTGCCCAGATTCTCGGAAAAATGGAATCGACGGGTGTCAAGGTGGATCGGGAAATCCTAGTATCAATCGGTAATGAACTTTCCGCGAAACTGGCTGATTTGGAAAAACTGATCTATGAAATGGCGGGGGAAACCTTCAATATTAATTCACCAAAACAATTGGGTGTCATTTTATTTGAAAAAATGGGGCTGCCGCCTATCAAGAAGACGAAAACCGGTTATTCCACAGCGGCGGATGTCTTGGAGAAGCTGGAAAGCCGGCATGAAATCATCGGACATATCCTCGATTATCGCCAATTGGGTAAATTAAACTCAACTTATATTGAAGGCCTGACGAAAGAAATACATGAAGACGGGAAAATTCATACACGTTTTCAACAGGCACTCACGCAAACAGGCCGTCTCAGCTCCATCAATCCGAATTTGCAGAACATCCCGATCCGGTTGGAAGAGGGAAGGAAAATCCGGGCCGCTTTCGTGCCTTCCGAACCGGGCTGGTATATGTTCGCCGCAGATTATTCCCAGATCGAGCTTCGGGTGCTCGCCCATATGTCACAGGATGAAAAGCTGATCGAAGCTTTCCGGTCGGATGCCGATATCCATACGAAAACGGCGATGGACGTATTCGGAGTTGCGGAGGATGAAGTGGATTCCGATATGCGCCGGGCAGCGAAAGCGGTCAATTTTGGGATTGTGTATGGCATAAGCGATTATGGACTGTCGCAAAGCTTGAATATCACGAGAAAAGAGGCGGGTGATTTCATCGATACGTATTTGGCGAGTTTCCCTGGAGTGAAACGATACATGGATACTAGTGTGAAAGAAGCGAAGCAACAAGGCTATGTCACGACATTGATGAATCGCCGCCGCTATTTGCCGGAAATCACAAGCTCCAATTTCAATTTAAGGAGCTTCGCTGAACGGACTGCGATGAACACACCGATTCAAGGAAGTGCGGCGGATATTATCAAAAAAGCGATGATCGATATGGATGCTCGTTTGGAGGCGGAAGGCTTGAAAACCCGCATGCTCCTGCAAGTGCATGATGAGCTCATTTTCGAAGCACCCGAAGAAGAAATCGAGAAATTGAAAGTGATCGTACCAGAAGTGATGGAATCGGCAATAGAACTAGATGTACCTCTGAAGGTGGATTGGGCGTTCGGTTTATCCTGGTACGAGACAAAGTGACGGAGGGGAAACGATGCCTGAATTGCCGGAAGTCGAAGGGGTCGTCCGCGGACTGGCCCCAGCCGCGATTGGAAGGACAATCCAAGAAGTAATCGTATCGGATACCGTCATCCAATCCAAACAGCTTGGCAAAGAAGCGATTATTAAAGGGATTCCAACCGAAGATTTCGTAGAAAAGCTGGTGGATATGACAATCACTGATGTCATAAGAAGGAGCAAGTATATCTATTTTCAACTAGAAAAAGACGGCAACTCCTGTCTGCTCGTAAGCCATCTCGGCATGTCGGGCGCCTGGTTTGCGGTACGCGATTTAGATGAAATCCAGGAGTCCAAATTCCGTAACCATGTCCATGCCGTCTTCCGGATGGCGGACGATGATCTGCTCGTCTATTCGGATATCCGTCGGTTCGGAGAACTCCGCTTGCTCGGTTGTGAAGCGGATCATCCTCCGCTTTTGAGGATGGCTCCGGAGCCGTTCGACTCGTCTGCCGAGAAGCATTTCCTTGAAATGGCCGACTTGCCGAAATACGCACGGAAACCGATCAAAGAAGTGATTATGGATGGACAAGTTATTTCAGGTTGCGGGAATATTTATGCGACCGAAGCGCTTTTCCGTATGAACATCCATCCTGGGCGGAAAACGGAACGGATTAGCCAGAAGCGCAAACAGGAGCTTTTTCAGGAAGTTGTCCGCATTCTTCAGGAAAGTATCGATGCAGGCGGCAGTTCGATTTCCGATTATCGAAATATTAACGGACAAGCGGGCTCTATGCAAGATCGTTTGAAGATGTACGGTCGGAAAACCTGCCCGGCTTGTGGCGAGACGACGAAAAGTATGAAGATCGCTGGGCGGACATCGGTCTATTGCCCAGCTTGCCAGAAATGATAGGTGGAGGAGGGCTTGGCATGATTATCGGGTTGACTGGAAGTATAGCGAGCGGGAAAAGCACGGTTGCGGCCATGTTGATGAAGAAAGGGTATCCTGTCGTGGATGCGGATGAAATCGCCCGTCTCGTTGTCGAATCTGGAAGTGAAGTGATGCAGGAAATCGAATCACAATTCGGCCGTTCCGTGATTCATTCCGACGGGTCACTGAACCGGGAGAAGATGGGAGAGCTAGTATTCGGGAATGAAGAAGCGAGAAAAAAGTTGAATGGCATCATCCACCCCGCCATCCGGAAAGAGATGCATCGGCAAAAAGACGAGTGGCTTGAAAAAGGGGCGAATACTGTCATTCTTGATATCCCGCTGCTTTTCGAAAGCAAACTCCAGTCCCATGTCGATAAAATCCTAGTCGTCTCAGTGACACCTGAAATCCAGAAAGCACGGTTGATGGAGAGGAATTCATTATCGGAAAAAGAGGCGGAGGCCCGCATCCAATCCCAATTGCCGATTGCACAAAAAGAGCAAGGGGCGGATGCTGTTGTCCATAATAACGGATCTTTGGAAGAGACGGAAAAGCAGCTCGATGAAGTGCTTAATAATTGGAATGCCAGCCTATGAGCGATTCTGAATATTAGAACATCCGTGGAATAGATTCTATTCCTTTGATTCAGAGAAATATGTGTTATACTAATCAGTGGATAAAAATGATAAGTATAACATACATGCAGGAGGATTTTTATACATGACTACTTCTATTGCGATTAATGGCTTCGGACGGATCGGACGGATGGTATTCCGTCAAATGATCATGGAAGAGAGTTTTTCAAAAATCGTGGTAAATGCTTCATATCCACCGGAAACACTTGCACATCTCATCAAATATGATACAACGCACGGCATTTTCGATGGAGATGTTCGCGTGGAAGACGGCGATATCGTAGTAAATGGTAAACATGTGACGCTATTGAGCGAGCGCGATCCATTGAAATTGCCTTGGAAAGAACTCGGAATTGACATCGTAATAGAAGCGACAGGTGTCTTCAATGCACGCGATAAAGCGGCGATGCACCTGGAAGCAGGCGCGAAAAAAGTGATTCTATCAGCCCCTGGTAAAAATGAAGACGTTACGATTGTCATGGGTGTCAACGATGACAAACTAGATATTGAAAAGCATGACGTCATTTCCAATGCCAGCTGCACAACAAACTGCCTTGCGCCGGTCGTCAAAGTATTGAACGACACATTTGGCATTGTGAACGGCTTGATGACAACTGTCCATGCGTACACGAATGACCAGAAGAACTTGGATAACCCGCATAAGGATCTTCGCCGGGCCCGTGCTTGTGCTCAGTCGATCATTCCGACTTCGACAGGTGCTGCGAAAGCATTGTCCCTTGTCCTTCCTGAATTGGAAGGCAAGATCCATGGTATGGCGTTGCGTGTTCCAACACCGAACGTCTCCCTTGTTGACTTGGTGGTCGATCTGGAACAGGATGTCACAGTTGACATGGTCAACGATGCATTCAAGAAAGCGGAAGCTGGCCCATTGGCAGGCATTCTTCGTTTCACAACAGAACCGCTTGTGTCGATCGACTTCAACACAACGACGGAATCTGCCACTATCGATGGTCTTTCCACGATTGTCATGGGAGATCGGAAAGTGAAAGTTCTTGCTTGGTATGATAATGAATGGGGCTACTCCGCTCGCGTTGTCGATTTAGCGAAAAAAGTGGCGAACGAACTAAAAGTGAAAGCAGAAGCGTAATCTTCCTGCACAAAACGTCCCTTGAGTTGGCGCGATCCGACGACAAGGGGCGTTTTTTATTTTCCGTTGGTCAGGGCATGAGGAGATTCATCCATGCCGAGGGATGATTCATTGTCGAATTCTGTTATAATGGACACAAAGCCCATTACAAAGCGGAGGAAAACTACTATGAAATGTCCAGCCTGCCAATACAACGGCACCCGGGTCGTCGATTCCAGGCCTGCGGAAGAGAATCGTTCGATTCGTCGCCGCAGGGAATGTGAAAGCTGTGCTTTCCGGTTTACTACATTTGAAAAAGTGGAAGAGACGCCACTCGTTATAGTGAAAAAAGATGGCTCCCGTGAAGAGTTCAGCGGAAAGAAAGTGCTCCGAGGATTGATCCGGGCTTGTGAAAAAAGGTCTGTGCCATTGGAGGAATTAGAGAAAATCGTATTCTCCATTGAAAAAGAGCTCAGAAGTACCGGCATTTCCGAAATTCCTTCGGAAGATGTCGGAGAGATGGTCATGGAGCGCCTGGCGGATGTGGACGAAGTGGCCTATGTCCGCTTCGCCTCCGTATATCGGCAATATAAGGACATCTCGGTGTTCATCGAGGAATTGAAAAATCTGCAAACACGATCAGAAGAGCAATAACATAGAGGAGGAGAAGGGGGTCCCCTGGCCATGATGCTATACAAAGAATTGCAACCGATTGATACGTACACCATTAAATGTTCGCATCCTTTTTCAGATTACGACCGGCAACTCCTCACCTTGTTTTACCAGCCTTTGATCGGCTCGGATGCGATGAGCCTGTTTCTATTGTTTTGGGCCGACGCAGAACGTGATGATGGACAAGGGTATACCCATTATCGTCTAATGAACTTTTTGACGAAGCCGTTAGGATCCATTTTCGAAGCGAGAATTTCATTGGAAGCAATCGGATTGTTGCGGACATTCCGGAAAGATGGGGACGAGGGAAGGACTTTTCTCTATGAACTGCTCCCTCCGCTCGATGCCCGTTCTTTTTTTTCGGATCCTTTATTATCGACGTTCCTGTTCAGCAAAATCGGCGAACAGGCTTATCGCAACTTGCGCAATCGGTTCCTGGACGACCTCCAAAACGGAGAAGGGTTTGAAGAAGTGTCCAGGACGTTTTTGGATGTCTACACACCTTCCCAGTTCGGGCAGTCCGTCAGCGCAAGCGAAGGAAGCCAGTTCAAAGGAAGAGTGGAGCCAACGGGCGTGCCATTCGGGCAATATGACTTCGATTTCGATCTGCTCCGTGCAGGTCTGTCTGAACAGATGGTGCCGCAATCGGCGCTGTCTCTCGTGTCGCGTGACCTGATCTCCAAATTGGCGTTCCTGTATTCGCTCACCCCGATCGATATGCAGAAAGTGGTCATGATGGCTTTGGATGATAAGCTGCAATTGCCAGAAGACCGGCTTCGTCGGGCAGCTGCCGATTTTTATAAGATGAATGTCTCAAAAGCGGCTCCTGCACTTCAAAAAACATTTGCTTCCCCGGAACCGAAGCCTCAAAATGATTCGGCTTCCAGGGAAGATGATTTGATTTATTATCTGGAAAATACAGCTCCGGTGGACATGCTGCGGCATATCGTCGGAAAAGAGCCATTGGCGGTGAATGTCCAATTGGCAGAACGGCTCATCAATACGCATGGCTTGCCTGTCGGAGTCGTCAATGTCCTGATGCAGTATATCCTTCTGCGGAATGATATGAAGATAACGAATAACTTTGCGGAGCAGATTGCTGCCCATTGGCAAGGGAAAAAGGTGAAGACTGCGAAAGAAGCGATGGAACTATCGCGCAAAGAGCATGACCAATACATGAAATGGCTGAATGACGGAAAGAACACCTCTACCAAAACAAAGAAGAAACCGTCCCGGGAAGAGAAAGTGCCGGAATGGTTTTATAAAAAAGAAGAGGGACAGCAAGAGAAACCAGCCCCGACGAATCCGGATCTGGATGCGGAACGGCGCAGATTGCTTGAAGAATTAGGGGTAACCGAAAAAGGGGTGAATTGAAATGGAACGGATAGGAGAGACGATGAAACGGGTCGTCAATGCGCCGAAATTTGCGAAACACTACGAAGAGCTACGCAATGAAGTGATGGAAAATCAGGGCGTGCAAGATTTCCTGTCGGAACATGCGGATGCAGTCGACAAGGGAATCGTTGACAGAGGGCTCGGAAAATTATATGAATATGCGGGCGCTTCACATGGATGTGACAAATGCCCCGACCTCGATAATTGTATAAACATCATGAAAGGCTATGAGCCATTGCTGACACTGTCTCGCGGACTTATTGATGTTGATTATAAGAAGTGTCCTAGCAAAGTGAAGGACGATGCGGTTCGGAATGTATCCAAAATGGTGCGAAGCTATTATATGCCGAAAGACGTCATGGAAGCCAAATTGCAGAATATCGATATTTTTTACGATGATAGCCGGGTGACAGCGGTCCGGGCGGCCAAAGATTTCCTGAACGCCTTGGACGAGACCGGGAAATTGCCGGAGCGTGGGCTTTATATATACGGTCCATTCGGCATCGGGAAATCGTATATCCTTGGCGCATTAGCCAACGAATTGGCGACCCGATCGATCCGGACAGTCGCCGTCTACGTTCCGGAGTTTTTAAGAGAAGTGAAACAATCGATCCAAGACCAGTCATTCAATGAAAAGATCGACTTCGTCAAACAGGCCCAAGTCCTTATGCTTGATGACATCGGGGCAGAAACGATGTCCGCCTGGACGCGTGATGAAGTGCTAGGCACCATCCTCCAGTTCAGGATGGCGGAACAGCTGCCGACATTTTTCACTTCCAATTTCAGTTATCAGGAGCTGGAACACCATTTGACCTATTCCCAGCGAGGGGAAAAGGAAGTGGTGAAAGCGGCAAGGGTCATGGAACGCATTCGCATGATCAGCCAACCTGTGAAACTGGACGGTAAAAATAGGCGGAACTAGATGAGATGTTCGCATAGGGGTTGCAATTATTTCGACAAAGGCGTATACTCTTTTTTGATTCATACTAAAAAAGCGTTGAAAAGGACAACAATCGATTGAATTCGACCACCAGAGAACGGGGCCATTGGCTGGAAGCCCTGCAGGAACGAAAGTCGATTTACCACCTTTGAGCAGCGATGGCGACTCCATTGGATAGCCATCGACGGAACCGGCCCGTTAGCCGTTGCAAAGCTTCATCTTTTCGGAATGTTTCCGAAAGGAAGGAAGAAGGGTGGAACCACGAGCGACAGCTTCGTCCCTTTCCAGGGATGGGGCTTTTTTTGTTTTTCATTTAAAAAGGAGAGTGCGAAAAAATGGCAGACATTAAGTT
Source organism: Bacillus sp. OxB-1 (assembly GCF_000829195.1). Taxonomy (GTDB): domain Bacteria; phylum Bacillota; class Bacilli; order Bacillales_A; family Planococcaceae; genus Sporosarcina. Next base: position 3,255,297 of record NZ_AP013294.1, on the reverse strand, counting down.
GAAATTTCCAGACGGCGCGGTTAAGGAGTTTCCGCAAGGGACTACAACTGAAGACGTTGCGGCGTCCATCAGTCCGGGGTTACGGAAAAGTGCATTGGCCGGTAAACTCGGCGAACAATTAATTGATTTGAAAACACCGATTCAAGAAGATGGGGAGATTGCAATTATCACACCGCAATCCCCGGAAGCATTGGAAATCCTTCGCCACAGTACAGCGCACTTGTTGGCGCAAGCCGTGAAGCGGAAATTCCCAGATGCGCAACTTGGAATCGGACCGGTTATCGAGAATGGATTTTATTATGATATCGATTCCCCGACGCCGATCACTGCGGAGGACTTGCCTGAATTGGAGAAAGAGATGAAGCGGATCATCGGCGAAAATCTCGAGGTTGTCCGGCAGGATGTCTCCCGTGGGGAAGCGGAAGCGCGTTTCAAAGAAATCGGCGATCCGTATAAATTGGAATTGCTCGAAGCGATTCCGGAAGGCGAGCAAGTGTCCATCTATGAGCAAGGCGAATTTTTCGACCTTTGCCGCGGCGTTCACGTTCCATCTACTGGGAAATTAAAAGAGTTTAAATTGCTTAGCATCGCGGGTGCCTACTGGCGTGGGGATTCCAAGAACAAAATGCTGCAACGGATCTATGGAACAGCTTTCTTCAAAAAGGACGAACTGCAAGAGCATTTGCGTTTGCTCGAAGAAGCGAAAGAGCGCGATCACCGGAAAATCGGGAAAGAGCTTGACCTCTTCATGAACTCGCAAAAAGTCGGACAAGGGCTGCCGCTTTGGCTGCCGAAAGGCGCGACGATTCGCCGTGTCATCGAGCGCTATATCGTGGACAAAGAAGAGAAGCTCGGCTACCAGCACGTCTACACACCGGTGCTCGGAAGCAAAGCATTATACGAAACATCCGGTCACTGGGGTCACTATCAAGAAGGCATGTTCCCGGTCATGAGTATGGATAATGAAGATCTTGTCTTGCGTCCGATGAACTGCCCGCATCATATGATGATTTACAAAAACGGCATTCATTCATACCGGAACCTGCCTGTTCGTATTGCGGAATTGGGAATGATGCACCGTTACGAAATGTCGGGAGCACTATCCGGACTGCAGCGGGTTCGGGGGATGACGCTGAACGACGCGCATATCTTCGTCCGACCGGATCAAATTAAAGACGAATTCCGCCGTGTAGTGGAGTTGATCATTGATGTCTATAAAGATTTCGATATTACGGACTATTCATTCCGTCTGTCCTATCGCGATCCAGAGGATACAGAAAAGTATTACGATGACGATGAAATGTGGGAACACGCACAGCGCCTACTGAAAGAAACAATGGACGAAATGGGTGTGGAATACGTGGAAGCGATTGGCGAAGCGGCGTTCTACGGTCCGAAGCTCGACGTCCAAGTGAAAACGGCAATCGGTATGGAAGAAACGCTGTCGACTGCACAACTCGACTTCCTGCAGCCGGAACGTTTCGATCTGACATACGTCGGGGAAGACGGAAAACACCATCGTCCTGTCGTCATCCACCGCGGCGTCGTCTCGACAATGGAGCGTTTCGTGGCATTCCTGATCGAGGAATACAAAGGCGCCTTCCCGACATGGCTCGCACCGGTCCAAGTGGAAGTCATCCCGGTATCGCCTGAAGCGCATTTCGACTATGCAAATGAAGTGCAGGAAAAACTTGTGGCAGCTGGTTTCCGGGTAGACCTCGACAGCCGCGATGAAAAAATCGGCTATAAAATCCGGGAAGCTCAAGTGCAAAAAGTACCGTACATGCTCGTCCTTGGCGACAAGGAAGTGGAATCCGGAGAAGTCAACGTCCGGAAATACGGCGAGCAGAAATCGGAAAGCATGCCGTTTGAAGATTTCCTGGCGAGCTTGAAAGCAGAAGTTAAGAACAACTGATTCATCCGGCTGCCAATTCCATGGAATTGGCAGCCGTCCTAATTTTTAGACCGCTCATAACTTGCGTTCCCGCGCTCATAGCTAGGTTTCGTCGCCCATAACCCGTGTTCCCGCGCCCATAACTAGGTTTCGTCGCCCATAACCCGTGCTCCCGCGCTCATAGCTAGGTTTCGCCGCCCATAACCCGTGTTCCCGCGCCCATAACTAGGTTTCGCCGCCCATAACCCGTGTTCCCGCGCCCATAACTAGGTTTCGTCGCCCATAACCCGTGCTCCCGCGCTCATAGCTAGGTTTCGTCGCCCATAACCCGTGTTCCCGCGCTCATAACTAGGTTTCGCCGCCCATAACCCGTGTTCCCGCGCCCATAACTAGGTTTCGTCGCCCATAACCCGTGCTCCCGCGCTCATAGCTAGGTTTCGCCGCCCATAACCCGTGTTCCCGCGCCCATAACTAGGTTTCGCCGCCCATAACCCGTGTTCCCGCGCCCATAACTAGGTTTCGTCGCCCATAACCCGTGCTCCCGCGCTCATAGCTAGGTTTCGCCGCCCATAACCCGTGTTCCCGCGCCCATAACTAGGTTTCGCCGCCCATAACCCGTGTTCCCGCGCCCATAACTCGGTTTCGTCGCCCATAACCCGTGTTCCCGCGCCCATAACTAGGTTTCGTCGCCCATAACCCGTGCTCCCGCGCTCATAGCTAGGTTTCGTCGCCCATAACCCGTGTTCCCGCGCTCATAACTAGGTTTCGCCGCCCATAACTTGCGTTCCGCGCTCATAGCTAGGTTTTGCCGCCCATAACCCGTGTTCCTGAGCCCATAACTAGGTTTTATCGCTCGTAACTGTGCATCTCACGCCCATAATGCCGCCAGCTATCCGAGTCCATACACAAAAATCATTGAAAAACATTTGACATTCCCTCTACAACATGATAAAGTTATTAAGGTTAGTAATAACTGAATACAGTTTGTGGTATAAGTAGAGGCTACCCGCTTCTCACCTGATCGACGCGCAATGGTTGTTGACAGGTCAGCACATAGTGATCGTGCCGTGCATCCGGATGCACGTACACATACGCGGGTAGACAAAAGTTTTTGTCTACTTTTTTTTATGTCTAGCGTCAGGCAAGCAAGACGCCCGCCGCTCTTCATATTGGATGGACCTGTGGGGCTCCGCCCGAATGGACGGTATACCCAAACCATGTATTCTCGAGACAATATTCGGAGGTGGATTACTATTAGCAAAGACATGTACGTAAATGAAGGCATCCGTGCCCGCGAGCTGCGTTTGATCGATCATAACGGCGACCAGCTTGGAATCAAATCCCGTAACGAAGCGTTGGACATCGCCGCTCGTGCGAATTTGGATCTCGTCCTTGTCGCTCCGCAAGCGAAACCCCCAGTAGCTCGTATCATGGACTATGGGAAATTCAAATTTGAACAGCAGAAGAAAGACCGTGAAGTCCGTAAAAATCAGAAAATCATCCAACTCAAAGAAGTCCGGCTCAGCCCGACAATCGACGAGCATGATTTTCAGACGAAACTTCGCAATGCCATCAAGTTCCTAGAAAAAGGGGACAAGGTGAAAGCGTCGATCCGCTTCCGTGGGCGTGCTATCACGCACAAAGAAATCGGACAACGTGTCCTCGACCGCCTGGCTGAAGCGTGCAAAGACGTGTCAACGGTCGAAGTGAAACCGAAGATGGAAGGCCGGAGCATGTTCCTGATACTTGCCCCGACAGCCGAAAAACAGTAACAACGAAAGATTTAGGAGGAACCGAACATGCCAAAAATGAAAACTCACCGCGGCTCCGCAAAACGTTTCAAAAAAACTGCAACTGGTAAAGTGAAACGCGGCCGTGCTTACACAAGTCACCTTTTCGCAAACAAATCAACGAAAGCAAAACGCCACCTGCGTAAAGCTTCCCTTGTTTCTTCAGGCGACTACAAACGTATTCGTGAAATGATCACATACATGAAATAAGACACCATCAATTGAATTCATTCGAACAGAATACCAGGAGGTAATGAACTATGCCACGCGTAAAAGGTGGAACAGTAACGCGCAAGCGTCGTAATCGAGTATTGAAACTAGCAAAAGGGTACTACGGATCGAAACATAGACTTTACAAAGTTGCCAACCAACAGGTCATGAAATCGTTGAACTACGCATACCGTGACCGCCGTCAACGGAAACGCGACTTCCGTAAACTATGGATCACACGTATCAACGCAGCTGCGCGCATCAACGGCCTTTCTTACAGCACATTGATGCACGGCTTGAAAGTGGCTGGCATCGAAGTTAACCGTAAAATGCTTGCTGATCTTGCGGTAACAGATGCGAATGCATTCGCACAACTTGCGGACACTGCTAAAAAATCAATCGCTAAATAAGATGGATTGAATTGGCCGTCATCCGCTTCGGAACACTCCGAAGCGGGGGCGGCTTTTTGCATTCAGGTCCAGTTCCTTGCGATTTTTTCCTGAATGGCCCCATTCAATCGGAAGACCGTGTAAAATAGAAGAGATGGAAAGCGGGGGATCGGCATGCAGCTCATTTTGCTAATATGGATCATTTTCATGTCCGTATGGGCATTCACGGCGATGGGGGTGGACAAACGGCAAGCCAAACAGCGGGGCCAGCGGGTGCCGGAGCGGAATTTATGGCTCTTGGCCATTGCGGGCGGTGGAATCGGAGCCTATTTCGGGATGCAATTGTTCCGACATAAGACGAGGCATACCGCCTTCCGGATCGGCTTTCTCCTGTTGGCTCTTGTTTACGCAATTGTCATTCTTTTTCTACTCGGTTTCACCTTGCCAGAAAGGCCGGTTTCCACATAAAAAGCCCGTCGCGTCACGGGCTTTTCTTACGAATTCATCAATTGTTCAATCGGATTCTTCCAGCTGATATCCGCTTTTGGATAGTTGGATTCCACTTCGGAAGCCAGAAAGTGAAAGTCGTCTTTAGTGAATCCTTGCAGTTTGGCCTCGTCCTTCACCCAGATGAAGATGGATACGACGTCGATGGAATCGTCTTTGGTCCCTAGGTATTTTTCACCTTCGAACAGCGCACCTTTATAAGTGATGAAAAAGTTTTTCCGGACATTTTTCACATCGTCGTAGAAATAATATTGCTCTGCTTCATAAGCGTCATCGAGTTTCCGTTTCGGATCCGTCAAATACCGGATGCCCCGGTAAAACAAGTAAACGATGAAGGCGATGATGGCAATGCGAATCAATAAAGCCATATCCATTCCCCCTTTGTACATAGGTAGTACTCTCTTATACGGATGTCCAAGCAGTTTGGTTTCAAGATAATATACTTTTTTGGAGGTTTTTTTATGCAATTGCCAAAACTTTTCACAATGCAAAGAGAATTAGATTCATTTATCCAAAGCAACCGAAAAGCCGGTGACGTGTTTGAGGAAAAAGGGTTGGCCCTCCTCGTTGAGCTTGCGGAATTGGCGAATGAAACCCGTTGTTTCAAATTTTGGAGCACGAAAGGACCTTCGGAGCGGGCGGTGATCCTGGAAGAGTATGTGGATTCCATCCATTTCCTCCTTTCGCTTGGAATTGAAAAAGGCTTCGACACGCTTGGCAACTGGCCGAATGAAAGGGTGGAAGGAAGTCTGACGCAACTCTTCCTAAAAACGGCCGCGTCTATTGATAAATTTCTACATGAGTTGACAATGGATCGTTATGAGCAAGTGTGGAGCCATTATGGCGCGATAGCCCGGGAACTAGGTTTTTCCCATGAAGATATCTTATCGGCATACATAGAGAAGAATGAAGAGAATTTTAACAGACAACGGAACGGCTACTAAAAAAATTTAATAGAAAAATTAAAAAATTGATTGACAGAAACACGAAGATAAAAAATAATGGAGGTAGATGAGGCGATAATTAGGAGGCGACATTGTGAAGGAATGGAATAAAGAAGATTTCGGTTTGCGATTAAAAACGTTGCGGGAGCAGCGCGGTCTATCCATGATGGCGTTCGGTTCGGCAATCGGCACATCCGCGAGCCGGATCAAAGATTGGGAAAAAGGGAAAAATGCCCCTTCTGCCGCTTGGATAGCGAAGATTTCCGAGAGGTTCAATGTTTCGACGGATGAATTGATCCTTGGAAACAACAAAACTGCCAAAGCATTCAAAAGTACTGGAAATACAAACGTCGAAATGCTCTATGATAAACTGCGTGAAACAATCGTAGAGGACAAAGCGGATGATGCCCCGATGGATCGCTCTGCTGAATTGTATGCCGAGCTCGACGCGGTCAATAAAGAGCGGTACCGAAGCGGAAAAGGAAGACGGTTTGCAGAAAGGGAACTGCTGGCCATTGCTACCGAACTTCCGAAGAAAGAAATGTTGGAATTGCTGGAGTTGGCCAAATTGAAAAAGCGGTGGTTGTAAGGGACAGAAGAGGGAGGAGAACAGGGAATAGGCGGATCGCTCTAAGGCTGTTGTTCCTAGTCTTCCTCGTCCTCAACGTAGCGATTATGTATAGGGATAATAAGACTGTCGGCGTCACGCATTACGAGATAGCGTCCGATCGACTGCCCGCGAGTTTCGATCATTTTCGTGTCGTCCAATTATCGGATTTGCATGATGCGGTGTTCGGGGAAAATCATCATGATTTGGTAAAGCGGGTGAAAATGCTGACACCGAACGCCATTTTCATCACTGGCGATTTTATCGACAGCAATCGTTATGATTTGGAGCGCAGTTTGCGGCTTATTGAGGAGCTCCAATTTGTGGCGCCTTTTTATTTTGTAACAGGGAATCATGAAATTGCGACAAACGATGTGGAGCGTATAAAGGAAGAGTTGGAGAAATTGGATGTGCGCGTCCTGTCGAATGAGTCTCTTTATCTACAAGGGGTTGCCGGTGATTTGATAGCGATCGGAGGAATCGAGGATCCGCTATCAAAGGGGAGCGACGACGCGAAAACAGTGGAAGAATCCATTGCCAAGGCATTCCGGGATGTCCCGGATTCGATGTTTACGATATTATTATCCCATCGTCCCGAACAACTTGAGAAATATGCAGAGGCGGGAATCGATCTGACCTTCAGCGGGCATGCCCACGGGGGACAGGTCCGTATCCCGGGGCTCGGCGGCTTGATATCGCCGGGGCAAGGGTGGTTTCCGCGGTACACATCAGGAATTCATGAACAGGACGGGAGCCGTATGGTGATCAGCCGTGGGCTCGGAAACAGTATTGTTCCCATACGGTTGTTCAACCAACCCGAAATCGTTGTCGTCACCTTACGAACCATATGAACGCTTTGAGTCGGTATGCACTCAAAGCGTTTTTTATTTTCCATTGGATCGATGCAGAGATTCCAACCTTCAGATTAACAGCAGGACAGTCTTCTAAATATATTGTATGATGGAAGAGAAGAAATATTTCGGAAAAGGTGGGGGTTCGAATGAAAGCGGTTATCCATGAAAATGGCAAGTTGCTAGTCGGAGAAATGCCGGAACCGAGTGCGGGACCGGGCGAAGTGGTCGTCGCATTGCGAGCGGCTGGAGTGAATCGCAGGGATCTATACATACCAGGACGACGAGGGGACGCCAAAGAGGCTTTGACATTGGGTTCAGATGGTGCCGGCATTGTGGAATCCATCGGGGAAGGGGTTTCGAATGTCCAAGTAGGAGATGAAGTGATATTGAATCCCTCCCTCCGCTGGTATGACAATAGTGACGCACCTCCCGAACAATTCGATATATTGGGCATGCCCGACAATGGGACATTCGCAGAAAAAATCGTCCTTTCCGCTGAGCAAGTGGAAAAGAAGCCGGCCCATCTGTCATGGGAAGAGGCGGCGGTCCTTGCGTTGGCCGGATTGACGGGTTATCGGACGCTAATTACGAAAGGCCAATTACGAGAGGGGGATACGGTATTCATTCCTGGAGCTGGCAGTGGGGTTGCGACATTCCTCATTTCATTCGCGAAGAATATCGGGGCCCGGGTTATTGTCACATCACGCAGTGAGGGGAAGCGGGACAAAGCGCTTGAACTCGGAGCGGATTTGGCCATCGATACGAATAGTGATTGGAAACAGGAGCTGGCAGGCGAGACAGTTGACCTTGTCATTGAAAGCGTTGGCCGTGCCACCTTCAATCGATCTTTGGATGTATTGAAGAAAGGTGGACGCATTGTGGTGTTCGGTGCCACTACGGAGGATACCGTTGATTTTGATTTGCGCTCTTTCTTTTATGGGCAATATCAATTGTTCGGCTCCACGTTGGGAAGCCGGGAAGAATTACGTGAGATGCTGGAGCATGTGGAGCGTTATCGAATGCATCCGGTCATCGATCAAATATTTGATTTGGAGCAAGCACTTGAAGCGTTCGAATATGTGGAAGAGAGCAAGCAGTTCGGCAAAGTGGCATTCCGGATTGGCCGCTAATCACGGATGAAAGAGTTAATAGGGTAGGAAATCCCTACGTAAAGGTTGGTTCTTTCTTATCACTTCATGGTATAATTGGACTGTAGTTCAGGTCGTATTGACATGGGTGAGGAGAATGGGTAAATGGGGAGAGAGTTCAGAATCCGGCTTACGATTGTATTAATCATTTTTTCCTTATTACTTTCATTGTTTATCGCGTTGTTCGATTACAATAAGCTCGAAGATCGGGTCAAGATTGGCCAAGATACGAAAATTGCGATGGCAGAGGATAAAATTATCGATTCGCTAGCTACGATTGACAAAGTATATAACGTTCTCGATTATCGAACTGCCGAAATAATGGAGGAAAATTCCAAGGAGTTGCTATCTGCCTACGAGAGGGAGCCTGATTTCACCAAGTGGGATTTTGGAGCGTTGCGAGAACGATTTGAAATGGACGTTTATATTTTGGATGACAAGAACAAGGTCATCCATTCGAGTTTGACGCAGGACGTGGGGTTGAACTTCAGTGAATGTTGCCCGGGTTTCTCCAAATTATTGGATGAGCGGCGAAATGGGGATGAATTCATCCACGATGGCATGGATATCCAAACAAAAACAGGTGAAATCAAGAAGTTCAGCTATGTCCCCACCCCGGACCATCGCTATTTGCTCGAGCTTGGTGTGGCATTGGAAGATGAGGAGATTTTTAAACAATTCAATTTTTTGGAAACAATTGATTTGTTGGAGTATACATATGCCGATGTCATCAAGTCGATCCGTGTCTACAATCCAAACGGTGTCCTTATGGGGACGGTAGGGGATGAAGAGTACCGGAACATCGATGAATCCCTATTGCCAGTATTCAAGGAAGCTTTGCAGAGCCGTGAGGCCAAAGAGGATGTTCGGATTGACAGCGGGAGCCGGGTGACTTATCGGTATATCCCGTATACTGCGGATGAACGAAGGGGCTACTCGACGAATCGTGTCGTAGAAATCGTATATACCGATGTGGAATTGTCAGAGATGCTTAGCGTTTATCGAAGTGAGTTCATTGTGCAAGTGGCTATCATCTTGGCGGCCGCTATCGGTCTATCTTTCATCATCGCCCGGCTTGTGGCGAGGCCGGTCCATCTCGCATTCCATGATAGCTTGACGGGATTGAAGAACCGGGCGGCTTTTGAAGAGGAGTTCAAAAAAAGGTTCGGGAAAAATAGTGAAGGCAAAGCGCTTATGATGATCGACCTCGACAACTTCAAAACTGTTAATGATAAGCTAGGACATCGGGAAGGGGACCGTATTTTAAAAGTTGCCGCTACGACAATCGAAGAAGTGGCGGGGCAAGGGAACATCGCAGCCCGTGTTGGAGGAGATGAATTCATCGTCCTGTTATCTAAAATGGATGAAGCCAAGGCGGAACAACTCGCTGCCGAATTGATTGGGAAAGTGAATGAGGAATTTTCGAGCCTTCGTAAAAAAATAGGGCTCTCTCCTTCCATCAGTGTCGGCGTCGCCTTCGCTTCAGGTGGGGACGACTTGGAAACCTTATACGAAAAAGCGGACCGCGCCTTATACCGTTCCAAAGAAAACGGTAAGAACCAATACAACCTTTATCATGCTGGGTGAACACATATCACCCGGGACAAGCCTTTCAAGCCGACTTCACAAGTCAGCTTGAAAGGCTTTTTCATTACTTAGGAAATTATAAAATTCGGGCATAAAGTTGATAAGCGATGAGTTTCATAGAAAAACTTGCGCCGTTTGCAGTCAAGCACGGGATTGCGAATGGCGTTTTGCCGTCTCTTATCATAGCGCAGGGAGTCTTGGAATCAGCTTCAGGAACGTCTGAACTTGCCACCAAAGCCAACAACCTATTCGGCATCAAGGTGGGCGCCGGTTGGACCGGAGAGACGTATACCAAACGGACAGCCGAGCACAAGCCGGATGGCGCGGTCTATTACATCGATGCGGCCTTTAGAAAGTATCCGTCTTATGAAGGTTGCGTCATCGACCTTGTCCACAAATATACGCACGGCACGGGATGGGAAGAGCACAATCGATATGCGGATGTGCTTGGTGAGACGGATTATCGAAAATCAACGGCAGCCGTGAAGGCAGCCGGGTATGCGGCGGATATCAATTATCCGTCCAAGCTGAATCAAATCATCGAGCAATACGGACTGACGAAATATAACAAAGGGGTTGATCGAGTGGTTAAAATTGTACTGGATGCCGGCCATGGATTTAATACGGCTGGAAAAAGATCGCCAGACGGAGAGAGGGAGTGGTCCTTTAACAATAAAGTCCTGTTGGCCTGTGAGGCCAAGCTCCGGGAGTACAAAGGATTGGAAATCCTGCGGGTAGACGACCCTACCGGCAAAACGGATGTACCACTTAAAACGCGAACTGATCGGGCGAATAATTGGGGAGCCGATGTTTATGTCTCTATCCATCATAATGCTCTATCCGGCAAGTGGCACAGCGGTGGCGGGATCGAAACCTTTACTATGGACCACCCCCGAGCCAATCCGAAATCGGTAGAGGTCGCCAAAGCGGTCCATCCCCGAATCGTGAAAAGTATGGTCTTGCGGGATCGGGGCATCAAAAAAATGAATCTGCATGTCCTCCGAGAAACCAACATGCCAGCCATCTTGACCGAAGGCGGGTTCATGGACTCCACAATTGACATCCATTCGATGCGAAATAAAACCAACCTAGAAGCACAAGGTGAAGCAATTGCCGAGGGGTTGGCTGCCTATTTCAAGTTGGAACATAATCCGAAACAGGTTGCGACTGTGCAGACGAAAAGAGAGGAGTCAGACTTGGAATTTACCTCCGGCACGTTACGAAAGGAATTTGAAACGTTTCTTGCCAACAAAGCACAGCGCGATATCGTAGTAAATGCTGCTGTCAAAGCCGGTTATGCCAAGAAGTGGATCAAGGATCTAGAAGAGGGCAAAGCCGCGGACGGCGACATTGTCATGCTGGGGATTGGCGCGCTGATCCGTACGAATAAATGAGAGAAAAAGCACCCTACCCTGTGATCCACACTTGGCAGGGTACGCCGTTCAGGGTCAAAAAGAAGTTGTAATTTATGAAGTGTTTTATTCAAAATATCATGACCTAGCAACATCATGACAAGGAGTAATCAGTTTACGTCACATCGCCAAGGCTTTTATGGGCATTCTTGAAATGAGACTACTCCTCACTTTAAGAGGTTGCAGCTGAACAGTAAATTGAAACAAAAGGTGATGACTAATACCTGTCCGGTTGGATGGGGTGCTTTTTGGCTTTCTTTAATGTGAATAGATTGGGTATATTAGCTATAACGAAAAATATTTAAGGTCGAAAAAATTAGTCTCATCCTATTTAATTGTGCTATTATAAGACACGTGAAATATTCTATTGAGCCTAATTTAATTATGATAACGAGTGTAATGAAAGGATGAAATATATTATGAGTTACGAGCGTCCGAAAACCGTAGCTATGTCTACATTAGGTTGCAAAGTGAACCATTATGAGACGGAGGCGATCTGGCAACTTTTCAAAGAAGCGGGTTACGAACGCGTAGATTTTGATAAGAATGCGGACGTCTACGTGATTAATACATGCACTGTCACGAATACAGGTGACAAGAAAAGCCGCCAGGTGATCCGGCGCGCCATCCGAAAAAACCCGGACGGCGTCATTTGCGTAACAGGTTGTTATGCCCAGACCTCACCTGCGGAAATCATGGCCATTCCGGGAGTGGATATCGTCGTCGGCACACAGGATCGCGTGAAGCTGCTTGGCTTGATCGACGAATACCGCAACGAGCGCCAACCGATCAATGCGGTCCGCAATATTATGAAAAACCGGGTATATGAAGAGCTGGATGTCCCGGCATTTACGGATCGGACCCGTGCTTCCCTCAAGATCCAGGAAGGCTGCAATAATTTCTGTACATTTTGCATCATTCCATGGGCGCGCGGTTTAATGCGTTCACGTGATCCGCAAGAAGTCATCCGCCAAGCCCAACAGCTTGTCGACGCCGGCTATTTGGAGATTGTCCTGACGGGCATCCATACGGGAGGTTACGGTGAGGATTTGAAGGATTATAACCTCGCACGTCTTCTACGTGATCTGGAATCCGAAGTGAAAGGCTTGAAACGGCTTCGCATCAGTTCCATCGAAGCGAGCCAGTTGACGGATGAAGTCATTCAAGTGTTGAAAGAATCCAAAATCGTCGTACGCCATCTTCATATTCCAATCCAATCGGGTTCCAATACGGTGCTGAAACGGATGCGCCGGAAATACACGATGGAATTTTTCGCGGAACGGTTGGACCGTTTGCGGGAAGCCCTTCCTCAACTGGCGATCACCTCCGACGTTATTGTCGGGTTCCCGGGTGAGACGGAAGAGGAGTTCATGGACACATACAATTTCATCCGTGATCATCGGTTCTCCGAACTGCATGTCTTCCCGTACTCAAAACGGACAGGCACACCGGCAGCACGGATGGAAGACCAAGTGGATGAAGAAGTGAAGAATGAAAGAGTACACCGATTGCTTGAATTGAACGACCAGCTGGCGAAAGAATATGCCTCATCCTTCGAGAATGAAGTGCTAGAAGTCATTCCGGAAGAGCGATATAAGGAAGACCCGGAAAGTGGTTTGTATGAAGGCTATACCGATAACTACTTGAAGGTCGTCCTTCCGGCTGATGAATCCATGGTCGGTAAAATCGTTCGCGTTAAAATTAACAAAGCGGGCTACCCTTATAATGAAGGCCAATTTGTCCGCGTTGTAGACGAACAAGAAATCTTTGCCTAAGAAAAACAGCTGTTCCATCCCGATTCTGGGGGGAACAGCTTTTTTCGTTGCTTAGGAAATTATAAAATTTTGACCTGTGGATAACTGTTCGATAAAATGTTCGTATACTCGAAGGGACTGAGACGCGATGAGAGGGACTAGTGGAGTCATCAAAAGAATACTGAAAGACCATTTCGATGGGTTTTGGCAAATGCACTCTACCTTGTTTCCAGAAGCTTATCGAGAGGATATAAAAGAAACCGTCCTGAAAACAATCCGTTGTGGATCCTCGGATGTCGGATATGCGAGATATGAATGTCTGGGTTGTGAAGGGAATCCATCTCCTGTCATTGTCTGTTTCACATGCAAGAGCCGCTTTTGTAATAAGTGTGGAAAGAAATATACGGATGACTGGTCCACCAAACAGCAGGACTTAATCTTTAATGTGCCGCATCGCCACATGGTATTCACCATTCCCGAGGAACTTCGGAATATCTTTTTCCACGACCGCAAAAAATTGAATGAGTTGAGTAGACAGGTAGCCGGGGTCTTCCAATTCTATTATCGTCGTAAAAGCAGGAAGCGCAACCTACAAGCCGGGGTGATCACGGTCATCCATACGTTCGGAAGGGATCTGAAGTTCAATCCACATATACATGCCCTAGTGACGGAAGGGGCGATTGATAATCGGAATGAATGGTGTTCAAGTGATTTCATTCCCTATGAATTCTTACGGAAATCCTGGCAAAAGGTGCTACTCGATTTAATGAAGAAGTGGTTTCCCGATCACCCAAAGGCCCAGGAATTAATCAATGATTTATATAGGCGATATCCGAAAGGATTCTATGTGAACGCAGAACAGAAAATGAAGGATGCCAAAGGGGCAGCCAAATACATAGGCAGATACTTGGCGAGACCGGCCATCGCCGAATATCGCATTGTCGGATACGATGGGAAGGAAGTCGAGTTCTGGTATGAAGATCATAAAACAGGGAAACGGGTGGACGTGAAGCAGTCGGTCTATCGATTCCTGTTCAATATTTTACAGCACATCCCACCAAAACACTTCAGAATGGTGGGCCGTTTTGGGTTGTATAGCAGAAGATCGTATCAGAAGGCAAATCAAATTCTAAGCCTTTATGCCTTCATGCGGACAAAACAACTTTCCATGCTTTTGGAAAGAAGGAAAAAGAGAAAAACATATCGGGAACGGATGAGAGAGGCTTTTGATCAGGATCCGTTTATTTGCCCGTGTTGCCATCGGGAGATGGACTTGGTGGAGATTTGGCATGCTGATTATGGAATCCTGTATCATTATATGGAGGGCATGAAAATTATTAAAAGATGGGAGAAGTCGGAGGATGCCAACAGACGAAGAGCTGGATGAACTGAATCGGGCATTTTTACAATCATTAGAAGAGGATGACCCGTTCGGATTGAACGAAAAAATAAGTACGATTGAATTTAAGTGTCGGGATTGTCAGGAATTAGATGACGTTCCCGATTTTGTAGTGGCAGACTTTCAGGTCGACTTAAAACAGAACGAAGAAGTCGAGATTGAATGTCCTTTTTGTGGTGGGACCATGCATAGAGCGAAAAAAATCCCAAGTGAATCGATTTCACCTGGGACGGGGACAGAGGCGCTTTAGCGCTTTTGTTCCTGTCGACGATGGAAAAGCTGTACCCTAGGAGAAGGGGGGGACAGCTTGGCAAATCTATTCAACGAAGCGCTTGATCGTCAACCGAATCGAGCCATTCCTCGATTGTCCCGATCACCGACTTGACGCAGCCATCCTCGAAAGGGGACAGAAGATTGGCTTCTGCCACAAGGGCTGTGAAGGGCTTGGATCCACCCAGTTTGCAAAGATGTACATAATCACGCCAGGCCTCGTCCCGATTTTCAATGGATCGTTTCCAAAATTGCAGTGCACAAATTTGGGCGAGCGTATAATCGATGTAATAGAACGGGCTGGAGTAAATATGGGATTGCCTTTGCCAGACGGCACCTGATTCCAAATACGGATGGCCATCATAATCCCGGTTTGGCAAATACACCTTTTCGATCTCTTTCCAAGTCGATTTTCGTTCGGCAGGAGTCATCTGCGGGTTTTCATAGACGACGTGCTGGAATTCATCGACTGCGACTCCATACGGCAAGAACAGCAAAGCGTCGCTCAAATGGACAAATTTATATTTATCGGTCTGTTCCTCGAAAAACAGCTCCATCCACGGCCATGTGAAAAACTCCATGCCCATCGAATGGATTTCGGCTGATTCATAAGTGGGCCATAAATATTCGGGGATGCCGATCGAGCGACTGGAATATACTTGGAAAGCATGGCCCGCTTCGTGGGTGAGCACATCAATGTCACCGGACGTGCCGTTGAAGTTCGAGAAGATGAACGGCGAATCGTAATCGTCTATGAACGTACAGTAACCTCCAGCTTCCTTCCCTTTTTTCGCTTCCAGATCCATCAGCTTTCTTTCCACCATGAAACGGAAGAATTCATCGGTCTCCTTGGATAACTCTGCATACATCTTTTTTCCATTTTCGACAATCCATTCGGCATCCCCTTGAGGCACGGCATTGCCGTTCGGGAAGTTGAGCGCTTGATCATAAAACTTCAACTTGTCCACGCCAATCCGTTTCGCTTGCCGTTCATACAATCGATTGGCGAGAGGGACGATATGATTTTGCACTTGTTTCCGGAATGAATTCACCATTTCTGCGTCATAATCGATCCGGTTCATCCGTACGTAGCCAAGTTCGACAAAGTTGCGGAAGCCTAGTTTGGTTGCGATTTCATGCCGCAGCTTCACCAGTTCATCGTAAATTTCATCGAAACGTTCTCCATGCGTTTTGTAAAATGAATAAGATGCTTCCATTGCAGCTTTGCGGACGGACCGATCTGCGGACTCCGTATAAGGGCCCATCTGTGCCAAAGTCAAAGTCTTCCCATCAAACTGGATTTGCGCGGAAGCGACCAGTTTGGAATAGTCCGACGCTAATTTATTCTCTTGTTGTAAGAGAGGCAGCACATCGGGTGAAAATGAGCGTATGGCATTATCCGCCAAAGCGAACAACTGGTTTCCCCATAGATTTTCCAGTTCGGGACGGAATGGACTATATACGAGCTTCCGATAATAATCCGTTTCGAGCTCCTGGTATTCGGGACTGATCTCATCGAAGAAATCCCGCTCCTTCTGATAAAATTCATCGTTTGTATCAATCGAAGCGCGGATATATGCGAGATTTTCCTGTGTCGAAAATTCACCTCGAATGGTATTGATTTGTTCAATGACCCGACTTTGTTCTTCAACCGTTCCGGCGGATTGAAACAGTGCCAAAAGTTCTTGGAACGACCTCTTCATCGCGTCCATGTCAGGCCGTTGGTAACTAAAATTCTCAAAAGTGATCATGCCGATCCCTCCTTTTGCTCTTCTTCGTTTCTATTGTTCCCGAAAGGAAGCCGAAATGCAAAAAAGTATACTTTTTATAAAGCCCAGAATAATACCGCTTTTCATCAATGAAGTCGTGACACTGCTCCAAAAATGAAAAATGCCGCCGGATGTTGTACTATGGAAAGTAGCGAAAAGCAAGAAAGGCTGATGGTTGTATGCAAATAGATGAATACTTGGTAGAGAAACTGGTCGATCCCACTGGAATTCTGACGGGCGATCGGTATGAATTCCGCCTATATTTAACATTGGACGAGGACGATGAGTTATACACGGAAGAAGGAGCGGGCCTGCGTGTCCTCTACAAGGAAGATGGCGATGACAAAGCAGTTGTATCCTATCATTTCTTTGACCGTTCCACAGAAGAAGTGCTCGATTTTGAATTGGAAGAGGAAGAATTGGAGCTGGTCCTCGAATTTTGCAAGACCCATTTGGAATAATGAAGGTAAGTTTTCAACTTATGAATAGGAGTGTTGGAAGATGAGCGAAGAAATCGTTGATATTACTATCATTGGAGGGGGACCCACCGGGTTGTTCGCTTCCTTTTACGCGGGGATGCGACAAATGTCGGTGAAAATCCTTGATAGCCTGCCGCAATTGGGCGGGCAGCTGGTCGAATTATACCCCGATAAATATATATATGACGTTGGTGGATTCCCCAAAGTCCTCGCCAAAGATTTCGTTGCAAATCTGGTGGAACAAGCCCAATACTCCAAGCCGGAAATTTTGTTGCAAGAGACTGCGATTTCGGCAACTCGGGCAGAGGATCACTTTGTTCTGAAAACGGATAAAGGAGAGCATCGGACGAGGACCATTTTATTGACTGCAGGTATTGGGGCATTTCAGCCGCGAAAGATAGGTCTGGCCGAAGAGGAGAACTTTGCCGGAAAGAGCCTCCATTACAGCATCAAGGATTTGGCGTTCTTCAAAGACCGGCAAGTCCTCGTTTGCGGAGGAGGTGATTCTGCGGTGGACTGGGCGCTGATGTTAGAGGACGTTGCTTCAAAAGTGACACTCGTCCATCGCCGGGAACGCTTTACTGCTCATGAAACAAGTGTTAATCAATTGATGGAATCGAACGTGACGGTCATGACTTCCCGAACGGTGAAGCAAATCAATGGGGCGGATGGACAAGTTGAAAATGTGCTTTTAGTCGAAAAAGACGGTACAGAACAACTTCTGCCTGTCGATCAAGTCATCGTCAACTATGGGAATGTCTCCTCACTCGGGCCGTTGAAGGAATGGGGCTTGGAGATGGACCGGACATCCGTCTTGGTGAACTCCCGTATGGAGACGAATATCGAAGGGATCTATGCAGCAGGGGATATAACGAACTACGATGGCAAGGTGAAGCTGATTGCCGTAGGACTTGGCGAAGCGCCAATCGCCATCAACCACGCCAAAGCCTATATAGATCCGAAAGCGAAACTTCAACCACTTCATAGTACAAGCGTCTTCAAAGACTAAAAAAAGCGGCGGAAAGGGATCCCTTTCTGCCGCTTATTTTTTAGTTTGCGTGCACATCATTTCGATGTTTTTTAATTTCTTTCAACCGTTGATCGTATTCCTCAACCGTCATGTTCTGTTCGATAAAGTAACGGTTTCTTGGATGCTTCCGGCATTCATCCGAGCAGCTGCGCATATAGAGGTGCTCGTTCTCCTCGGAACAGAGGATTTTGGCATTACATTCAGGGTTCGCACAGTTTACATAACGTTCGCATGGCGTGCCGTCGAAATGGTCGCGTCCTACGACAACATGCTCCACCTGGTTGACCGGAACTGCAATCCGCTCGTCAAATACATAACATTGTCCATCCCAAAGCTGTCCTTTGGCGACAGGATCTTTGCCGTACGTTACGATGCCGCCATGCAATTGGCCAACATCCTCGAACCCTTCCCGGACGAGCCAGCCGGAGAATTTCTCGCAACGGATCCCGCCCGTGCAGTACGTCAAGATTTTCTTCC
Source organism: Bacillus sp. OxB-1 (assembly GCF_000829195.1). Lineage (GTDB taxonomy): Bacteria > Bacillota > Bacilli > Bacillales_A > Planococcaceae > Sporosarcina. The sequence goes on along the minus strand of NZ_AP013294.1, from coordinate 3,236,777 downwards.
CTTCGAATTGCTCCTTGTTATCGCGAATCCATTGCGGGAGATCGCGGAAGTTCTCGATATCCGGACGGACTGCCCCGCGGAAGTGACCTAAGTCATATTCATAATCGTTCCGTGCATCGATGATGACCGTATCTTCCGCCTGCATCTGTTTGAACCACTCTTCAGGGCTTAACCGTTTACCCGTCAATTCATTTGGATTGATATCCTCGTCCAAACTCAAGTTGACGATTTCTTTGCGCGGCCGTACGTGCATTTTCTTGAACGCGTGTCCATCCGCTTCGTCAATTTTAAAAACGATGTCTTGGAAGCGGCTATCGCTTCTCAATAGTTCCATATAAGTATCCGTCTGGGCGATAGTACCTGAACAAGTACCGTTGATCCCTTCCGCTCCAACGAGAATGCGCCCTTTCAAGCCGATTTCCTTGCATGCTGCCAAATGCTCCGCAGCAAACGTTTCAGGGTCTTCGATCGGTACGTACTTATAATACAGAAGAACCCGGTATGTGCCTTTTTCCATTTCCTTTTACCCACCTTATTTTAAAGTACATCCGGATCGGCAAAATATTAAAGTTAATTTTAGACATGCAAAAGTAAGCCCGCATTTGCAAGATCCGGGTTCTGTTATTGTATCACATATTTACAGGATGGAAAAGTGGTTTCATTCGTACTTTTTACATAAACAGAAACATCGACAATGAAATTCAGTTTTTTCGACACGCAACATCTATTGGGTTTTAAGACAATCTCCTGTATACTTGAATCATAGATTTTTCGCCAATTATTTACTTGAATCCTCTTTTTTCGAAACTATTTTCGAAGATGCCCCGTCTAACTTTTTACCAATAGAAAAGGAGATTTTTTATGAAGAAAATAAATAGGAGAAGACGTTCCTATTGGATTGATTTTACATTTTCGGTGACGATCATCACCCTGACGGTGGCAGCGATCTATCTCATCTTTCACACTCAAAAGCAAGAAGCAGCCGCGTCATCGAAAAAGGAGAGGCAGAGTGCGGCACCGACCATTGTGGAATCGATCGACTCCAATTATCCAGGCATCAAAATCATCACAGAAACATCGAACGATCGCTTTGCACCTTACGCTATCCAATATCCACAAAGCTTACATACGGATTTCAATGAAGAAGTGTCGACATATATCAACACCGCAAAAGACAATTATCTCGTATTAATGAAAGAAAATAAAAAACTGGGGATGGATCCAGACGGGGAGCTCAATGTTTCGTTTGAAACGATGCCTCACCATTCAGGGAGTTATTCGTTCGTGCTGGTGACGAATATGTTCACAGGCGGAAAAGATGGTACGTCGGAAATCCGTTCCTTCCATCTCAACCCGGAAACGGGCGAAAGCATTTCCTTAACGAACCTGCTAGGCGGCAATCAAAACCGTTTGGAGAAATTGTCGCATATTGTCAAGGAAGCGATCTCTGCAGATGCTTCGCTGGAAAATTATATTAGGACGGAAGCAGTCGAGCAGTATACGAAAGCGGACTGGACCCACTTTGAGAACTTTGCTGTCACGGATGATGCCCTCGTATTTTATTTCAAGGAAGATAGTTTTGCCGCCCGAGTTGCCGGACCGCCTGTCATCTCGCTGCCCATCCAGAAAGTGAACCATCTTCTTGTGGACCGGTTCCAATCCATATCCGAGGAGCCATCTACTCCAATCGGACAAGAAACGGAAAAACCGTTGGATGGACTAACTTCTCCAGAAGTGGAGGGTCCTGATTCAGGTGCAACGGAAAATGGGGACACGGTCGAACAAGACGGTCAAACTATCAAAAAAATTGCATTGACCTTCGATGACGGACCGGATCCGAAAGTGACGGTTCAAATCCTTGATATCCTGCAAAGACACGACGCCAAAGCGACCTTTTTCATGTTAGGCAGCCGGGTTGAATACTATCCGGAAATTGCGAGACAAGTCGCGGCAGCCGGACATGAACTGGGCAACCATTCATGGAATCATCCCGACTTGACCAAAATGGGGGCTGAAAAAGCGAAACAGGAAATACTCCGGACGTCCAGTATGATCGAGGAAGTGACAGGGAATAAAGCGACCGTATTCCGACCTCCGTATGGAGCAGTCAACAGCGAAGTCCGGAATGTCTCCGGATTGCCGGTCGTTCTATGGGATGTCGATACATTGGATTGGAAACATCGCGACCCCGAGCTGTTGCTTGAAAAAGTGAAAGGCTCGACCAAAAACGGAAGCATCGTCCTCATGCACGATATCCACCAATCTACGGCGGATGGCTTGGAAGCGGTCCTGTCCTATTTACAAAGTGAAGGGTATGTCTTTGTCACAGTTTCAGAGTTGGAATGAAATTTTCCCTTAGGATAAAAAATCCTAAGGGTTTTTTCATGAAAGCGGGTATCATCGGTTTCCTGACTTTTGCACTGCAAGCGGATTTATTCAACATCACTCAACTTTGTTATATACAAAGTAGATCAGATTTGTTATAATGAACATAGAACAAAAAGGAGGCGTCCATTATGTTGATTCGAATCGATCCGGATTCCGAAACTCCGATCTATTTGCAATTGGCGAACCAGTTGATCGAATTGGCTGCGCGTGGAAATTTGCGGGATGGCGATCCATTGCCATCCGTCCGTTCGCTCGCTGCCGATCTTGGCATGAATATGCATACTGTCAATAAGGCCTACCATGCCCTTGAAAAGAAAGGGATCATTACGATTGTGCCAAAATCTGGAGCCGTCCTGAATACCATCCAGGAGGGGGAGCTCTCTTCCGCACACCGGGGGAGAATCGAAGAGGAAATGAGACCGATTGTTGCGGAAGCCTTGGTGCTTGGCATGAAATTCGAAGAAATCCAACATCTTCTCTCGGAGATTCATTCAAATTTGAAGGAGGAATAAATTATGGGACCCTTTTCCATTTTTCTCATTGTCACTGGATTCATCATTTTGCTGCAATCGGCCATCCCTTATTTGCTCCGCAACACAGTTGTATTCGGTGTTACGGTTCCTGAAAGTCATACGGGAGATCCGGCCCTTGCCCGGTTCAAGAAAATTTATACCGGGACGATTATAGTCGTAGGTCTCCTCTTGTCCGCTCTATTTATCATGTGGATGTCAGCGAGAGATCATTCTGATGAACGGATTATTTTAACCGGCTTGGCCGTCCAATTTGGCATCCTTGTCCTGAATATGGTCCTCTATTTTTATTTTCATGTGAAGACGACGAAATTGAAACGCGAAAACGAATGGGGTTCCGGACTGAAACAAATTCGTGTTGCCGATCTTGCCATCCGTACGAAAGACGAAATGTTACCGTCCCCATTCTATATTTTGCCGATGGTCATCTCTATTGGATTGATCGCCTATACGTTTACTCAGTATGCAGGAATGCCCGATTTGATCCCGACACATTGGGGACCGGATGGCCAGCCGGATGCTTTTACTTCCAAAACGCCTTTTTCGGTCGCTTCCCTTCCACTTATCTTATTGGTCATGCAAGCGATGATGTGGGGGATCCACTGGATGACGAAACGGTCGGGCATTAAAATAAGCGCCGTCCGGAACCGCACATCGGCAGTCCAGCAACTATCATTCCGTAAATATACGAGCTGGTTCTTATATTTGACGACTATATTAGTGACCATCTTACTCAGCTTCCTCCAATTGACGACCATCCATGAAGGTCTTGGCAATGCCGCGCTCATGCTGGCGATGCCGCTTGCGTTCATGGTGCTCGTTTTAGCCGGAACCGTTTTTTATGCCTTCAAGGTCGGGCAAGGCGGATCCCGGATCGAAGTGGCATTCGAGGATGAAGCCGTGCCGGGAATCACGGATGTGGATGAGGACCGCTATTGGAAAGCGGGAGTCTTCTATGTGAATCGGAACGACCCATCCGTCTTCGTGGAAAAAAGGTTCGGTGTCGGCTGGACGATGAACTTTGGGAATCCGCTCGGCTATGTAGTCATTTTCTTGCCGCTTCTGATCATTTTGCTCATAGCCTTCCTCCAGTAGACTCTTGCAGTTGTATCCGATTCAGGGTACAATTGCTTTTTCTTTTGAATCCATAGAAAATTTATGGCTTCTCCGGAAAAATGGTATACTGGTAACATTGAAAAAAATTGGAGGAACGGATTGAATGGAATGGAAAAATATATACCGCGGATTCTTCATGGGAATCAGTGATTTAATTCCGGGAGTGAGCGGAGGGACGATCGCGTTCATTCTCGGTATTTATGACGACCTACTTGCGTCGATCAGCGGATTTTTCAGCCGCCATTGGAAGAAGCATATTGGATTTTTATTGCCGCTGGCGATCGGCATCGGGACTGCTTTATTATCCTTAAGCAGGGTAATGGAATACTTGTTGAAAAATCACTATGCGCCGACCCAGTTCTTCTTCATCGGTTTGATAGTCGGAGTTTTGCCTTTCATCGCGAAACAAGCTGACGTCAAGCGGAACTTCAAGTTTGGCCACTTTCTCTTATTGTTACTCCTTGGAGCAGCATTGGCTTCCACTGCTTTCATCAAACCGGGTGACGCGGCTCCGATCACCTCGCTAACCCCATTGAATACTATCGGCTTGTTCCTGGCCGGATGGGCTGGTAGTATGGCGATGCTACTACCGGGAATTAGCGGTTCGTTCATCCTGTTATTGCTCGGAGTCTATTCGACGGCAATCGGTGCGTTGTCCAATTTGAATTTACCGATCATTGCCGTCATCGGTGCAGGGGTTATTGTAGGATTCATCGTCAGCAGTAAGGCGATCGCTTATTTGTTGGCCAATTATACGAATCTGACTTTTGCGAGCATTATCGGACTCATTCTCGGTTCGGTCTTCGTCGTTTATCCTGGCATTCCGGATAGTGGCACCCCTTTTGTGATGAGCGTGATTGCGTTGATCATGGGGCTGTTGGTCGCGACGATGTTCAGCTCCACTGATAAGAAATAACTGACGATCTTGGTGCCGGAGCATTCCTCTGGTGCCTTTTTGCTCTTCATTGTCCATCGCAGAAAATTTCTGGTATTGTAAACATAGGATTCACTAGAAAGGATGATTGAAATGACAGGACCTGCATTGAAGCAACTTCATTCCCATCGGGCCATTCACGATGGTGGACTTTCTGGCGCGACCGATAAAACGGAAGTCATGATGGATTTTTTAAGACAGGGCGATTTGAAATCCGCCAACGAAGCTGCCGATGAACTGCTCGATTTTTGGATCACGCGTATCATCAGCCACGCCGATGCGGAAGAGGAAGGGCTATACAAAGATATCGCGGAGCAGAATCCCGGATTGAAGGAAGCGATCATCCAATTGACCCGGGATCATGACTTGCTCCGCATTATTGTGGAAGATATTCAGGAACTTCGGAAACAGGAAGAGTTAAGCCCGAACGTCCTACATAAATTTCACGCGCTCCTCGTGGTGAATGAAATACATAGCCGGGATGAAGAGCGGATGTTGTTGGAATAAGGAAAAAAGCACAGGGGCCCGAAGCCTTTGTTAAGAGGAGGTAGTTCCGATCCAAAAAGCGTTACAAGTGCTGACAACTTACTTCGGTTATCCCTCATTCCGAATCGGGCAAGAGCAAGTGATCGAAGGGGTGTTGAATGGGGAAGACATGCTATGTGTCATGCCGACCGGAGGCGGGAAGTCTATCTGTTACCAAGTGCCCGCCCTCGTCATGGAAGGGACTGTGCTCGTCATTTCGCCATTGATCTCCTTGATGAAAGATCAGGTGGATGCCCTCCATCAGGCGGGGATTCCGGCTGCTTACATCAATAGCACTCTGTCATCCGAAGAGTATTTCGGGACGATGGAAAACGCGTTGGCCGGCATGTACAAGCTTCTTTATGTGGCACCTGAACGATTGGATGCCCCATCGTTCATGAATCTGCTGCAGCAAATGTCCGTGCCGATGATTGCGATTGACGAAGCTCACTGTATCTCCCAATGGGGGCATGATTTCCGTCCGAGCTATCGGAATATTAGCCGTGTCGTCTCTTTATTCGATGAAAAGCCTGTGGTTCTTGCTTTGACGGCGACCGCCACTCCGGCTGTCCGGGAAGACATTTGCCAACAATTGGATATAGTGGATGAAAATTCGGTTATCACCGGTTTTGAGAGGAATAACCTCACTTTTTCGGTCATCAAAGGACAAGACCGGGACCAATATGTAAAAGAGTATGTTCGGAAAAATGAGGGGGAAGCCGGCATCATCTACGCCGCCACACGGAAAGCGGTGGAAAGCGTCCATGACCTTCTGAAGAAGAACGGCATTTCTGTCGCCAAATATCACGGCGGCCTTTCTGATCAAGAACGGCAATCGGAGCAGGACCGCTTTTTGATGGACGAAGCGACCGTCATGGTGGCGACGAATGCGTTCGGAATGGGAATTGATAAAAGTAATATTAGATACGTAATTCATTACCAAATGCCTCGGAATATGGAAAGCTATTATCAAGAGGCGGGGCGAGCCGGCCGGGATGGGCTCGACAGCGAATGCACCTTGCTGTTTTCTTCCCAAGATGTGCAGACGCAGCGGTTTTTAATCGATCAATCGTTGGACATAAGCCGGATTCCCGGAGAGCTGGAGAAACTCCGGTCGATGGTCGACTATTGCCATACGGAAGCGTGTCTGCAAAAATTCATCATATCGTATTTTGGAGAAGAGGAAGTCATCGACTGCGGTCGGTGTGCCAACTGCACTGACACGAGGGAAAGCAGTGACGTCACCGTCGATGTCCAAAAAGTGCTGTCCTGCGTCATCCGCATGGGGCAGCGATTCGGAAAAACGATGATCGCCCAAGTATTGAAAGGCTCTGCCAATAAAAAAGTCGTAGAATTCGGGTTTGATAAGTTGACGACCTATGGCTTGTTGAAAAGTTGGTCTGTGAAAGACATTTCCGCTTTCATTGAGTTCATCATCTCGGAAAATTATCTCGGAGTGGAGAACGGGCCATTTCCGACCATCTATGTGACTGACCAAGGAAAAGAAGTCCTTCTCGGTAATGTGACCGTCACACGCAAAGTTTCGGTCATCACCAAACAGATTACAAAAGACGATCCGCTCTTCGAACAATTGCGGGCATTGCGGCGCGAGCTCGCCCAGGAAGCGGGCGTACCGCCATTTGTCATCTTCTCGGACAAGTCCCTTCATGACATGGCCGCAAGAAAACCGCTAACTGCCGATGAATTCCTGGAAGTGAACGGAGTCGGTCAGACGAAATTGGAACGGTACGGAGACCAGTTCATGGAGGAAATCCGGAAGTTTACAGTGCAGAATGTATAACATAGTTTATTTAGCCCTCGGTGTTGGCAAAGTGATAGCCAGACGACCGGGGCTTTTTGATTGGCAAACGTTTCTCTTTGTTAGAAGCACTGGGGGGCGGATTCGAAACGTTCTTGCTACACTTCGCGATGTTTTTGGTCGAGTTTGAAACATTGTTGACTGAGTTCCCAACGTATCCCTCGGACCTCTAAACGGATTCAAACCCTCGCAACGTTTGGATTCAACTTCGAAATATATCTCCAAACCCTCGCAACGCTGCCGGACGACCTTGCAACGTTTGTGCCAAACCTCCCAACATATCTATCACCTCTCAACGCTTACCCCCAACTCCAAAACAATCCCCTTCCACCTCGCAATGTATTCAAGATACCTCGCAACGCTCCCAGGCCACCTCGAAACATTCTCGCCTACCTTCAAAACGTTCCCGCTCCACCTCAAAACACTCTCCCAAAAGTCCACCCCAAACTATCATATTAACCAACTCCCTTCTAATAATTGCTTTTATTACCAAACAAGGATATAGTAGATTTGTAGGTACAGATGGGAGGCTTTGGTAATGGCCAAATTATTGTATGTAAAAGTAAATCCAAAGGAGGATGAAAACTCGGATTCCTCCAAACTGGCAAACCATTTTTTACAGGAGTATGAAGTACATAACCCGGAAGATGAGATTGAAATCCTTGATTTGTACAAAGCGGATATTCCATTCCTCGATGTAGATGTCTTCCGAGCTTGGGGTAAATTCGCGTCCAAGGAGAAGTTGACGCCGGTGGAGTTGGAAAAAAGCGAACGGATGGACCAATTGACTGACCAGTTCATGACAGCGGATAAGGTAGTGTTTTCGGCTCCTTTCTGGAATCTGAGCTTTCCACCGATGTTGAAAGCGTACATGGACACGATCTGCATCGTTGGCAAGACGTTCCATTACACCGCGGAAGGAGCGATGGGCCTTTTGGAGGACCGACCTTGTCTCCTTATTGAAACGCGGGGCGGGTTTTATTCGGAAGGGCCAAATGCGGAGCTGGAGTTTTCGAAAAGCTATTTGCAGGCGATCATGTCATTCCTGGGAATCCATAATTTCCAGGCGGTCATCGCGGAAGGTCTCGACGTGAATTCTTCCAATCCCGAACGGACGCGGGCGGATTGCCTGGCAGAGCTAAGTGAATTGGCCAAAACATTTTAAATGGACATGAAAAAACATCCTAGCGATCCGGTGCTAGGATGTTTTTCCGTGTTTTACTGTGCAGGGGCTAGCTTGCGTTTCATTCCGAATATCGTATAGATGGCAACGACTAGCAGAATGATCCCAGTTAGCATGAAGCCTCCTTTGAAACTCAAATCCAAGTAGCCGATGACGCTGGAACCTGCCACGACCCCGATCGAAAAGAACGCATAGAAATAGCCGTATGCTTTTCCACGGAATTCCTCGGTTGAGGAATCGATGAGCAATGAATTGATTGAAGGAAATAAAAAGGCGAAGCCGACACCGTAACATGACATGGCGATGAAAAGAAGTGCCATGTCCTCGACCAAGCTTAGCAGAATCATGCTGATGCCCATGAGGGAAATACCGAATGCCAGCGTAACCATGGGGCGCACTTTATCGAAAATCCGATTGATGGGCAACAGGAAAATGAGAATCGCGACGACGCCGAAAGTGCTCAGCAACATACCGCTCATTTTCGAATCAAACCCTAGGAACTCCACTTTCAATGGAAGGATAAGCGCCAATACGCCTTGGGAGAACATGAGGAAAAAGGCGCCCGCGAAGGCCCGGACCATTCCACGGTGCATAAACAATTGACGGACCCGGAAATGCTTTCCCTTCCCAGTCGGGCGTTTCCGGACATGGCTGAATGACCGGAGTGTGAAAAAGGCAAGAATCGCCAAGACGAGCATGATTCCACCGTTGATGGCCATGATGAAGGGCGTCCCCATTTTTGCGCCTACGATTCCTCCATACGCAGGTCCGATAATGGCGGCCATCCCGACAAAAGCGCCAGAAATGGCAACACTTCGTCCTCTTTTGGATTCTTCCGCCCGATTGGCCAAAAACGTGAATGCCGCCGGGACGATCAGCCCTTCCATGAAACCGTGGACAAATCGAACCCCTAATAAAGAAGTTGGATCGTAAACGGCGGAATAGAGGAAAAGGGATAACCCGGATGCCAAAAGGCCGATTAATAGAATAAGAAAAGGGCCTCTCCGGTCCGTCATGAAACCTGAAATGACATTACCGATCGTATTGGAGAATGAATACATGCCAACCGCCAAGCCTGTCAAAAACGAAGAGGCCCCGAGTGACAGGGCAAAGGGGCTCATGACGGGCAATTGTGAAAACAGATCAAAAAATGAGAAGAATACAATGAAATAAACAAACATGCGCATTGGAAATAAATCCTCTTTTCATTCGAAATCACGTAGGATAAAGTAACTCCCTATCGTCTACTGTAGCACTTTTTCCGGTTTAGGTGGTAGAATTGATTGTGGAAATTGGTAACTATGAATAAGAAGGGGATGTGCCTTAATGAAAATCAGAATTGGAATTGCCGGGTATGGAAACTTGGGCCGTGGGGTCGAATCCGCCATCGGGCAAAACGAAGACATGGACTTGGTCGGAGTCTTCACAAGAAGGAAACCGGAAGACGTTCAACTGATAAATCAAACGGTTCCTGTCCATCTACTGGATGAAATTGAAAGGTTTAAAGACGAAATCGATGTGCTGATTCTATGCGGCGGCTCGAAAAATGACTTGCCGGAACAAGGGCCTGCCCTTTCGGCAATCTTCAATACAGTGGACAGCTTCGATACACATGCTAAAATACCGGCGTATTACGAAGCGGTAGACGCTTCTGCAAAACCGAATGGCAATACGGCAATCATTTCGGTCGGCTGGGATCCGGGTTTATTCTCGATTAACCGCCTGTTCGGAGAAGCGGTTTTACCGGAAGGAGCCACGTATACATTTTGGGGTAAAGGGCTGAGTCAAGGCCACTCCGACGCGGTAAGACGAGTTGAAGGTGTCAAAGGAGGAGTCCAGTATACGCTTCCTGCCTCGGAAGCCATCGAACGGGTGCGCAGCGGATCGTTGCCTGAGTTGACAACACGGGAGAAGCATACGCGGGAATGCTACGTTGTCCTGGAAGAAGGGGCCGATCCAGAAAAGGTGAAACAAGAGATCATCACGATGCCGGACTACTTCGCCGATTACGATACGACGGTCCATTTCATTTCGGAGGAGGAGTTGAAACGGGATCATTCGGCGATGCCGCACGGCGGTTTCGTCATCCGTTCGGGGAAAACGGGCGAAGGCAATTCGCAAGTGATGGAATATGCGTTGACTCTTGACAGCAACCCTGAATTCACGTCGAGCGTCCTCGTTGCCTACGCACGGGCAGCTTACCGGCTGAATCAAAATGGCGAGAGTGGAGCGAAAACCGTCTTCGATATCGCACCGGGACTTCTATCGCCGAAATCGCCGGCAGATTTGCGAAAAGAGTTATTGTAATACTTTGTGGAAAGAACCGCAGCAGCGGTTCTTTTTTGTTTGGTATTGGAAATGGCGGGGTGTTATGAGGTTCGAGGAATTCGTTTTGAAGTTATGTGGGGACGTTTCGTAGTTGGGGGAAACTGTTTTGAAGTTTGACAGAAATGTTTGGAGGATTTGGAGAAGTGTTTCGAGGTTTGGTGGATACGTTGTAAGGTGGAAGGAACGTTACGAGGTTCGAGGAATTTGTTATGAAGCTCGAAGGGAATGTTTGTAGGTTGGGGAGAAACGTTTTGAAGTACGACGAAAATATTTGGAGGCTTAATAAAAATATTTTGAGCTTGGAAAAGGGCGTTTTGAAGTTCATCGAAACGTTTCTAGGCGCTAGGAATGTTACGGGGTTCGAAGGAAACGTTATGAAGCTCATTACAAATATTTAAAGGTTTGAGAAAAACGTTTCGGAGTTCGCCGGGATATTGTGAGGTGGTTGAGACTTCGGAAAGTTCGGGGGGACTCGCCGGAACTATACAAAATGCCATCACACGGGCCCAGTCCGTACCGTGTTTCATTTGTCCCTCAACCTGACTTCATATTATTTTGAATACGGTTGGAATTGGAATATACTACTCATATGTAATGACGAGGAGGTCGATTGAGTTGACGAAACTGGATGAGACGTTGCAAATGATGAAGGAACTGACAGATGCAAAAGGAATCGCGGGGAATGAACGGGAACCGCGTGATGTAATGAAGACATATATTGAGCCGTTTGCGGATTCCATTGAACAGGATGGGATCGGTTCCCTGATCGCCCGAAAGGCGGGTGATGCGAATGGGCCGAAGATCATGGTGGCGGGCCATTTGGATGAGGTCGGCTTCATGGTAACGAAAATTGATGATAAAGGGTTCATTTCATTCCAAACGGTGGGCGGCTGGTGGTCGCAAGTGATGCTTGCCCAACGCGTGACGATTGTGACGCGCAAAGGGGAAACGGTGACGGGGGTCATCGGTTCGAAGCCGCCGCATATCCTTTCTCCCGAAGCGCGGAAAAAGCCGGTGGACATCAAAGATATGTTCATCGATGTGGGAGCCGCTTCTAAGGAAGAAGTGACGGAATGGGGCATTGCGCCTGGCGATATGGTTGTTCCCTATTTTGAATTCACTGTCATGAATAATGATAAATACCTTTTGGCGAAGGCGTGGGACAACCGGATTGGCTGTGCGATCGCCATCGATGTCTTGAAAGGGCTGAAAGATTCCAATCATCCGAACATCGTCTACGGCGTTGGAGCGGTTCAGGAAGAAGTCGGATTGCGTGGCGCGCGGACTGCTGCTGCGAAAATCCAGCCGGATATCGGATTTGCGGTCGATGTCGGCATCGCCGGGGATACGCCCGGGATCAGTCCGAAAGAAGCGGAAGGGAAGATGGGGGAAGGCCCGCAAATTCTGTTGTATGATGCATCGATGGTGTCGCATACGGCATTGCGGAATTTCATCGTAGACACAGCGGAGGAGCATGGCATCCCGTATCAATTCGAAACGATGCCAGGCGGGGGCACGGATGCCGGTTCCATCCATCTTTCTGGAAAAGGGGTCCCGACCCTTGCTGTCTGCATCCCGACTCGTTATATCCATTCTCATGCGGCCATGTTGCACCGCGATGACTATGAACACACAGTCAAATTACTGATTGAAGTGATTAAAAAATTGGATCGTGACACAGTCGATCGGATTACTTTCAATTAATTCAAAACCTATCCGCCCTTGATGATTGGGCTGGATAGGTTTTTGTTTGAAAGGAGTGGCGCAGTGGTATGAGAAGTATGGAGGATTTTCGGGGAATTAAATTATAAAAATACACTTGACTTTATATTTATGCACCCCTATAATTGTGTTACAAATTGAAACAACGACTGGGGATGACAAGCATGGTGAAGATAGATTTGGAAGACTCGAAAATTGCAGATAATTTAAAAGGGAGAGACTTATTGACGCTCCTTGATTATACAAGTGAAGAAGTGGCGTATTTATTGGAATATGCCATCAATATGAAAAAAGAATACAATGCGGGCAATATGCCGCGCCTTTTGGAAGGGAAAACGCTCGGCATGATTTTTGAAAAACATTCGACGCGTACCCGGATTTCATTCGAGGTCGGTATGATACAACTGGGCGGCTACGGCATGTTCATGAACGCGCGTGACTTGCAAATTGGCCGGGGAGAATCTGTTTACGATACAGGGAATGTGATGTCCGAATACTTGGACGGCATTATGATCCGTGCCAATTCCCATGAGATGGTGAAGGAATTGGCGAAGCATACGACAATCCCCGTCATCAATGGGTTGACGGATATTTTCCATCCATGCCAGGCATTGGCGGATCTACTGACAGTCAAAGAAGTGAAAGGGAAAGTGGAAGGGCTGAAGCTTGCCTACGTCGGCGATGGCAACAACGTAGCCCACTCGCTCATCATCGCGGGGGCGCATATGGGAATGCACTTGGCGGTCGCTACGCCGGAAGGGTTTGAATATGACCCGGACATCTTCGTCCAAGCGCAAAAAATCGCCGAGAAAAATGGCGGATCTGTCATGCAGACAACTGATCCGGTCGAAGCGGCAGCGGATGCGGATGTTCTGTATACGGACGTCTGGACCAGCATGGGGCAAGAGGAAGAAGCGACAGCCCGTTTGGAAGCGTTCAAAGATTTTCAAATCAATGACGCGCTCGTCGCCCATGCAAAACAGGATTATATGTTCCTTCATTGCCTTCCGGCGCATCGGGAAGAAGAAGTGTCCACATCTGTCATTGACGGACCGAATTCCTATGTATTCCAGCAAGCGGGTAATCGTCTGCATGCTCAAAAAGCAGTGTTAGCAAACCTATTATAATAATTAATCGCCCAGCGCGGAAAATAGCTGGGCGATATTTGATTCGACATATATGAAAAAGCCGCCTGGATAAGTGCGGCTTTTTCGCTCAGCTTCCGGTAAAGGCTTGTGCCAGTTCGGTCGTAATTTTTGCTTTTTCCTGTTCGTCCGATCGATTCCACAACTTTTCAAAAAATACCCCGAGACCTGGCAATAAATGCTCTTCGCCACGCTGGATGGCGTCTTCGACAACATTGCGAATATCAGTGGCACTATTGTTTGACATATTCGCAGAAATTGCATCACGGATTTGAAAATTCATTTTATCAACCTCCTACCGATATGTTGTACACAATGATCGCCAACTATACCGTCTTTTGATACACTAAAAGAAAAAGGCGGTACTATTTACATGAAACGCATAGAATCCACCCAGAATTCCCTTGTAAAGTATTGGAAGAAACTTGTAACAACCCGAAAAGAACGTGATAAATCGGGCGAGTTTCTCGTCGAAGGGTTTCACTTGGCAGAAGAGGCACTACGAAAAGAAGGAACCGTCCTGCATCTCATCGTACGGGAAGATGTGGAGCTGCCAGCGAGCTGGAATGTTGGCCAGATCCAGCTCATTGAAATTACAAAAGCAGTCGCTAATGAAATTGCGGAAACGGAGCACTCGCAAGGTGTCTACGCCCATTGTCGCCAAACCGAGATACGTATGGATGAAAAAGACGCGTGGGATAAGTTTTTGTTTGTGGATGCAGTTCAAGATCCGGGAAATATCGGAACTATTCTACGAACAGCGGACGCTGCCGGCATAGATGCGGTCATTTTAGGGAAAGGCGCGGCGGATCCTTACAACCCAAAAACAGTGCGATCGGCTCAAGGCTCCCATTTTCACATCCCCATCATTCGAGAGGATTTGCATGATTGGATTTCCTATGCAAAAAATCGCGGTATTCCGGTCATTGGAACGGGACTGGAAAATGCCGACGAACATTATCAGTTGGGAGCGCTGCCCGCCTTTTGCCTGTTGGTCGGCAATGAAGGAAGCGGTGTGAATCCGGAATTTTTGAAAGAGGCGGATGAGATTGTTAAAATTCCGCTGTACGGCCAAGCAGAATCCTTAAACGTGGCGGTTGCTGCTGGAATTTTATTATATACCGTTGGCAGACGGTAAAAAAAGCGGGCAGTCCTTTATTTGGATTGTCCTTTTTATTTGATTGAAAGGGGATTTTCTCTGGAATCTATTTCTGTAATGAACATAGATAATAATCTGACTTTACTGAAAAACAATTGACAAAAATGCGAACGATTTATATAATCTAAATAAACTGACTGGTTAGTTTTTTTTACTGGATTTTATAATGTACTGCAAAAGAGGGAATAAAATGAACGGAATAGACACAGGGGAATACATCGTAGAGACGTCCATAAAAAATCCGGAACGGGTCGAGAAGAGAAGAGCTGAAATTATCGATGCAGCTGTAAAGATTTTTTCAAAAAAGGGTTATCATCCAACAACAACGAAGGAAATAGCGGATGCTGCCGGGATGAATGTGGCGACGATGTTTCAATATGTAAAAAACAAGCAGGACATTTTGTATCTTGTGTGCTGCCATATTCATTCATTGATTGAACAAGCTTTATATGCCGCTACAGAAGAGAACCTTGGTCCTATGAAAGCGATTGAGAAAGACGTTACCGCTCTGTATGAGATTATTGATCACGTTTCGGATTATGTCGTCTTGATGTATCAGGAAACAGCATCCTTAGATAAAGAGGCTAGAAGATCGTTCCTTCAAAGAGAACAAAGGCTTTGTGATCATCTTGAAAAACAAATTCAAAGGGGAATCAAATCAGGTGTTTTCAAGGTTTCACAGGAATCAATACCTTTAATAGCAGATGATATTCTCGTCCAATCACAAATGTGGGCCTTCAGAAGATGGTCATTATCAAAAAAATTTACCAAAGAAAAATATATAGAGACGAGAATTCAACTGCTGGAAGCTCTTTTAACGTAAAGAGTTTTCTTATACACATTTACCAACTGACTAGTTAGTTTTATTTTAAAATTGAAGGGGAGAAATGGCATGATGAAACTAATGAATGGAATGGAGTATGTTGAAAGTTTAAGAGAGTATAATCCTGATATACAGGTGAAGGGAAAAAAGGTGACAAGCGTAGCGGATGAGCCATTATTCAAACCGGGAATTAATGCGGTAGCCGTAACGTATGAGTTGGCGCATGTCGAGAAACACAAAGATATCATGCTTGCAACGTTACCGGATGGAACAAAGGTTAACCGTATGAATGCACTGGATTTTAGCAAAGATGATTTAATCAAAAAACTGGAAGCGACACGATTAATCTGTAAATGGACAGGATGCGGACAGCGGTATCTTATGCATGACGCCCTAGGTGCACTAGCTGAAATTACCGCAATGATGGATGCGGACAAGAAAACGGATTATTTTCCTGTTTTACAAGGTTATCTTGATCATGTTCAAAAATATGATTTAACTTGTGGAACGGCTGTTACAGATCCAAAAGGAGACCGTAGCAAACGGCCTCATCAACAAGAAAATCCAGATTTATATGTACGCGTTGTTGAAAGAAATCATAAAGGTATTGTCGTGAGGGGGGCAAAAGCGAACATTACTGGGGCGCCTTATATGCATGAATTTATCGTACTACCAACTCGTGCTATGACAAAAGAAGATGTGGAGTATGCCGTATCTTTTGCTGTACCTGTTGATGCACCAGGGTTGAAAATGATTGCTAAACCAGCGGGAAGACCCGATGACACAGAAGCTCCATTCAGCTCAAATTACGGCCAATCAACGGCGCTTGTCATTTTTAATGATGTTTTCGTTCCATGGGATAGAGTTTTCCTATGCGGTGAATGGGAATACACTGGTAAATTAGCGGAAACCTTTGCAAATCATCATCGTCAATCTTGTATTGGTGCTCGTGCTGGACTGGGAGATATGATTATTGGCGCTTCTGCGCTAATGTCAGAGTATAATGGTGCACCTCATACTGAAGTCAGCCACATTCGTCGAAGCATGGGCGAACTGATTCGCATTACGGAAGGTTTTTATGCAACGGGGGTAGCGGCTGCTGTTTATGGTCATGAAACGGTGGCGGGAAATTATGTACCTGACTCGGTTCAATCCAATATCGGTAAATGGATGTTAGCTGAACAAGTGTATGATATTTTCAGAATCGCACATGAGATCAGTGGCGGAATCGTCGTGACAGCACCAACTGCTGAGGATATGGCGCTGCCAGAATCGGGCGATTTAATTAACCACTATTTAGGTGGAAAGCACGGAGTTACAGCAAATGAACGGATTCAAATGGCACGCTTCATTGAAGATTTAACGGCCTCTAAAGAAGGTGGATTCTATTCTGTTATCAGTCTTCATGGCGGAGGTTCACCAGAGGCTATGCGCATGTCTACCGTCCGCAATTATAATTTTGAGACGCAAAAGGAGCATATTCTTCATAAGTTGAAGTGTTTTGCAAAGCTGGAAGGAACGTGTAAAGAATGCGTTACATGTGTAAATGACGAGCTTTGTGAACAGGAAATTTGAGTGAGTATTTTTTAGGACTAAGGTGTATGAGCAAATATAGTGTTTTGGTTAAGGGGGAACATGCTATGCTGAGCAAAGAAAACACGGTTTTTGTCCTAGTTGATGTACAGGGAAAATTAGCAAAGATTGTACAAGACAGTGAAAAGATGATACTAGGTCTTAAAAACCTAATTCAAGGGCTGCGTATATTAGAAATTCCAATTGTCTGGCTCGAACAGTATCCAGAAGGCTTGGGGCCGACGAATGAGGAATTAATTGAGCATTTGCATGGATTAGAACCAATTCGCAAAATCACTTTTGATGCTTGTAAAAATCCTGATTTTATTGAGGCGATGGAAATGACAGGAAGGAAGCAGGTACTAGTTGCGGGAATTGAAACGCATATTTGTGTTTTTCAAACGGCTACGGGCTTAATGGAGTTGGGATATGAGGTACAAGTTGTGGCCGACGCTGTTTCTTCCCGTACAACTTTAAATAAAGAGATCGGGCTTGAAAAAATGAAGTCATTAGGCATTCACTGGACTAGTGTCGAGATGTCGTTGTATGAACTCATGGAAACAGCGGAAGGTGAGCAGTTTAAACAAATTTTAAAATTACTTAAGTAACGTCCGATTCATCTAATAATTAAAACAGCCTAAGTGTACTTGGTTAATGTATATTAATATTTGAAGCAACAGGACTTACTGGTTTACTCACGAGCGATAGCTTGCCGAATAATTTTAAATCCTGTATACTACTTGCATAATGTATGATAAAAGCGATGAATGGGAAAAGTAGACATCTCACGAACCAACAGGAAACCAAGGCCATGACTGAGAGCTTTGGCAGGAAAGTGGTTGTCGAAGTTCACCCCGCGAGCTGCCGCCAGGACCAGCCAAGGCTGTAAAGGTGTGCCGGTGAAGGACCGTTAATCCAGAATGAAGTGATTATGCACAATTGCGTAATAATCAGGGTGGTACCGCGAACTCGTCCTCGTCCCTATTTTAGGGGCGGGGATTTTTTAATTTGATTCGGTGGGTTTTCAAAACCCACCGAATCAAATTAAAGCCTCCGGCAGATGCCACAGATTTTGAAAGGAATTAATTGAGCAAGCTCAATTCAAAATCTGGGCGCCAATACGCCGAGGCGCATTTGATTTAAGTAAAGGAGAATTCGTATGGAACAACAGTTGAATGAATTGAAGGAACAGGCGCTTGCGAAAATCGGCGAAGCGACGACTCCGAAAGAATTGAATGACGTTCGTGTCGCGTATCTCGGGAAGAAAGGGCCGATCACCGACCTGTTGAAAGGGATGGGGAAATTGCCTGCCGAGGAGCGCCCGAAAATGGGAGCGTTGGTCAACGTCGTACGGGAAACCGTCACTGAGGTCTTGGAAGCACGAATGGTGGTCCTCGAGGAGCAGGCGATCAATGAGCAGTTGGCGAAAGAAGCGATCGATATCACTTTGCCCGGCCGGCCGATCCGGACCGGAAATCACCACCCGCTCACTCGGGTTGTGGAGGAAATCGAAGACTTTTTCATCAGTATGGGCTATGAAATCGCTGAGGGCCCCGAAGTGGAAAAAGATTATTATAACTTCGAGGCATTGAATTTGCCGAAAGGGCATCCAGCTCGGGATATGCAGGATTCATTCTATATTTCTGAAGAAGTCTTACTTCGCACGCATACTTCGCCAGTTCAAGCGCGGACGATGGAGAAAAAAGACGGAGCAGCGATTAAAATTATCTGCCCAGGGAAAGTGTATCGCCGCGATAATGATGACGCGACACATTCTCATCAGTTCACGCAAATCGAAGGCTTGGTCGTTGGGGAGAATATCCGCATGAGCGATTTGAAAGGGACACTGGATTTATTTGCAAAGAAAATGTTCGGTGCCGATCGGGAAATCCGTCTGCGTCCAAGTTTCTTCCCGTTCACGGAGCCGTCTGTTGAAATGGACATTTCCTGCTTCAAATGTGGCGGAGCCGGTTGTAACGTATGTAAAAAAACAGGCTGGATCGAGATTCTTGGTGCCGGAATGGTACACCCGAATGTGTTGAAAATGGCAGGTTATGACCCGACTGTCGTTTCGGGGTTTGCATTCGGAATGGGGCCTGAGCGGATTGCAATGTTGAAATATGGTGTGGAAGATATCCGTCATTTCTATACGAATGACGTGCGGTTCGTTTCGCAATTCCACCGGACGGAAGCGTAAGGAGGATATGACATGTTAGTATCTACAAAATGGTTGAACGAGTATGTGAATATTGAAGGAATCGCAGTTGAGGAATTGGCCGAAAAAATCACGCGCTCCGGAATTGAAGTCGATTCCATTATCGATCGCTCCCATGGCATGACGAACGTCGTTGTCGGCTATGTAAAAGAATGTGTGAAACATCCGGAAGCGGATAAATTAAAAATTTGCCAAGTGGATGTCGGAGAAGAGACGACCCAAATCATCTGCGGTGCGCCAAACGTTGCGGAAGGGCAAAAGGTCATCGTTGCCCGTCCAGGAGCCGTCCTTCCGGGAGGCTTGAAAATCAAGAAGGCGAAACTGCGCGGAGAAGAGTCGAACGGCATGATTTGTTCTCTTCAAGAATTGGCAATCGAAGGGAAGCTGGTGCCGAAAGCATATGCGGAGGGCATTTATGTACTGCCATCTGACGCTGTGCCAGGAGAAGATGCTCTCCCACTGTTAGGCTTGGATGATCAAGTGCTCGAGTTCGATTTGACGCCGAACCGTTCGGATGCACTCAGCATGTTGGGGGTCGCGTATGAGGTCGGAGCGATTTTATCCCAAGGCATTCAATTGCCGGAAGTTTCCTACGAGGAATCTGCGGAAAAGGCATCGGATTATTTGAAACTTCGCGTCGATGCGGCGAAAGAAAATCCGATGTACGTAGCGAAAGTCGTGAAAAATGTAAAGATCGCCGAGTCTCCATTATGGCTCCAAAACCGTTTGATGGCTACCGGAGTACGGCCGCATAATAATGTGGTCGATATCACGAACCTTGTCTTGATGGAGTACGGCCAACCTCTTCACGCTTTTGATTACGACCGTCTGGGCACGGGGGAGATCGTTGTCCGTCTTGCAGAAGAAGATGAAAAGATAACGACGTTGGATGACGCGGAACGCACATTAAATAGCCATAATCTGGTCATCACGAACGGCAAAGAACCAGTTGCCTTAGCCGGAGTCATGGGCGGCGCCAATTCCGAAGTGCATGATGGAACGACAACCGTAGTGATCGAATCCGCATATTTCGCACCTGCCTCCGTCCGCCAGACATCGAAGGAAGTCGGCCTGCGAAGCGATGCGAGTGCTCGTTTTGAAAAGGGAGTCGACCCGAACCGTGTGGCAGCTGCGGCAGAACGCGCGGCACAACTGATGGCGGAACTCGCGGGCGGGGAAGTCTTGGCCGGTTCTGTCGTATTTGACGAGCTGGATAAGACAGCTGCGCAAATTACCGTTTCACCGGATTATATTAACAACCGCCTTGGAATGAAAATTTCCTTGGAAGAAATGCTTTCGATCTTGGAGAGGCTGCAAATCCCTACCGATGCTATCAATGGCCAATTGGTCATCGACGCGCCGACACGGCGTCAAGATTTGAAAATCGAGGAAGACATCATCGAAGAAATTGCCCGCATGTATGGCTACGATGAAATTCCAAAGACGCTTCCAGTGTCGGAATCGACTCCTGGCGGCTTGACGCCGTATCAGGCGAAGCGCCGGATCGTCCGCCGTTTCTTGGAAGGGGCTGGATTGTATCAAGCGTTGACCTATTCGCTGACTTCAAAGGAGCAAGCGCAAGCCTACGCATTGGAAACTGCACCGGTCACTGAATTGCTCATGCCGATGAGCGAAGAGCGGAGCACGCTTCGTCAAAGCCTGATCCCGCATCTATTGGAAGCTGCAACATATAATGTAGCGCGCCGGAACGACTCGGTCGCTCTATACGAAACAGGTTCTGTCTTCCTAGGGGAAGAAGAGGACGGACTGCCGCAAGAGGTGGAACACGTCGCGGCTGTCGTAACAGGAAAATGGGTCGACCATGCATGGCAAGGGGAAACAAAACCCGTTGATTTCTTCGTCGTGAAAGGGATTGTGGAAGGGATGATGGATAGCCTCGGATTAGTAGAGGGGCTTTCATTCGAACAGGTTGCTCTGGAAGGGATGCACCCGGGACGTACCGCCAACATCCTGTTCAACGGAGAACGGATCGGCATGCTCGGGCAAGTCCACCCGACCGAGCAGAAGAAGCGGGATTTAAAAGAGACTTATGTCATGGAGATGAACTTGGCGCAAATTCTATCCATCGAGACGGATGATTTAGTTTATGTACCGGTTCCGCGGTTCCCGTCCATTTCAAGGGACATCGCCCTTGTCGTGGCTAGTGAAACGGCAGCTGGAACGCTGGAAGCCGTCATCCGGAAAGCGGGCGGCAAACTGCTGAAAGACGTGAAACTCTTCGACCTGTATGAAGGGAAAAACGTCGAAGAAGGCATGAAGTCATTAGCCTTCTCGCTAACGTATGCAGATCCGGAACGGACACTGACGGATGAAGAAGTCGTCAAAGCACATGAAAAAGTATTGAACGCCTTGACCGAAGCAGGCGCTTCGCTACGAGGATGAAGGAAGGGGGCTGTCCAATGTGGATGGTCCCTTTTTTGATGGTGTTTTTGGGGAAGGGCGGGAGTGTTTTGAGGTTGGAGCAAATGGTTTCGAAGTTTGACAACAATGTTTCGAGGTGGGGCGGAAATGTTGTGGAGTTGGGATATGTTGTGAGGTTGAGCTAAAATGTTTCGAAGTTGGTCGATAGTATTTCGAACTGGATCGTAAGCGTTTTGAGGTTGTGCTGAAACGTTTCGAGGTGGGCGGAAGATGTTGTGGGGTTGGTGAAATGTTGTGAGGTTGGATTAGAATGTTCCGAGGTTAGACGATAACATTTCGAACTGGATCGTGAGCGTTTCGAGGTTGTGTGAAAACCTTTTGAACTGATCGGAAAATAGCCAAACTTTCCGAGGTTCCAAACTACCTTCGTCGTTCGCATGCTTGGCGAACAAGGCTGAGCCTGAAACCCGAATTACAGAGGGGGAAATTGACTTGAAGAAAAATAATCGGTTGAAAGACAGCACCTTTATAATGATTGATCCGCTCGCTTTGCTTGCTGCGTTCGGCGGTGGGCTCTTGCTCTATGGTTTGTTTTGGAATAAATTCAGGGCACCTGCTATGAAAAAGATTTTAACCGAATCGGAAGTGGAAGCGTTGCTTTCCGAGAAATGAAAAACTGTCCAACAGACCAATCCCGGTTCGTTGGACAGTTTTTTCATTTAATAGGATCCACTACCCGGAACCCGATATCGGTCGCCAATTCGGTTTCCGGCAAGTCCTGCATATCATCATCCTGCCCGGCGACGGTGAATCGGGCGGCGCCATGGATGATGTATTCTCCTTCCGGAAAACCTTTCTCCTCGATAATCGTTTTGACAAATTCAACATAGTCTGGGTCGTCCTGGTCGCTATAGCCACCGGCAAACTCGTATCTATGCTGATGCGGCACATCTTTTTTCAAGGTAGTCACGATAAGTGGGCTGTTCATTGCATAGTCTACGTGGATTTTCCTGGTTCGCTCCTCCAACGGAAAATAGAATGGAGAGGAGGCGTGGGCAATTTCGATTTCATCTTGCTCACCGATATAGGTTAATTCAGCAAAAATCGCGGTTCCTCCCAACGTGTCATACACGTCTTTTTCAGTATAAAGCCGGTAGACGAAATCGCCTTCTTGCACTTCTGATTCTGGCGGAGGTAGTGGAATACCATGATTTTCATAGGAGACGTCAGAATGCTTTTTTACTCCACACGCACCAAGCACTATCATGAACATAGTCAAGTAAAGAACTTTTCTCAAAGCAATCACCTCTATGGAATGGACGGTCTATTAAGAGAAAAGTTACATTTTTTTCTTGCTGACAATTGCTTTTGCTTTTTGTGCATTGGCGAAATGCCATTTAGTCATCGATTTCAGCTTTTCCTCGCCGTGCTTCCAGAGAATCGTCGCGGCGACTTGATCCACTTTCGGGCCCGCCCCTTTCGGCAACGTCATGCCAGCCTGCGCGCTCAAACGGTCCATCTCTTCCAAAAAAGCGACCCTTGCGATGATCGAGGCAGCGGCTACCGCAACATGGAGGTTCTCCGCTTTCGTGGAAAACAGGACGTTCTCCCGTACAATTTCATTTTCTGCTTTGAGATGATTATAATAAATTCCCCGTTCCGCAAACTGGTCGATCAAAATATAGTCCGGTCGTTCGCCATCCATTTTCCGCAGAACATGCTTGAGCGCTTGATTATGAAGTAGCGCTTTGATCTTTCCTTGCGACCAGCCACGGGCTTGCACGTCATTGTACTTGTCGTTCGGCAGCGTCAAGACACTGTGGGTCAAGGTTACCTGAAGGTCCGGTGCGATTTTCCGCATCCAGTCGTCGTTCAATTGCTTGGAATCTTTGACTCCCAATTCACGCACCAGTTCGATCTGGTCGGCTCGGACGAAACAAGCAGCCACCGTGACAGGTCCGAAGAAGTCACCCGTTCCGGTTTCATCGGACCCGAGGACAGAAGCCGACGCCAATCGTTCGGGGAGCGCATCACCTTTCGTTTTCGGCTTCCCGCCCGCCACGTTCACATCTGCTGTACCCCACAAAGCCGCCTCGCGCTCTGCACCTGCGCCTTGAAACAGCACCTTTCCCGATTTATACGCCGTAATTGCAGCATCTGGCAATTTTGCCGCAAATACTACCCCCGGCGCGTTGCGCATGACTTTCTTGGCTGCATAATGATCTGCCAACCGTTTTAAACCATTCTCATCCAGTACAATTACCGAATTGCTCATCCGCTTCATCCCCTCGATTCTTGAATTGCTTTTACTTTAGTTTCGTTTTTTATCATGAAAACTCCTTTATCCTTGAATGACTCTAACAGTTTCTAGAGGGGGAGACAATTGATTTCGACAGATTGGATGGAGGGATTTGGGTGGGTGTCCAACAATCCCGCTGAATTGTCCAACCATCGCACCCAGATGTCCAACGAACCGCCCGGGATGTGCAATCAACCAAGCGATTTCCAACGAATGACGGGAGCTGTCCAACCAATCGGCCGAGTTGTCCAACCATTGTACCCAGATGTCCAACGAACCGCCTGGGATGTGCAACCAACCAAGCGACTTCCAACAAACAACAGCAACTGTCCAACAAATCCGCCAAGATGTCCAACAATCCCGCCGAGATGCCAAACAAACCAGCCCAAATGTCCAATCAAACGGCAAAATGGTCAATTTAAAAGATTTATCCCCCTTGAAACAACAGCACTTAATTCACAACTGAATCACTTTCATGGTATGATGGATGACAGAGTTTTTCGGGGGAGGTCAGGTCGTTGGCAGACGATAAAAAGACGCGCATTGCGGTTGAAATATACGGGCAGACATACAAGATCGTCGGGACTGAAACAAGCAGCCATATGCGGTTGGTCGCCTCGCTCGTCGATGACAAAATGCGAGAGGTCAGTGAACGCAATCCCTATCTCGACAGTGCCAAAATTGCTGTGCTGACCGCCGTAAACACCGTACATGACTATCTGAAACTGAAAGAACGATTGGAACAAGTTGAAGAAGAATTGAATAAGTTGAAGGGTTGACGGACGGACATGTTAGATTTACTCATCATATTCCTCCTGTTAGGAGGTCTGATCACCGGGTTCCGCAGGGGACTGATCGTACAGGTTATACATATGACGGGCTTCATCATCGCTCTCGTCGTCGCTTACAAGTACTATAAACAGCTGGCGGATAAGTTCGTCTTGTGGGTTCCCTATCCAGGGGTGACCGCGGGGTCGAAACTATCATTGACGGTAGAGCAATTGGATCTCGATCAAACTTTTTACAGATTGCTTGCTTTTGTCATCATCTTTCTTGCCGTGAAATTCATCTTGCAGCTGCTTGCCTCGATGTTGGACTTTTTGAAATATTTGCCGGTGCTTGGGTTTGCTTCCCGGCTAGGCGGGGCGGCACTTGGCTTTGTCGAGTTCTACATCCTCATTTTCCTAGTGTTGTATGTCCTAGTGCTGCTGCCGATTGATTTGATCCAGAGCTTCGTAGGCAAATCCCTCTTAGCCGATGCCATGTTCGAGCATACGCCGCTATTATCGGAGACAGTAAAAAAATGGTGGTACATTTATATGAAATAACGGCTTCCCCCTTCTTGGAGGGAAGCTTTTTTAAAGGGAGGACTTGGATTGAATAAAAAAACAATCATCCGGACATTTGAAAAAATCGCTTTATATATGGAGCTGTTGGGGGAAAATCATTTTAAAGTGGCGGCCTTCCGGAAAGCGGCCAATGTGTTGGAATTGGACCCGCGCAGCCTATCCGAAATGGACGATATACTTAAATTGAAAGGGATCGGGAAAGGAACGGGAGCGGTCATTACGGACTTGATGGAAAAAGGGGAGTCCGACTTGCTGCTGGAGTTGGAAGAGACCGTTCCGCGCGGGTTGATTCCTTTATTGAAAATCCCGGGATTGGGTGGTAAACGGATTGCGAAATTACGCGAAGCGATCGGAATCGATTCGGTGGAAACGCTGCGGGAAGCTTGCCTGGCCAATGAAGTGAGCAAGGTTCCGGGGTTCGGCAAGAAGACCGAAGAGAACATCCTGGCGGAAATCGAGCTGCTGGGTACCCGGAAAGGAGCCTTCCCGATTTGGCAAATGGAAACAGTTGTTTCCTACTTGGAAGATATTCTGCAAAACGTGGACGAAATTTCCCGGTTCTCCGTCGCAGGCAGTTACCGACGGACGGAAGAGACTAGCAGCGATGTCGACTTCATCATCGTGACGACGGAACCGACTGCCGTTCGAGAAAAGCTGCTCGCATCATTGCCGGTCGAGTCCGTGATTGCCGCGGGGGATTCCAAGCTGTCGGTGACGCTGGAGCTGGAAGATGCCATCGATGCCGACTTCCGGTTCGTGACGTCGGAGCAATTCGCTTCAGCAGTCCATCATTTCACCGGTTCCAAAGATCATAACGTGAAAATGCGTCAACTGGCAAAAGCGCAAGGCTTGAAAATCAGCGAATATGGCGTGGAAGATGAGGAAGGCTCTGTGAAGACGTTCGAAACGGAGGAGCAGTTCTTTGCGTATTTCGGCTTGCCTTTCATTCCTCCAACGGTGCGGAAAGACGGGAAAGAAATAGAACGGGTTGAGGAATTGGAAGGGTTGATTCGCCTGGAAGATATCCGTTCCGACCTCCATATGCATACGACATGGTCCGATGGAGGATATTCGATCCGCGAAATGGTCGAGGCGTGCCGGGCGAAGGGCTACAGTCACATGGTCATCACCGACCATTCACAATATTTGAAAGTGGCGAATGGCCTGACACCGGACCGGCTCCGGGAGCAGATCGCGGAGATGCGGTCGCTCAATGACGAATACGAAGACATCGAAATCTTTTGCGGGACGGAAATGGATATCCTGCCGGATGCAACCCTCGATTTTGACGATGACTTGCTGAAAGAGCTCGATTTCGTCATCGCTTCCATCCATTCGAATTTCAATCAACCGCAGGAGCAGATCATGGAACGTCTACATTCTGCCATCCGCAACCCTCATGTCGATATGATTGCGCATCCGACGGGCCGCATTATCGGCAAACGGGATGGCTATGACCCGGATGTGCCCCAATTGATCGAATGGGCGAAGGAATACGGGAAGGTCCTGGAACTGAATGCCAACCCTTACCGGCTGGATCTGGCGACAGACCATTTAGTCATGGCCCAAGACCTTGGCGTGCCGATTGCCATCAATACGGATGCGCATGCCATCGACCAATTACGGTTCATGGAAGTCGGTGTGAAATATGGCCAAAAAGCATGGTTGAAAAAAGAGACGGTCATCAACACATGGCCGTTGGAGAAATTCATCCGCGATATCGTGCGGAAATGAAAGGAAGTGTAAGACATTGGAAAGCCGTGTCTTAAAAACACTTGAATTTGATAAAATCAAAGAAATCGTGTCTGCATATTGTACGTCTTCCGCGGGGCGGTCCCTGATGGAGCAATTGGTTCCCGTCACTGTTTATGAAGAGGTGGTCCGCCTCCTCGAAGAAACGGATGAAGCCCTCGCCATCCTTCGAGTCCGCGGCAATGTGCCGATGGGAGGAATCCACGATGTCCGGCCGCATGCCAAACGAGCGCAATTGGACGGAATGCTGAGCAGCCACGAACTGATGGAAATTGCCAATACGATCCGGGCAAGCCGGATTTTGCGGCAATTCATCGAGTCGGTCGAGACGGATGAAGATATCAATATCCCGCATTTCATTGCCAAAAAAGAGGCGTTTCCGATTTTGACCGGCTTGGAACATGAAATCAATGCGGCGATCGATGATAACGGTCATGTCCTGGATAGTGCTTCTAGCCAGCTCCGCTCGATTCGTCAAGGACTTCGGATCCAGGAAGGGCGGGTCCGTGATCGGTTGGAAAGTTATACACGGGGGCGGAATGCTGCCAAGATGTTGTCCGATTCGATTGTGACGATCCGGAATGATCGGTATGTCATCCCGGTGAAGGCCGAGTATCGGTCACATTTCGGAGGAGTCGTCCACGATATGTCGTCATCGGGGCAGACGTTGTTCATCGAACCGGATGCGGTCGTTCAGGCGAATAACGAGATCCGGCGTCTGAAAATGCAGGAGCAGGAGGAGATTGAAAAAATCCTCTTGGAGCTTTCCGCCAAAGTGCAGGAAGTCGCCCATGACCTCTTTGTCCTCGTTGGATTTTTGTCGGAAATCGATGTGATTCTTGCAAAAGCAAAGTACGGAAAAGAGCATAAATGCACGAAGCCGGAAGTGAACAATGAAGGCTATATCCGTTTGACGAAAGCAAGACATCCGCTCCTGCCGATCGAAAAAGCGGTCGCCAATACGATTGAGTTCGGCAAAGAGATTACGACAATCGTCATCACGGGGCCGAATACGGGCGGGAAGACGGTCACGTTGAAGACAGTCGGCTTGTGCACATTGATGGCGCAAGCGGGATTGCCGATTCCCGCGCTCGACGGTTCGGAAGTTGCCGTCTTCGATTCGGTGTACGCCGATATCGGGGACGAGCAGTCGATCGAGCAAAGCCTAAGTACGTTCTCTTCCCATATGGTGAACATCGTTTCCATCTTGAAAAAGTTCGATGATCGCTCGCTCATCCTCTTTGACGAGCTTGGATCGGGGACAGATCCTCAAGAAGGGGCGGCGCTGGCCATTTCCATTTTGGATGAAGTCCATGGCCGCGGCGCGAGAGTGATGGCGACCACCCATTACCCTGAATTAAAAGCATACAGCTATAACCGGCCGGGTGTGACGAATGCCAGTGTTGAGTTTGATATTGATACGCTTAGTCCGACTTATCGCTTGCTGATAGGTGTCCCGGGGCGGAGCAACGCTTTCGAAATCTCGAAACGGCTTGGCTTGCAAGAGAGGATCATCGACCGGGCGAAGACTTTCACAGGCACTGATCGTGGTGAGGTCGAATCGATGATCGCATCGTTGGAATCAAGCCGTGTTCAATCGGAGAAGGATGCCGAGGAGACACATGAGATTTTAATTGAAACGGAACGGTTGAAACAGGAACTGGAACAAAAATTGGCTGAGTTCGACGAGATGAAAGAACGCTTAGTGGAAAATGCGAAAGAGAAAGCGAAAAAAATCGTGGAGGACGCTAGACAGGAGTCCGAAGCGGTCATCTCCGACTTGCGCGCACTCCGGCTCAATGCCGGAGCGAGCGTCAAAGAACATGAGCTGATCGATGCGCGCAAGCGATTGGAAGAGGCAGCTCCAGCAGACCGCAAGAAGAAGGCGGTCAAAGCGAAAGCCGCCCCACGTCCATTACAACCGGGGGATGAAGTGAAAGTCCTCAGTTACGGGCAGAAAGGGACGCTCCTTGAGAAAGTGTCCGACACCGAGTGGGTCGTCCAAATCGGAATCTTGAAGATGAAACTCGATCAGTCCGGCTTGGAATATGTCAAACCGGAGAAAGAGAAGCAGCCGGCGGTCTCCGCTTCCGTCAGAGGTCGGGATTCCTATGTCAAATTGGAACTCGACCTGCGGGGAGAACGGTACGAAGATGCTATCATGCGGACGGAGAAGTATTTGGACGATGCCCTTTTATCCAACTATCACCAAGTCTCTATCATCCATGGAAAAGGGACAGGCGCCTTGATGCAAGGTGTCCAGCAATTCCTGAAAAAGCATCCACGTGTGAAAAGTTACCGTTTCGGCGAAGCGGGGGAAGGCGGTCATGGTGTCACAGTCGTGGAATTAAAATGAAAACAACCCCCGATGAAACCTTTTCCCGTCTCAACCGTATAGGGAACCATGACCGTTGTAAAGGAGCCATAAATTATGGGGAAAGAAGGGTTTTGGGGTCACCCGTTAGTGGAAACGGCAGGATACTTCAGTGTCGTCGTCTTGTGCTTGATCGTTTCCATGGTGTTATTTGAACTTGTAACGAAGTATAAAAATTGGGAGGAAATCCGGAAAGGGAATGTTGCGGTCGCATTGGCGACAGGCGGCAAGATATTCGGCGTGGCCAATATATTCAGGTATTCGATTGAACAGCATAATACATTGCCCCAGATGATCGGGTGGGGACTTTTCGGTTTTATCTTGCTGGTCTTCGCTTATATCCTTTTCGAGTTCCTCACACCGAAATTCAATATCGACAAGGAAATCGAAGCAGACAACCGATCAGTCGGCTTCATCTCTTTGACTATCTCTGTCGGGTTGTCGTTCGTCATCGGGGCGAGTATATCGTAGGAGCTGTCATATGGAAAAGTTATCGAAAATTTTAATTGTCGTTTGTATCCTTTTCGTGCTCGTTGGAGTTTATTGGCTAGTTACCCAAACACCTTGATATGATCATCAAGGTGTTTTTCAAATCGTTCGAATATTCTTTATTGAAAGCGGAAACATTTTCTACTATAATAATAATCAGGAGTGACTAGAGAATAGAATAGAGGAGAGAAAGGGGAGTTCAAATGTCTGCAAAACCTTGGCTGGATTTATATCCGCCCGAAATCTCAAAGACGTTGGAGTACGAAAGGGTTCCCATCCAAGATTATCTGACTCGTGCCGGAACAAAGTATCCTGATAAAGTTGCAATTCATTTTCTGGGGAAGGAAATTACGTACAAGGAATTTTACGAATCTTCCTTGAAATTCGCCAATTATTTAAAAACGCTCGGAGTCGAGAAGGGGGATCGGGTGGCGATTATGCTGCCGAATTGCCCTCAGAGTGCCATCGCTTATTTCGGCATTTTATACGCCGGTGGGATTGTCGTGCAGACCAATCCGCTTTACACGGAACGGGAGCTGGAGTATCAGATGAAGGACTCGGGTGCTAAAGCGATCATATCACTGGACATCCTTTTTCCTCGCATCTCGAAAATCCGGAAAAATACCCAATTGGAGCATGTCGTCATCACCGGGATAAAAGACTATTTGCCATTCCCGAAAAATTTAATCTACCCATTCATCCAGAAAAAGGAGCATGGCGTCCAAGTGAAGGTGGAACATCGGGGAATGAACCATCTATTCACAGAAATCATGAAATCGGCCCAACCCGAAAAAATAAGCTACCCTTTTGACTATGATGAAGATGTCGCCTTGCTGCAGTACACCGGTGGAACGACAGGCCCACCGAAAGGAGTCATGCTTACCCACGCCAACCTGACGTCGAACGTGAGGATGTGTGATGAATGGCTCTATGATTGCGAGGAAGGAAAAGAAGTGGTGATGGGAATCATTCCGTTCTTTCATGTGTACGGCATGACGACCGTATTGGTCTTAACCGTGATGCTCAGCAATAAAATGGTCCTGATCCCTAAATTTGATTTTGAATCGGCATTGAAGGCGATTGATAAGCAGAAACCGACTCTCTTTC
The DNA here is from genome assembly GCF_000829195.1 of Bacillus sp. OxB-1. Classification (GTDB taxonomy): domain Bacteria; phylum Bacillota; class Bacilli; order Bacillales_A; family Planococcaceae; genus Sporosarcina. The sequence continues at coordinate 3,205,566 of NZ_AP013294.1, read as the reverse complement.
CAGGAGCACCGACGATTTACATCGGCTTGCTGAATCATCCCGATATCGCAAAATATGATCTTTCCTCCATCAGAGCTTGTATTAGCGGATCGGCCGCATTGCCAATAGAGGTTCAGGAGAAGTTTGAACGGATTACAGGCGGAAAGCTCGTTGAAGGATATGGATTGACGGAAACGTCCCCGGTCACCCATGCCAATTTCGTCTGGGCGAAGAATCGGGTGAAAGGGTCGATCGGCGTCCCCTGGCCAGACACGGATGCGATCATCTTAGGGCCTGAGTCTACGGAACCATTGCCAAATGGAGAAATCGGCGAGATTGCCATCAAGGGCCCTCAAGTGATGAAGGGATACTGGAATAGACCGGAAGATACGGAGCAAACTTTCCGGGATGGCTGGTTGTTGACAGGTGATCTCGGTTACATGGATGACGAAGGCAATTTCTACGTAGTCGATCGGAAAAAGGATATGATCATTGCCAGCGGTTTTAATATTTATCCACGAGAAATCGAAGAAGTGCTTTATGAACACCAAGATGTCCAAGAATGTGTCATTGCGGGCGTGCCCGATCCATACCGCGGAGAAACTGTCAAAGCATACATCGTGTTGAAAGAAGGAAGTTCGGTGACGGAAAAAGAATTGGATGACTATTGCCGAGCAAACCTTGCAGCCTTTAAAGTTCCAAGGATTTATGAATTCCGTGATGAATTGCCAAAGACGGCAGTCGGGAAAATCTTGCGAAGAGTTCTTGTGGATGAAGAGAAAAAGAAAGCCCAAACAGAAACGCTCCCTTCATAACATTCCGCTTGACTTGTTCGGCTATAACGTTTAATATGAAAATATGAATGAACAATCATTCATATTTTCTTTTTTTATGGTGGTGAATGAACTTGAAAAGGGACAAGCCTAAATATAAACAAATAGTGGACGCTGCAGTCATCGTCATTGCAGAAAACGGATACCACCAGGCGCAGGTTTCGAAAATTGCAAAAGAGGCCGGTGTGGCGGACGGAACCATCTATCTTTATTTCAAAAACAAGGAAGATATCCTTATCAATGTATTCCGTGAAAAGATGGCGATCTTCATCAACGAACTGGAAGAAATCCTGAAACGGAATCATACCGTATCGGAATTGTTATATGCGTTGATCGAAAACCATTTCCGGATTCTCCATGAAGACCGGCATTTGGCAATCGTCACCCAGCTGGAACTTCGACAATCGAACAAAGAATTGCGCACGCGCATCAATAACGTGTTAAGGGAGTATTTGGCATTGCTTGATCAGATCTTGAAAAAAGGGATTGAAAATGGTGAGTTGGATGCCGACCTCGATATAAGGCTCGCCCGGCAGATGGTGTTTGGGACAATGGATGAAACGTTGACGACTTGGGTCATCAATGATCAGAAATATGATTTGATGGAATTGTCACCAAAAGTACATAAATTAATCATGCATGGGTTGAGTAGGTAAAGAAATCTTTTTTCAAGAAGGAAATAAGGGGAGTTATGGCGAAAGGGATTATGTCTTGAACTGCTCAGGTTGGGGTGTGTGCTTGTCCCTGGCAGGTCGGATGAAGAAATAGTGAAGGGGGATGGGTAAAATGGAATTTCTTACTGTGAAAAAAGAAGAAGGTGTTGCAGTCGTTACGATCAACAGACCGCCTGCAAACGCACTTTCCCGTGCACTTATACTAGAAGTAGATTCATTGCTGGACCTGGTGGAAGGCGATGACTCGATCCGGGTAATCGTAATGCATGGGGAAGGCAGATTCTTCTCTGCGGGGGCAGATATTAAGGAGTTCACAGAGGTCACGTCCGGAGAGGAATTCTCCAGGTTGGCGGCTAGCGGACAACAGGTGTTTGAGCGGCTGGAACGATTCAAAAAGCCGGTGATAGCCGCAATCCACGGCGCCGCACTCGGCGGAGGTCTGGAGTTGGCGATGGGATGCCATATGCGGACCGTTTCCGAAAAAGCGAAACTGGGCCTACCCGAATTGCAATTGGGGTTGATACCGGGGTTTGCGGGTTCGCAGCGCCTGCCTCGCTATGTCGGTATGGCAAAAGCCGCGGAGATGCTGTTGACGAGCGAACCGATCATTGGCACGGAAGCTGTTCGACTCGGACTCGCCAACCATGCTTTCCCGGAAGAGGAATTGCTTCCTAAAACAATTGAATTAGCTAAAAAAATGGTGAACAAAAGCCCGGTAGCGGTCAAAGCTGCCATCGAAATGCTTCAATATACGAAGCATGCAAGCTACGACGAGGGCATAAAAGCGGAAGCCGCTTCCTTCGGCGAAGTTTTCGTATCCGAAGATGCAAAAGAGGGAATCTCAGCATTCCTTGAAAAACGCCAACCAGTTTTTGTTGGAAAATAAATAGAAATCCAAGGAGGTCTGCAACTATGAACATTTATGTACTAGTGAAACGGACATTTGATACGGAGGAAAAGATAACGGTTACAAACGGTAAAATCGCGGAAGACGGGGCAGAATTCATCATCAACCCGTACGACGAATATGCCATTGAGGAAGCGATCCAGCTTCGGGACGCCCACGAAGGGGAAGTGACAGTCATCACGATCGGCGACGAAGAAGCGGAAAAGCAACTTCGTACAGCGCTTGCGATGGGCGCAGACAAAGCGGTCCTCATCAATACAGAAGACGATCTGGATGAAATGGACGAGTATACGGTCGCTAAAATCCTGGCGGAATACTTGAAAGACAAGGATGCCGACATCATCCTCGCAGGAAACGTCGCAATCGACGGCGGCTCCGGCCAAGTCGGCCCGCGTGTCGCGGAACTTCTCGGCATCAATTACGTGACGACGATCACGGAATTGAGCGTCGATGGTACATCCGTCAAAATCGTGCGTGACGTCGAAGGGGACTCGGAAACAATCGAGACGTCCCTACCATTGCTTGTGACGGCACAACAAGGTTTGAACGAGCCGCGTTACCCATCCTTGCCAGGCATCATGAAGGCGAAGAAGAAGCCGCTGGATGAATTGGAGCTCGACGATCTCGATATCGACGAGGATGACGTGGAGCCGAAAACGGAAACCGTCGAAATCTTCCTGCCGCCGCAAAAGGCTGCGGGCCGTGTATTGGAAGGCGATGTAGCCGATCAGGTGAAGGAGCTTGTCAACTTGCTCCGCACAGAAGCGAAAGTGATCTGACTCAACAGGTGAATGGAATCGTATCTATTAGGAGGGACTCAATATGTCTAAAAAAGTGGTAGTACTGGGAGAAGCTAGAGAAGGTGCTTTGCGTAACGTATCATTCGAGGCGATTGCAGCCGCGAAGACAATTTCCGGCGGAGGGGAAGTCGTCGGTGTGCTATTTGGCGATTCCGTCCAATCGTTGGCGGAGGAAATGATCCATTACGGGGCGGACCGTGTCGTCACAGTGGAGCATCCGCATCTGAAACAATATACATCGGACGGTTATGGACAAGCGTTCCTGGCAGTCTACGAACAGGAGAAACCGGAAGCGATCGTCTTCGGACATACGGCGCTCGGGAAAGACCTATCTCCAAAAATCGCGAGTAAATTGGAATCCGGCCTGATCTCCGACGTGACGTCAATCGAAGGGGAAGGCGACGCTGCTGCATTCATCCGCCCGATCTATTCCGGTAAAGCGTTTGAAAAAGTGAAAAACAAGGAAGGTCTTCTCTTCGTGACGATCCGTCCGAACAACATTGCGCCGCTTGACCATGATGCAAGCCGTACGGGCGATGTATCTTCCGTTTCCGTCGATATCGCGAACCTTCGCTCGGTTATCTCGGAAGTCGTCCGCAAGGCGACGGAAGGCGTGGATCTTTCGGAAGCAAAAGTGGTCGTAGCGGGGGGGCGCGGCGTAAAAAGCGCGGAAGGCTTCGAGCCGCTGCAACAGCTGGCGAATCTGCTAGGCGGTGCGGTAGGCGCATCCCGAGGTGCGTGTGACGCGGACTATTGCGATTACTCCTTGCAAATCGGCCAAACGGGGAAAGTGGTTACACCTGATCTGTACATAGCGGCAGGAATTTCAGGGGCCATCCAACATATGGCAGGGATGTCGAACTCCAAAATCATCGTGGCCATCAACAAAGATCCAGAAGCGAACATTTTCAAAGTGGCGGACTATGGAATTGTCGGCGACCTGTTCGAAGTCATTCCAATGATGATTGAAGAGATTCAAAAAGTGAAAGTAGGCTAATAGGTATAATCAGACGCCCCGTCGTTCATTTCCATGAGCGGCGGGGTGTTCATCGTTTTCCTAAAATGGAACAAGGGATACGGACTTGTGGGCATATCGTTAGCCCACCCTATAGGGCCGTGCTATAATACATCATAGTTGTTCTTATAAAGGAGGAAATTTTAAATGGCTATCATTAATGCAACCGATCAGAACTTTGATGAAAATATTAAAGAAGGTCTTGTCCTTGTTGACTTTTGGGCACCTTGGTGCGGACCTTGTAAAATGATCGCTCCCGTATTGGAAGATCTAAGCGGAGATATCGAAGGCAAAGCCAATATCGTGAAAGTCGATGTCGACAACAACCAAGGGACGGCAAGTAAGTACGGCATCATGTCCATCCCGACTCTCCTGCTTTTCAAAGACGGAGAAGTTGTCGATAAAGTTGTCGGGTTCCAGCCGAAAGAATCGCTTGCCCAATTGATTGAAAAACACGCATAATTGTCATTCCATAACCGGGTCCTTCCGAAAGGCCCGGTTTTTTTGGTAGGTGAAAGAAATGAATGAGTTACTTGAACATAAATTAGCGATCTTACCCGATCTTCCGGGATGTTATTTGATGAAAGACCGGCAAGGGACGATTATTTACGTCGGTAAAGCCAAAGTGCTGAAAAATCGGGTCCGCAGCTACTTCACAGGCAGTCACGATGCGAAAACGCAACGCCTTGTCAGCGAAATCGAGGACTTCGAATACATCGTCACCTCTTCCAATATCGAGGCGCTCGTCTTGGAATTGAATTTGATCAAACAGTATGATCCGAAATACAACATCATGCTGAAAGATGACAAATCGTATCCATACTTGAAGCTCACCGCGGAACGCCATCCGAAATTGATCATCACCCGGCAAGTGAAAAAAGACAAAGGCAAATACTTCGGACCGTATCCGAACGCTCACGCCGCCAATGAAACGAAAAAATTACTCGACCGTTTTTACCCTTATCGAAAATGTCATACGCTGCCTGATCGCGTCTGTCTCTATTACCACCTGGGCCAATGTTTGGCTCCATGCGTCAATGAGGTGGCGGAAGAAACGTATAAAAAAATGGTGGATGACATTACACGATTTCTCAACGGCGGTTACAAAGATATGAAAAAGGAATTGACGGAAAAGATGACGGCCGCCGCCAATGATCTGGAGTTTGAAAGGGCGAAGGAATACCGCGATCAAATCGCGAACATCGAAGCCGTCATGGAAAAACAGACGATTACAATGAATGATTTCACGGACCGCGATATTTTCGGGTATGCCGTCAAACGTGGATGGATGTGTGTACAAGTCTTCTTTGTCCGGCAAGGTAAATTGATTGAACGGGACGTGTCCCTATTTCCGCTTTATCAAGATCCGGATGAAGAGCTGCTGACCTTCATCGGACAGTTTTACGGGAAATCGGATTATTTGAAGCCGAAAGAGATTTTATTGCCGCATGGCATGGACAGTGAATTGGTCCAGGAACTCCTGGACGTGCACGTCTACACACCACAGCGCGGAAAAAAGAAGGATCTCGTCAATCTCGCCAATAAAAATGCGCAGATCGCCTTGAAGGAGAAATTCCACTTGATCGAGCGGGAGGAACAGCGGACGATCGGTGCTTGCGAGGAATTGGGCAAGGCGATGAATATCTCGATACCTCTGCGGATTGAAGCGTTCGACAATTCCCACACATACGGAGCGGATCCCGTGTCGGCCATGGTTTCGTTCTTGGATGGCAAGCCGAATCGCAAAGATTACCGGAAATACAAGACGAAAACAGCTGCTGCCCACGATGATTACGGAGCGATGCGCGAAGTGGTGAGACGGCGGTATATCCGGGTTTTGCGCGACGATTTACCGTTGCCGGACCTGATTATCATCGATGGCGGGAAAGGCCATATGGAAGCGGCCCGGGAAGTGCTCGAGGATGAATTGGGTCTTTCGATTCCAATCGCAGGACTTTCAAAAAATGAAAAGCACCAGACTTCCCAATTGCTGTACGGTCAACCTGTCGAATTGGTTCCATTGAAACGGACAAGTGAAGCATTCTATCTGTTGCAGAGAATCCAAGATGAAGTGCACCGGTTTGCCATCACCTTCCATCGTCAACGGCGTGGGGCGAATTCCTTAGTTTCGGCGTTAGATGGTTTGCCGGGCGTAGGGCCAAAACGGAAGAAATTATTATTGAAGCATTTCGGTTCTGTGAAGAAAATCAAAGAAGCCACAATTGAAGAACTCAGAGAAGCGGGTATGCCTTCCAAAGTGGCCGAAACCGTGGAATCGTACTTCCGGGAAGGGAAGGAAGATGCGGAGAATGAGGATTGAGGAAATGAAAAAGGATGCGGCATTAGGCAGCATCCTTCTCTACATATCAATTTTCGTTTTCGGATCCCATTTCACCGTGAAGCTGGCTTGGCCGTCTTTTTCATCGACCTCTCCATAGCATTCGGTTAGGAAGCCATTTAATTTCTGGTACTGTTCTGCTAGAAAACCAGCTTCCAAGGAGCATGAGCGATTATGTATGCCGGGGCCATCTCCCGCGCTTCGTGTCAAAACGTAGAGGGCTTCGTCTTCTGATGTCTTCACAAGGTTCAGAGGTCCCCAACCCGCTTCTTTGAAAAATATCGGCAATTCCTCGATGCCGAAAACGGGGAATTTCCGGGCCACCTCTTTACCGGCCCAATAAAGGATATCGTTTTCATGCTTGCCCAAAATGCTCGGCAACACATGGTCCCTTAGCAGATCATAGCCGAATCGGGTCGGCGAATCGTATGTATTTGTTTCCAATCGAATGTACAACCCTTTCCGACAATTTTTTAAAATTTATCGACTGTCATAGGAAAAGTGAAAGCGGCAGCCAAATCAAAAACTCCAGACCATCTTGACCTCTTGAAATCGGAGGAGTACAATGGACATGTTCTAATATTGTACCATGAAGAGCCATGCCGTCAATGTCGCATCTTGTCTAAAAGGTGACGGACGTGGAAAGGCTGACTCAGAAATAAGGGAGGGTAAAAAACTTGTCGAGAGAATCAGATTTTTACTTGCGCCGACTTCATTCCTTGCTCGGAATCATTCCGGTTGGTCTATTCGTGACTCAACACTTGGTTGTCAACCATTTTGCAACCCGCGGTGCAGACGCATTCAACAACGCATCAAATTTCATGGGGAACTTGCCATTCGTTCTGTTTCTGGAATGGTTCGTCATTTACATCCCGCTTATGTTCCATGCGTTCTTTGGTATCTACATAGCTTTCACGGCGAAAAACAATGTACAGCGCTATGGTACGTTCCGTAACTGGATGTTCTTGTTGCAACGTGTCACAGGTGTGATCCTTGTGATCTTCATCGCATGGCACATCTACCAAACAAGAATCCAGAAGGCATTGGGTGCGGAAGTCAACTATGACATGATGGCTGATATTCTATCGAGCCCGTTCATGTTGGTATTCTACATCTTGGGTGTCCTATCGGCGACATTCCACTTGGCTAACGGAATCTGGTCATTCCTTGTGAAATGGGGATTCACTCAATCACCTCGTTCACAAACGATTGTCACGTATATCTCAATGGGAATATTCCTAATTCTTTCTGTAATTGGTATTCAAGCAATTTTAGCGTTTGTATGATCTACTATTTAAGAAACTGATTGAAACTTGAGGAGTGAAACAAAAAAATGGCAAAAGGCAGATTGATTGTCGTCGGTGGAGGCCTTGCCGGTTTGATGGCAACTATCAAAGCGGCAGAAGAAGGAACATCGGTCGACCTGTTCTCTCTTGTCCCGGTTAAACGTTCCCACTCCGTATGTGCCCAAGGCGGCATCAACGGTGCAGTAAATACAAAAGGGGAAGGCGACTCGCCTGCAATCCACTTCGATGACACTGTATATGGAGGAGACTTCCTTGCGAACCAGCCGCCAGTGCAAGCGATGGCTGAAGCGGCACCCGGTATCATCCACTTATTGGACCGGATGGGCGTCATGTTCAACCGTACACCGGAAGGGCTGCTCGATTTCCGTCGTTTTGGTGGAACATTGCATCACCGTACTGCATTCGCAGGAGCGACAACTGGGCAGCAATTATTGTATGCTTTGGATGAACAGGTCCGGAGCCACGAGGTGGCAGGGCTTGTACAGAAATACGAACATTGGGAATTCCTCGGCATCATCATGGACGAGGAAGGGGTTTGTCGTGGAATCAAAGCGCAAAATATGAAAACGATGGAAATCCAGGCGTTCAAAGCGGACGCAGTCATCATGGCAACTGGAGGCCCTGGTATCATCTTCGGTAAATCGACAAACTCGGTCATCAATACAGGATCCGCAGCATCAATCGTTTACCAACAAGGCGCTTACTATGCAAACGGCGAATTCATCCAAATCCACCCAACGGCAATCCCAGGAGACGATAAACTTCGTCTGATGAGTGAATCCGCACGGGGTGAAGGCGGTCGCGTTTGGACATATAAAGACGGTAAACCATGGTATTTCCTTGAAGAGAAATATCCGGATTACGGTAACCTCGTACCACGTGATATCGCTACACGTGAGATTTTTGATGTCTGCGTCAATCAAAAACTAGGCATCAACGGCGAAAACATGGTGTATTTGGACCTTTCCCACAAAGACCCGCATGAATTGGACATCAAACTGGGTGGGATTATCGAAATCTATGAGAAATTCACAGGCGACGATCCTCGTAAAGTCCCGATGAAAATCTTCCCGGCTGTCCACTATTCGATGGGCGGACTGTGGGTCGACTACGACCAAATGACGAACATCAAAGGCTTGTTCGCTGCTGGTGAGTGTGATTATTCACAGCACGGTGCGAACCGACTTGGTGCGAACTCACTTCTTTCTGCAATTTACGGCGGTATGGTCGCTGGACCAAATGCTGTTAAATACATGAAAGGCTTGAAACGCACAGCGGAAGAGCTTCCATCCTCCATCTTCGAGAGTGCTGTAAAAGAAGAGCAGGCGAAATGGGATGCAACTCTTGCAATGAATGGGACAGAAAACGCGTATGTCCTTCATAAAGAGCTTGGTGAATGGATGACGGATAACGTAACGGTTGTTCGTTACAACGATAAGCTGCAAGAGACGGATAACAAAATCCAAGAATTGCTGGAACGCTATGAAAACATCAATATCAACGATACGCAGAAATGGTCGAACCAAGGCGCGACATTCACTCGTCAATTGAAAAACATGTTATACTTAGCTAGAGTAATCACACTTGGAGCGCTAAATCGGAACGAAAGCCGCGGAGCCCATTACAAACCGGACTTCCCGAACCGTGACGATGAAAACTTCTTGAAAACAACGATGGCTAAATTTGATGGGAATTCAGCACCGATCTTCCATTATGAAGATGTTGACGTTTCCTTGATTCCGCCTCGTAAACGCGATTACTCAGCGAAGAAAGGAGATTGACGTAAGTGAGCGAAAATACAACAGCTGTAAAAACCGTCCGCTTTGAGATTCTTCGTCAAGATACAGCGACTTCGGCCCCGTATTGGGAGAAGTTCGATGTTGAATATAGACCGAATATGAACGTCATTTCCGCGTTGATGGAAATTCGCCGGAACCCGGTGAATGCAGACGGGAAACAGACGGCACCGGTCAACTGGGACATGAACTGCCTGGAAGAAGTATGTGGAGCGTGCTCCATGGTCATCAACGGCCGTCCACGCCAGTCTTGTACCGCTTTGGTCGACCAATTGACGCAGCCGATCAAATTGGAACCGATGAAAACTTTCCCGGTTGTCCGTGACCTCGTCGTTGACCGTGAGTTCATGTTCGATTCCTTGAAAAAGATCAAAGCATGGATTCCGATTGACGGAACGTATGACCTTGGAGAAGGTCCGCGTATGCCGGAACGGAAGCGTCAATGGGCATACGAACTTTCTAAATGTATGACATGTGGTGTCTGCTTGGAAGCTTGCCCGAACGTCAACGATAAAACAAACTTTATCGGCCCTGCCCTACTTTCCCAAGTGCGGTTGTTCAACTCGCATCCGACTGGTTCCATGAACCGGGATGAGCGTCTGGCAGCGATCATGGGAGACGGTGGAATCACTGAGTGCGGTAATGCTCAAAACTGTGTCGTCGCTTGCCCGAAAGGCATTCCGTTGACAACATCGATTGCAGCTATGAACCGTGCGACAACTGTTCAAATGTTCAAGAACTTCTTCGGAAGCGACCATATGGTAGACTAATTGCAGTCTCCAACCTGCCCGGCTTCCCGCTTGGCAGGTTTCTTGATTTTGTAAGAAGGGGAGAAGCTGGTTGTAGCAGTTATGGGGCGGGCCATGACCGTAGGGGAGGTTGCCCTTGGAGTATCCGGATTGCCATGACAGTTCGGCCGGACCCTTACAGTTAGGTGGAGAGCCGGGACAGTTTTCCTCTCAACTCTATTTAATTTGCTCGTATTCCTTCATTTCCATAACTAAGTTTGCTAGAATAAAAGAATGAACATTCATTCATTTTTGAAGGGGGAGTTTGCAATGAAAATGGCATATATTAAGGATATGGGGGAATGGGCAGCGGACTTTGAGTTTTCCATTCCGATCTCTGTCCGATTTTCGGAGACGGATATGTATGGGCATTTGAACAATACGGTGCCTTTTACTTATTTTGAAGAGGCAAGGATTGAATATTGTAAAAGCATCGGCTTGATGAGTGACTGGTTGGATCCAGAAGGGAAATCAATTCCAGTCGTAGCGGATTTGCAATGTGATTTCATTAAGCAAGTCTTCTTCGATGAAAACCTTTCCATTTATGTAAAAGCTGCTGAAGTCGGGAATAGCTCAGTTGACATCCACTACATGGCGAAAAATGAAAAAGGGGAGGTTGTTTTCACCGGAAGGGGGACCCTAGTCCAAATTTCCAAAGTAACAGGAAAAGGAATTCCATGGACGGACCAAGAAAAGTCGCTTTTTGTCAAGGAAAAAGTCAAGTAGCCGGCACAGCCTGTGACCCTTTCACATATTTTAAGGTGAAAGCGGATAGGAGGGGCGCGTCTTGACAGAGGAATCAAAAAACCGTTCCTTGCTGACGGCAAGAGAACGTGAAATTTTTCATCTGCTCGTTGACGATCATACGACAAAAGATATCGCGGGACGGCTCGGAATCAGCGAAAAGACGGTTCGGAACCACATCTCGAATACGATTCAAAAGCTGGGGGTTTCCGGCAGAGCTCAGGCGATCGTCGAATTATTAAGGTTAGGAGAACTGCGGTTACATTAATATGGAGGGCTCCCGTGGATGGAAGGTCCGCTGCTTGATAAGAAGCAGCGGACTTTCCTCCACTTTTTAAGGATTTACATCCGGTGTGCGGTGTTTTCAAGGAACCTTGACATCACCCGGCTGAATCAGGATGACACGCCCGATTGCATCGTAGGCACTGACAGGATTCGTACGTCTAAGGATCTACTTGGTGGTGAGAGCACTTTGAGAACAAGTTTAAGGTATTGCCAACTGTGCAAAAAAGGGTGACAATAAGTAAACAGGTTTCGTTTTCAGGGAGCTCGTTTACTTGTCAGAGCCAACGCGCCCACTTCGATAAGATGATTGGCGGATTTTACTGAACAACAAGGGATAGACCTCTCACACTCGCTGACGAAACTGCATTATGAGAAGAAAAGGATCGAGGTGTGGAAGTGGATTCGCCAATCGGAATTATTGATTCGGGGGCTGGTGGGTTGACGGTCGTCAAAGAAATGTTGCGACGATTGCCTCAGGAACCGATCATTTATATAGGGGATAACGCGCGTTGCCCATATGGACCGCGCCCCGCAGAAGAAGTGAAAGAATTTACAACAGAGATGGTGTCCAAACTTTCGGACATGGGAATCAAGATGTTGATTATCGCCTGCAATACAGCAACGGCGGTGGCTTTGAATGATATCCGGGCGCAATTTCCATTTCCGGTTGTCGGCGTCATTGTGCCAGGTGCGCGTGCTGCTGTCCAAGGTTCCCGTTTAGGGAATATTGCTGTTTTGGGGACTGACGGAACGATAAACAGCGGTGCATATGAAGACGCAATCCGCGAGTTTTCGACGAATTCCGTCGTCCATTCATTGGCCTGCCCCGAATTCGTCCCTATAGTGGAAAGCGGGCAATACCATACAGAATATGCAAATGAAGTCGTCGAACGGACGCTTCTTCCTTTGGCGGATGTTCCATTTGATGCAGCCATCCTGGGATGTACGCATTATCCTTTGTTGCAGGAGCATATTGCAAAGCATTTACCTGCCGGAGTGCAAATCATATCATCGGCGGTCGAGACGGTACGGGACGTGGAAGCGATATTGCAGGAGAAGCAGCTGGCACGCCAGTCGGATCAACCCGCAGAACCGGTTTTTTATTCGACAGGCGGGGTGGACGCCTTCCGTTCGATCGTGGAAGATTGGTTATCCATTGATGGACCGGATGTAAGGCATATTGTATTATAAGAAGGCCCGGAATTCCCGTTTGGAGGGGTTCCGGGTTTTTGCGCTGGCAAAATAGGATATGATAAGATGGAGTCGCAAACAGAATGGTGGAGGTTGTCAAAATGAGGCATGATGGTAGATCGGCTGACATGAATCGGCCTGTGACGATAGAGACGAATTATTTGATTCATCCGGAGGGGTCTGTCCTGATTTCTGTCGGAAAAACGAAAGTCATTTGTACAGCGACGATTGAAGAGAGGGTTCCGCCTTTTTTACGCGGCGGCGGAAAAGGATGGGTGACCGCAGAGTATTCCATGTTGCCCCGTGCAACCGGACAACGGACACAGCGTGAATCGACACGCGGGAAAGTGGGCGGCCGGACGATGGAAATCCAACGGCTGATCGGACGGGCGATGCGTGCGGTAGTCGATATGGAAGCGTTGGGCGAGCGGACGATCTGGATTGACTGCGACGTCATCCAGGCAGACGGAGGGACTCGGACTGCCTCGATTACAGGAGCTTTCGTCGCAATGGCCTTGGCGGCGGCTAAACTGCAAGAAATGAAAGGGTTGGCGAAGTATCCTGTTCTGGACTATCTTGCTGCGACTAGCGTCGGAAAGACGGTGGAGGATGTATTGATCTTAGATCTTGATTATATCGAGGATTCGGAAGCGGCTGTCGATATGAACGTCGTCATGACGGGTGCAGGAGAATTTGTGGAACTTCAAGGAACCGGTGAAGAGTCAACCTTTACACGAGTGGAAATGAATGGTCTCGTCGAACTTGCCGAGTTGGGGATTCGCCGGTTGATTGAATCGCAAAAAGAAGCGCTTGGCCCGATTGCGGAACGGATCGGGAACCGAGAGGAAGAGGACGCCTCATGAAGGAGATTGTGATTGCCACTTCCAATAGAGGGAAAGCGAAAGACTTTGAAGCGTTGTTCGCGCCACAAGGAATTCGGGTGTTGACTTTACAGGACGTGGATCAGGCGATCGATGTGGAGGAGACGGGCGTTACGTTCGAAGAGAATGCTATTTTGAAAGCGGAAACGGTTTCTCAGTTGTTAGGGAAGACGGTCATTGCGGATGACAGCGGCTTGGAGATTGACGCATTGGGTGGCCGCCCTGGCGTCTATTCTGCCCGTTACGCGGGACTCGAAAAAAGTGATGAAGCGAATATCGATAAAGTACTTAACGAACTGGCAGAGGTGCCCGCAGAAGAAAGAACGGCACGTTTCCGCTGTGTGTTGGCGGTCGCCGGTCCGGGTCGGGAAACAGAGACGTTTTCGGGCAGTTGCGAAGGTGTCATCCAGACGGAACGAAAGGGCGAGAACGGATTTGGCTATGATCCGATTTTCTATGTGCCCGACAAAGGAAAAACGATGGCAGAATTGACCCCGGATGAAAAAAATGCAATCTCCCATCGGGGAGCGGCATTGAGAAAAATGGAAATAAAGCTTTCGGATATCATTGTATGTTGAGGGTGATGGAAAATGAAGATCATTGTGATGAGTGATTCACACGGAGATCAGGAAACGGTGAAAGCCGTTTCCTCTCTTTCCGGTGACGCGACCTTCCATTGTGGAGACAGCGAACTGTCTTTTGATGATCCGCTTTTGGAAAACATCCATACAGTACGCGGCAATTGCGATTTGGATAGCCGCTTTCCTTCGTCCGTCCTTGTGGAGGTGGGCAACAAGAAGGTGCTCGCCGTCCATGGTCATGAACATGACGTCAAGCGGTCGTTGATGATGCTTTATTACACCGCAAAAGAGCAGGGCGCTGACATCGTCCTATTCGGCCATTCCCATTTGTACGGGGCCGAAATGAAAGACAGCATCCTGTTTCTGAATCCGGGCAGCACGCGCCGACCACGGGGCGGCAGGGAAGCTACATACGCAGTGATCGAATGGGATGAAACTGTGCGCGTTTCGTTCTGCAATATAAAGGGCGAATTAGTCGATTCTGTAGAAATGAAAAATTTACTATAATAGCGTTGACTTTTGTGCGGAATCTCTTTATAATAAAGTTTGTCGTTAGCAATCATTGGATTGTTTACGCGTGTCTCAGTAGCTCAGCTGGATAGAGCAACGCCCTTCTAAGGCGTCGGTCGCAGGTTCGAATCCTGCCTGGGACGTAATTAAATCAGTCACAAACCGTTGATACAATTGGATTTGTGAGCAACTAGGGATTCGGTCAGGGCTTCGGTCACTGGTGCAGAATCCCTTTTTTATTACCCTAGAAATTACGTGAATAGCGTACCGAAATTATCTTCCAATTCAACTGAATGGGGGATTTTTTATTATGACGAAAAAGACGGGATTATTTGATGTGGATTTCACACTAACAACCAAAGTGCTTGCCACTTCTATTAAAAGGGAGAAGGCAACTACTGCTCGCTTCAAGCACTTTTCGGAAGCTTTAGGTATTATTATCAACCAAATGCAGGTGAGGAAATACGATAAGAGGGTGCTGCCGTGGTGAAAATTGTACTGGATGCCGTCCATGGTTTTAATATGGCCGGAAAACGATTGCCGGATGGAGATCGGGAGTCGAAAGACGTTTGCCATGGATTAACCAAAAGTCAACCATAAATCAGTTGAGGGTGCGCGCAAGTCATCCACCCATGAATCTTAAAGTGATGGGACAGAGGGATTGTGGTATGAAAAATGAATCTGCATGCCCTTTGGGAAACCAACATGCCAGCCGTCTTCACTGAAGGTGGGTTTATTGGTTCTAATATTGACATTCAATGCCAACAGTAAGGTGCAACGTGAAATTGCAGTGAAAGCTGCCATGTAAGCGGGTTATTCGGGAAAGTGAATATAATGATTTAGAAGAGGGCAAGGTGGCGGATGGTGATATTGCAGCACTGGCAATCGTTGCACTAATTCGAGCGAATAAATGACAGGGAGCACCCTATCCAAGTGGAAGAGGTGCTCTCTTATTATAAATTATCAATCGCGTATTGCGCTTCTTCAGCAGTGAATTGTTCTCCGTATTCCGAAATCAATTGATCATAAATAGCCGCATCTGACATATTCATAGTTTCTGCATATGATTGTGCTTTTTTTAATGCGTTATCTTTCCAATCAAATACAATGTTATCAATAGCATATTGAGCTGCTTCGGCAGGGAAGTTCTCTCCGTATTCAGAAGTTAATTGGTCATAGATGCCTGCTTTTGACATGTGCATGGTTTTTGCGTACGATTCCGCTTTCTTTAAAGCCGATTTATGTTCCCTAGGAACGCTATCTTCTTTAGCCTTAGCTTCCTCTTTAGTTTTTTTCTCGGCCTCTGCTTTGGCCTTAGCTTCTGCTTCTTCTTTCGCTTTCTGTTCAGCGGCCGCTTTCTTTTCTTCATCTGTCACATCTGGTTCTTTTTCAGTTTCTGGTTTTGCATCAGCTGAAACTTCAACCTTTTCCGGTTCAGCTTCACTTACCTCTTTTTCTTCATCTGATGGTGCAAGTGCTCCGATAATGATAAGTGCAACAATCACAATAAACCACCATCGTTTATAAAATGGTTTCTTCATGAGAAAATCTCCTCCTTATGTATTATGAATAATCATAGTACATTTGGAATGGAATGGCTATTGCCAATTTGTATTATTAGCGGTCTTTTTTGTAAATTGCTATGGGGTGATACGGAAATCAAGTGTCTACTGGGACTGGCAGCTAACGCGGTTCAGTTCCTTATATTGCTTCCGCAAACTCTGTCCATTCATGATCGATTAAGATGCCACAAAAGGGTGCATGGGCATACATGTTGCGGCCTTTCTTGAATACACAGATTGTTTCAACCCTTTAGGTTTATGCAGAGAGGTAGCTTAATTTTCATTAGTAATAATAAGCGATAGTAGAGGCTCTTCGTATTAGGTTTGAGTATCTGTTAGATCACTTCCTTCATGATTTTTCACTAACTCCTAACTTCTAAATAATTATTAGAAACAGTACCCGCTACTTTGCTAATAATTGAGTCATCGATTTGTCGAAAATTATACGTAGATGTTGCTTTAAAAGTTGCATCTTTGTTTAAATTTCTCTGTAGTCATGATATATGGCCTAATTTGAGGTATAATCAGTTGGTACATATTCACTAAATCACTAGTATAGTCAGTTATATATTTTTCAGGAGGTATTTAAATGAAGCGGCAAAGTATTTCGACAAAGGTATCACTGATTTTTTGGCCGCAATTGCTGTAGTTATGGTGATTACGGCTATTGTTGTGAGCTTGGATACAAGAGAAATCATGACCCGGTATACCGAAACGGAGTTATCCAGTAAAAGTAAATCTGTTGTTAAGGATGTAGAAAGTTTTTTAATGGTAAAAGGGGCGCTAGTCAACCAAATTACAGCTGACCAAACTGTGCTTCATTACCTAGAGACGGCGCTCTCACGTGAAGAGGCATTGGCCAATGCCTATTATAACGACATGAATCTATCACTGGAAGCAATTAAAAGCATGAATCCGGATGTGGCGATGATCTGGGTGGCGAGCGAGAAGGCAAACTTTTTGACGGGGACGGGTGATGTTCTTTCCGCTCCTGATTTTGATCTGTACAGTAGGCCTTGGTACGAGCCGGTGAAGGAAATGGAAGGGGTATATTTTACAGAGCCGTATATGGACCAAGTATTTGGAAAAGTAATTTTAAGCGTGATGAAACAGGTTAAGGTGGATAATGAAACAGTAGGTATTGTAGCAGTTGATCTCTTTCTTGATTCCTTGCCTTCCATTATGGAGGAATCGAAAATAGGGCAAACAGGTTTTAGCATGCTACTAACGTCGAGTGGGCAAGTGATGTATCGTCCGGTTGAGAAACTGATAATGCAGGAGCCTCTTACTAATCAAACGGGAGATATCGGAGAGGTTGCAAGAGAGATGACCGCTGGAAAGAGTGGACTGAAGACGGTGGAGATTGACGATCAACAGTACTACATTGGTTATGAGCCAGTTAAGACTACTGGTTAGTCTGTAGCGACGACGGTCACTCAAGACGAAGTGGTTGCGCCAGTAAAAAGTATGACAACAAAACTGATATTCTATTTCATCATCTCAGTGATCATTTTAGTGGCTTTCATTAATTTTTTATTAAAATATATGTTGAAAAATATTGCTGGGATGTCCGGAATGATCAACCAAATAGCGGTGGGAGATTTGACGCACCGTCTCAATATCCGCTCGAATGATGAATTAGGCCATATGTCCAGAGATCTGAATGGGCTTATCCGGATTGTAAAAGGTACTGGTTCACAGGTGGCTTCTTCGGCCGAACAGTTGAATGCGAGTGCCGATCAGACTGCACAAGCTGCCCAACGAGTAGCAGAAACAACCGAGTCGGTGTCGAAGGGAGCAATGCAGCAGATCGATAGTACAAGAGAGGCCACCGAAACAGTTGGTCGAATGTCTGGGACCCTTAACAAATTGTTTGCTGATTCGGATGCAGTGCCAAGAAGTTCTGAAGAAGCGGTTCAAAAAGCAAAGCAGGGCGAAAAAGCAGTTGTTTCCGCAATTACCCAAATGGAAACCATCGAAGATACCGTCAATACATCGGAAGACATGATGGAAAAGCTAGGTAAGCGATCCAGCGAAATCGGTCAGATTGTGGATACGATTGTTGCGATTTCCAACCAGACAAATTTGTTACCCTTGAATGCTTCGATTGAAGCAGCGCGTGCAGGTGAACACGGAAAGGGTTTTGCAGTTGTAGCAAGTGAGGTAAAGAAACTTGCGGAACAGTCCCAACAGGCGGCAGGTCATATTGGAGATCTGATCAAGGAAATTCAGACGGATACAGAGCTTACGATTACTTCGATTAAAAGCGGCACACGTGAAGTGAAAAAAGGTCGGAAGTCGTGCACACAGCCGTGTTTCACAGGTCTCCAAGCAGATGCATGACATCTCTTCATTCATACAGCAGCTTTCCTTGGATAGTGGACAAATCGTCGAAATTATTCAGGGCGTAGATGAACTTGTCCGTTCAACCGGAGAGGAATTTGAAAATGTAGCGGCGGCAACGGAAGAACAGACTGCGACGCTTGAAGAAGTCGCTGCAGCAAGTCAACATTTATCGAGTATGGCAATTGAACTTGAAGAAGCAATTTCCCAATTTAAGATTTAGTTTTAAAGAGTTACTGAAAAGAATGGTAGAGGCGGGGCATTTAGGAAAGAAATCGGGTAAAGGATTTTATGAGTACTCATAAAAGTTGTACTCTAACCAGCGATAAAGTCGAACCCTCCCAATATGAAAAAGCGGCCTGTCCCCAGTGAGTGGCAGGTCGCTTTTTCTATTCGTTTATTTCGTAGATCCAACAGGGGCGCTATTACTCCAAACCATTGTCAATGAGCAATACAGGTCCGTTATCTAAAATAGGTAAACTTTACATCACTAGTGTTGCATTAATATCTTTTGAAGATTAGGAATTCATAAAACCTTCAAAAATCTAAGGAATCCAAAAGAAAAAGTCCTTTATAATGGAAGGTACAGGTAGTTCCTGTCCAAATCCAATACAAAGGACCAACTCATGGACAAGAATACACGAAAAACTTCATTTGGTAAATGGCTGAATGCCATTGATTTTGAGAAATTCAACGAAATTGTGACCATACATGGGCAAGACCGGTATACAAAGAAGTTAACGACGCAAGCTTACACACTTCTCATGCTGTATGCTCAATTAATGGAGTCAGACAGCCTGCACGCACTGGAAGCAGCGCTGACAAACCGGGATTTCCAACGGGCGATCGGCGTGGATTCCATCAGTGTGTCGCAGCTTTCCAGAAAGAATAATCGGTTGGATCCAACGGTTCTGTCGAATCTTTTCATGCAACTGGTTAGTCAGATCGCTGTACAAAAACTTTCGCCCAAAAAGGGGTTGCTCCTGAAAATCATCGACTCCACAACGATCCCGTTGAACGTAAACCATTTTAAATGGGCCGAATTCCGGGAGACCAAGGCCGGCGTAAAGCTGCATATACGCTTGGTGTTCGATGAAAACGGCACTCATTACCCCGACAAAGAGGTCATCACGAACGCCAAGGAGCACGACCGTAATCAACTCGAAGTGCTTGTTGACGACAAGGAGGCCATGTATGTTTTCGACCGCGGGTATGTGGATTATGAACGGTTTGACCGCTTCACGGACGATGGGCTTTTCTTCGTCTGTCGGTTGAAGAAGAATGCCGTTCTGCATCCCATCCACACATTCTCCCTTCCGGAAGGGAGTGATGCCCTTTCCGACACGATGGCGTTCGTAGGCGCCAATCCGAACTGTACGGAGAACGTTTTCCGAATCCTTGTCATCCCTGATGGCAAGGGGGGCGAATTGCGGCTGATCACCAATCGTTTCGACATTTCCGCGGAGGAAATCAGCGAAATCTACCGTTCTCGCTGGGCCATCGAATTGTTCTTCAAGTGGCTCAAGCAGCACGTGAAGATCAAGCATTTCTACGGTCAAAGTGAATACGCTGTGAAAAACCAGATTTATCTGGCTCTGATTGCCTATTGTCTGAACGTCCTGATTCAATCGGAAACAAACAGCAGGAAATCCATCTTGGCGATTTCACGTATTCTAGCCGCTAATCTATGGGAGTCGTCCCGGTATTGGCTTCGTAGAATCAGGAGTGGAAGCATACCGTAACGATCCCTGCTGACCCGTCACTTATGGATAACTGTATAAACTTACCAAATGGACAGCGCTACCTTTATTCAGGTGCTTCCCTTTTTGGCAAAAATAAAGATAGAATGGTGACTGAATATTTAATTAATATTCATGCAACGCTAGTGGTACGTTTTATTCAATAGATACTCAGCAAGATTCCTATTCTTTAATTACTTCAAATCGTCCATCGAGTTTCGTTTCTTCCTCGCTTGCGACAATCACCTTCCCAAGTAACCATACTTCGCCGTCTCGTTCCACCTCTTCCAATACACTTCCTGAAATCGTCAATTTTTCGCCAGGACGGGTCATCTTTTTGAATCTCACCTTAAAATTCCGAAGGTTTTTGCGTGGAAACCATTGCGCAAGGGCTTGTCCGGCAAATCCCATCGCCAACATGCCATGAGCGATCACGCCCCCCAATCCAGCCTCCTCTCCAACGGGAACAACGGTATGGATGGGATTAAAATCACCAGAGGCTCCCGCATACTTCACGAGCTGTTGATGTGTGATCTCCGGTTTTTCAATCGGTTCTAATACTTGCATAAAAAATCCTCCCTCTATAAATGTTGATGTATCAACGGTTTGACCCGTTATCAGGGCGTCAAAAATATTTTTTTGACACACCGTTAAACCATATTTATTTGATATTTGAATCTTCAAACAGACAAGGGCACGCTACGCGGTCATCGCTGGATAATACTGGTCGCGATGATAGCTCTGTATACGATGCACTATGGATCTCCGCATAACTTATGATGACGTACCCTCCCATGTCTCTTGGCGT
Organism: Bacillus sp. OxB-1; assembly: GCF_000829195.1. Classification (GTDB taxonomy): domain Bacteria; phylum Bacillota; class Bacilli; order Bacillales_A; family Planococcaceae; genus Sporosarcina. The sequence continues at coordinate 3,184,485 of NZ_AP013294.1, read as the reverse complement.
CCAAAGCGCCTACATTCCTTCGTTCGGTCTAGTCATAAGGCGGAGGCTGGCGAAGCTCCTTTGGGGACTCATTGGTCGTATGGAAAATATAATGCCGGCTTCTCCGTGTCATCCAATTTTCTAGTCATTCACTCAGAATGTAATGCTTAGGCAGCTCTTTCGAGCTTGGGAATGTCCCTCATCATCTGCTCGGCGTCAAATGCCATATGCTTCGTACAGATTGCGTGCAGCACCTTCAGTAGTTTCCCACAGAGAACTACAATGGACTGCTTCTTGCGTAATGGGTTTACCTGTCTTGTTGTGTAATACTCATGCAGTTGTCGAAATGCCTTGTTATGGCGGATCATCGGCATCATGACACGGAAGAGCAGTGCACGTAGTTGGCGTCTTCCCCTTTTCGAAATGCGTTTCTGTCCTTTGTGCTGTCCGGAAGAATTCTCCCTAAGTGTCAATCCCGCGAGTTTAAGTAGTTGGCGTGGATGATCATAATGGGCGAAACTACCGATTTCAGATAGTAAATCAATGATGGTTGCGTCTCCAAGGCCTGGAACCGTTTGAAGATACTCATACTCAACCGTCGCCTGAATAAGCTCTGTCAACTGTTCCTGAAGTGATTCAAGTTCCTTCTCAAGTTGGCGATAGCGCTGGACGAGTGTGGCGATTTCAATACGGGCCATCGTTTGTCCTTCTGTAACGCCAATGGAAATATACGCCGAATCAATAAGTTTCTTTGCCTTCGGTATCTGGGGGGATTTCATTCCCTCTACATTCCGGTAGATTTCAACCAGTTCAATCGGCTCTTTGCCCGCTACATCGTTAGGAAATGGTGTACATTCCAACGCAGCGAGTGCCATCTTGCCGAAACTCGGAAACACTTGTTGAAACTCCGGAAAATAGCGATCGGTCCAGCGAATTATCTTGTTTTTAACAGCGTTTAATTCCTCAGTGAGATTGCCTTTGAGCGTCGCACCTACACGCAGTTCAGCCTCTGTTTCCCTCAAGATCCGTGGATAGCTGTATCGACCGTCTTTCACTAAACGGGCGATGACAAGGGCATCTTTGGCGTCGTTCTTCGTCTGAAGATTGTCGTCAAGTTCCTTGGATTTCTTTACATGCATTGGATTGCATATGACGAGGGGGATGCCCCGATCGTCGAGAAAGTAGGCCAGGTTGAGCCAATAGTGGCCGGTTGGCTCGATGCCGATAATGACATCGGTTTTGCCGAATTGTTTCTTGGCATTGAGAATACATTCATAGAAGTATTCGAACCCTTGCCTCGATTGATGTACGGGGAACGACTTCTTGAGGAGCAGGCCACGTTCATCAACCATGCAGGCGTAATGTGTGCGCTTGGCGATGTCCATTCCTATAACCAGCGTTTTATCCGTGACTTGATTAATTTTAGCGTTTTGCGTAAAATTCATGATGAGTCCTCCTTGGTATCTAAATTAGGGGTCAATTCGTGCAGATTTGACACCCCGCATCATACCAAGAGGGCTTTTTGTGTTCAAGTCCCCGAAAAAGCTTCTAACAGGAATGCTCCTTTTTCGTTATGGACTTATCCAATATAAACGGATTACATCCGTTCAATGACCACACTCTTCGATAGAAGCACGTCTTCCATTTGTTGATTCATAAATTTCCCTTCTAAGGTCACTAGCCGCATGGCCCGTTTCACTTCATCCGCTTTTACACGTATCTCCCCCGTAATTTCATCGCCAGCACAAATATCCTGAAGATACGTATATTCCTGCTCGCCATGGAGCACTTTCAGCGGATTCATTTCAAGCACTTCGAAAAGCGCTTCAAAATCGAGCCCTCCCCACATCTCAATCACCGTCGGAAAGGTGGGAGGAATGGGGACATCTCTAAACCCTGCCGCCCGTGCCGTCTCCACGTCATAATAAAGAGGGTTGTCATCCCCGATAGCAAGCGCGAACTCTTTAATTTTCCCCCGCTCGACCATAAATTGAAGCGAGCCAATCGTCACCCCTACTTTATTTGCTGCTTTGTTTGTCATGCTCTCACTCCCCAAATTTCATAGAAATCTCTATCCCAAAAGTTAACCTGTTATCCATTATACTATAATGAGTATTCGATGAAATTATTATAGTCTGATATTTTAAGGTGATACGAATGTCAATGGAGGCATGCAGAATTGTTAGCCGGAAAAAATCATATCAAGTGCAAGAAACGGAGTTTGTTTCTTTAGATAAGTTAGCGAAAATAAATAAAAAGGGACCGACAGCATCTAATCCTAAGATTCTGTCGGTCCTTGTTTTTTAATTCTAAACATCCTCTATATTAATAGCCATACGGACGGTTATATGGTTGGTAGTAGGGATAACGATTGTAGGGATAGTACGGCGGGTAGATTGGATAGGTTGGATAATATGGGTAAAATGGATATTGAAAATGCGGACGTCGTCTTCTGTGACGTCTTCCATAATTGTCGTAATCATATCCATAATCTTGATCGTATCTGCCATATCGATCATAATCAAATTGCACCATTATTTTTCCTCCTTTGCATTCATTTAGATTATGCTAGATACGACTGGAAATCCTGTACATTCGCCTATAATCATAACAACGTCATTATCGGAAACGGATTTTGGGCAGACTTGACTGTAATGGGCTTCGGCATTCACGACGGATATGCGCATGTATGGTTTGGAGTGGAAGCGGACCCCGCTGGATATATGGAATAAACAAATCGAAAAAGCGACCTGTCTGCTATCTGGGGACAGGTCGCGTTTCATTTACTTAGTAATGGTTATGAAATGCTTTAAGAAAACTAAAACGGTTGAAAAAAGGAGCAGCTTGCTTACTTTTCTTCTACTTGTATCATTATTTTTGTTACATAATTATTTTCCCCACTTACACTTACCTCATCAATTACATACTCCTCAAAACTATCACCACAAATACGATACCCTTCCTTATCCAAATAATTTTTCATTTTTTTATAGGTTTCTTGAATCGTCACATAACTTCCTTTATGATAGCCAACAACGTATTTTCCCGCTTTTTTGATAAAAGGTTCTGCTAAATCAGATTGAGCCACACGCATATAAAAATGCGAATAATTCCAGTAATCTCCCGCCTCTACCTGCTCTTGACGAATCAAACCTCCAATAGGATAGCCAGTATCAAGTCTTTCTCGCTTTGTATATTTAATAAACGACATAATCAACTTCGTAAATTCTTTATCAGAGCAGTTTAAAATACTTTCACTTAATACATAGTATTCTGTTCCCATTTTTTCTATTGTAAACCGATCAAAATTCAACCGTAATGCTTCTTCAATATGCTTTTTCTTGTTTTGTATAATTAGCTGTGTACGCTGCATTTTCATGATTTTCTTTTTCATCATCTCTTCTTTTTCCGTTAATAATGCAATGGTTTCCATTGGTGTTTTGAAATGTAAAAAGTTTTTAATTTCTGCTAAAGACATACCAATTTCTTTTAGCATTTCAATCACGCTAAAAACCTCTGCTTGTTGAACGGAATAATAGCGATACCCATTTTCGTTTTTATACTCTGGTTTTAAAAGACCGATTTCATCATAATGAAAAAGCGTTTGCTTTTTCACACCACATAAATCTGCAAATTCTCCTGTCGCAAAAAGTTTTTTGTAAACCCCAATTTTTCACCTCTTCACTCTTGACTATACGGTAACCGAATACTTTATCATCATAGCATAAAAGGAAAAAAGGCATTTAAAAACGGAGCAGACTTCGAAGAATTTAAACTTTAGGTGGTACTTTTTGTGAAAAACAATTATTCAATGATGCAAACAATGGAGCCTCGAAAATTATTTACAAAGTATTTAGAGATTGCTGAACAACTTATAATCCCATATAAATAAAGGGTTTGACGCCTTTTTTGTCGAAACAGGTGCATACCGAAAAAATAAAACTCACTAATACACTGCACAGGAGGACATGTCATGTATGAACACAACGCCAAACAAATGATCCTGCCACACGAATTCTTTTTGCCGTTCGGAGGGCACTTGAACCCGGATAACCGTTGGGTTCGCATGGCTTCTGTCATTCCTTGGGCCGACCTGGAGGAAGCGTATCTCGAGTCACTCGGCGACCCCAATCAGGGGAGTAAGGCGTACACCGTGCAGCTTGCACTTGGAGCGCTGATCATCAAGGAACGTCTCCGATTGAGTGATGGAGAAACCGTAGAAGCGATTACTGAAAACCCCTATATGCAATATTTCATCGGGCTTCCCGCTTTTCAGGAAACCCCGCCGTTCCATGCCTCTTCACTGACCCATTTCCGGAAGCGTTTTAACGCGGATCTGGTGAATCAAGTGAACGAATCCATCACAGCGGCACATCGGAAACCGGCGAACCCCAAGGATTCGGATGGTCCGGATGACGATGAGCCGAGGGGCGGGAGCGGAAGCCCGGCAGCGAAACCGGAGGCCCGGCGTCCCGAAGAATCAGCCCCCATCTACAAACAAGGAAAACTACTGATCGATGCCACCTGCGCCCCTTCCGATATTGCGTATCCGACGGATATCGGTCTCTTGAATCAGGCAAGGGAAAAGCTCGAAACGATGATTGATCGGTTGCATGCGAAACGGGGCCATGGGTCCAAAAAACCGCGTACCTACCGCCGGAAAGCCCGGAAGGAATACCTTGCCTTGTCCAAGCAGCGAAAACCCGGCTACGAAAAGATCCAGGCTTGCCTGAAGGGACAGCTTTCCTATGTTCGTCGAGATTTGAAGCACGTGGAAGATCTTGCGAATGAAGTCGGGCTCGACAGGCTGACACGGGCACAGTACAAAGACCTGCTGGTCATCCAGGAGCTGTTCCGTCAGCAAACCATCCTGTTCGAGGGCGATACTCATTCCATCCAGGACCGCGTAGTCAGCATTGCGCAGCCGTATATCCGTCCGATTGTCCGGGGAAAAGCGAAAGCATCCGTCGAATTCGGCGCAAAACTCTCTGTCAGTCTGGTCGATGGGTATGCGTATCTTGAGACGCTGCAATGGGACGCCTACAATGAAGGAACCCTATTGAAAGACGCTATCCTGGCGTACAAGGAACGGTTCGGCCACTATCCGGAAGCCGTCCTGGCGGATACCATCTACAGAACCCGGGACAACCGGAAGTTCTGTCAAGAACTCGGAATTCGGTTGAGCGGTCCGAAACTCGGCAGGCCCGCCAAAGACCAGCATGTACGTGCAGAACAGAAGAAGTTGGAGAAACAGGACCACGGCGAGCGCAACGCCATCGAAGGGAAATTCGGCGAAGGCAAACGCGCATACGGGCTGGGTCTTATTCGAACACGCCTGCAAACCACAAGCGAGACGACGATTGCCCTCCAGCTGGTCATCATGAACCTCGAAAAGATCCTCCGGGATACTTTTTTGTCGTTTTTCCTACATTCAATCGAAAAATCGGAACGTTTATTTTCCAAGAAACTTATCCTTAAGGTAGCTTGATGAGGGTTGTTCAGTAATCCCTAATTAGCCTCCGCATTATTAATTTAATTAAAAAGGGAATTAGACTTTTCCATATAGCCAATACAAAATACGTGAGGTTTAAAATCTTTAGATTTTAATGGAGAGTATCATTACTTTACGTAACGATACTCTTAGGAACCAACAAAATTCTTTTATCCTTCACAGATATTTATTATCTGCATATTTGACTTTCGTCTAAAATCAGTTAAAAGAATTTACTTATGGAGTCAATCAAACTATAATTTAATTAAGCTCATTCACATTTAACATGAATATTTTGCTTGGCCGGCAAGTTTGAAAATAAATGTGAATGGGCTCAATTTTATAATGCTCCCAGAGATTTTAGCACTAATCCATGAAAATGATGGAGAGCATGTTCACTAATATCAGTGCGTTCATCATTACCTACGTATCGACCGTCATAATAGCCATTGGAACTAAACCCTCTTTGGACACTTTCAATAAGTGTAATATCTTCGGGTTGAAGTGTCTTATCAAAAAACTCTAACACTTCTTTTCTTTCAGGGGTCATTTCCTTATCTAAAAAGTAAAAATCAAAGTATTCTATGACCGTATCAGGCCCAGTAGGCACAAAGTGGAATAGAATTAATTGTGGTTCTCCGGGCATATAACCAAATGTTGTCGTTGGCCACAGGAACCACCCTTCATATTGATCGTGCTCTGGTGAATCCCCAACACTATAAGCGCTTTCTCCATTAATTAATAGAGGTCCTCCATTAGTTGAATGATATTCAAATACTTCTATTTGATAGTTTTTAACATCGATAGTTTGGCAAAAGCCCGGGTGATTAGCCTGGCAATGGTTACATTCTAAATAATTGTCTATCGCTGCTTTCCAATTCCCTTTTACGTGATATTCAAGCCTTGTATGCAAAGTAAGCTTATCGACTTCCGGAATTTTCTTAAGAATGTCATCCTCTACGCCAGGCATTAGATCTTGTAATGATTTCGCTTTGGTATCTAGATTGATAAATATAAAGGAAGCAAAAATTTCTACTTTCGCCGGTTTTAAACACGCTTCTTCAGGATTAAATTTTTTAATTTCGTTTGTTCCTCGACCGGCATTAAATTTCCCATCTGTTTTGTATGTCCATGCATGGTAAGGGCATGTGATCACTGCTTTTACATTTCCACTTCCTTTTACAAGTTCATGCCCCCTATGTGAACACACATTGTAAAAAGCTCGGATTTTATTATCCTTCCCCCTAATTACAAATAACTCTTGATCTTGTACATTGAAAGTGAAATAATCACCAACCTCTTTAACTTTTTCAACGTGACCAGCTAAAACCCAATTTTTATAAAATATTTCTTCCTTTTCTAACTCAAATATTCCCGGATCCTTATAATACGGAGCTGGTAGAGTATAGGAAATATCTACACTAGAATTATAACGGTGTGGGAAAAGTTTCCTCTTTTCTGTTACTCTCATGATATACCTCCTCATTTTTTAGCCTATAGAACACCTCAAATAATTGCCATGACAGCGGTTACAAGTAAGCATTAAATAATATTACTATCTCTTCTTAAAACATCACCTCCTTTAATAAAGAATAAATTTTTTATTCAAATGGCCCTCCCTCTGATAATTCCATTAATTTTTCTACTACTCTTTCCCTAAAAGTTTCATCTAGAAAAGAAAATCCAAATAATTCATTAAACCACACCCCGTCAGCAGCTAACCTTATAATAGTAGCCATGACTGGGTCCACTCCATTTTCCTCAATCTTTTCCTGCCATCGTAGATACCATTCTTGAGATGACTTTAACAGTTCAGGATTAATAGCAATTGCGGCCAGCAAATTACTTGTTAAAGGCTGTTCATCATTTACTGTTACATCTATATACGCTCTTAATAAGTTTCCTGGGGCTTGATCATGGCTCGCAACTTCCTCCATCTCTCTTGTGTATTCTGACAACATGTACTGAAGTCCACCTTGTATCAGAGAGTCTTTAGTTGGGAAATAATATAGTAGTCCTCCCTTACTCACACCAGCTTCTTTAGCAACATTGTTAAGAGTAAGATATCGTACCCCTTTTTTATTTACTATTCTAGAAGCAGCCTCCAAGAGTTCTTCTTTTTTCATACTAGCTTTTTCCATGGGTAACCCTCCGTTTTTTCTAAAGAACTTACCATTTGACAATATTAAATATCCACAATACAAAAGAGTTACTTTTCACAATAAAGTATAAAGTATTAATATTTTATATATCATACCGTCCAGACGGACTTTTTTCAATAGTTTTCTCGAAAAATCTCTAACTTTTCTGTTATTAGATAAAATGTTATCTACTTTAAAGCTTTTAAAGATAATATCTATTACCTTTAAGCAATACTCGTTCAATCATGTCAGAACAGAAGCAACTGAATTTTAGATAACTCTTATGCCAAAGCCCGTCTCACCATAAAATGTTTTCTTACCTTTTGGAATTATTATATTTAACTTTGGAGTACTCACTAAAATGGACCTCCCCTTTATAAGTTGGTCCTCTCAATTTCAATTCACAATAGACCGGCCTCCCTCGTAGAAGGCCGGTCTATTGTTTAAGCTTGCATTCTTTCATACAAATAAGTTGGCTGAAGTTCGGGAAAGGTTCAAAAGCTATTTATAATAAGGCAGAAAATATTTTTAATAGCAAAAGAACTTTGATCAACATTCAATATTTATTTTCACTAGTGTTGCATTAATATCTTTTGAAGATTAGGAATTCATAAAACCTTCAAAAATCTAAGGAATCCAAAAGAAAAAGTCCTTTATAATGGAAGGTACAGGTAGTTCCTGTCCAAATCCAATACAAAGGACCAACTCATGGACAAGAATACACGAAAAACTTCATTTGGTAAATGGCTGAATGCCATTGATTTTGAGAAATTCAACGAAATTGTGACCATACATGGGCAAGACCGGTATACAAAGAAGTTAACGACGCAAGCTTACACACTTCTCATGCTGTATGCTCAATTAATGGAGTCAGACAGCCTGCACGCACTGGAAGCAGCGCTGACAAACCGGGATTTCCAACGGGCGATCGGCGTGGATTCCATCAGTGTGTCGCAGCTTTCCAGAAAGAATAATCGGTTGGATCCAACGGTTCTGTCGAATCTTTTCATGCAACTGGTTAGTCAGATCGCTGTACAAAAACTTTCGCCCAAAAAGGGGTTGCTCCTGAAAATCATCGACTCCACAACGATCCCGTTGAACGTAAACCATTTTAAATGGGCCGAATTCCGGGAGACCAAGGCCGGCGTAAAGCTGCATATACGCTTGGTGTTCGATGAAAACGGCACTCATTACCCCGACAAAGAGGTCATCACGAACGCCAAGGAGCACGACCGTAATCAACTCGAAGTGCTTGTTGACGACAAGGAGGCCATGTATGTTTTCGACCGCGGGTATGTGGATTATGAACGGTTTGACCGCTTCACGGACGATGGGCTTTTCTTCGTCTGTCGGTTGAAGAAGAATGCCGTTCTGCATCCCATCCACACATTCTCCCTTCCGGAAGGGAGTGATGCCCTTTCCGACACGATGGCGTTCGTAGGCGCCAATCCGAACTGTACGGAGAACGTTTTCCGAATCCTTGTCATCCCTGATGGCAAGGGGGGCGAATTGCGGCTGATCACCAATCGTTTCGACATTTCCGCGGAGGAAATCAGCGAAATCTACCGTTCTCGCTGGGCCATCGAATTGTTCTTCAAGTGGCTCAAGCAGCACGTGAAGATCAAGCATTTCTACGGTCAAAGTGAATACGCTGTGAAAAACCAGATTTATCTGGCTCTGATTGCCTATTGTCTGAACGTCCTGATTCAATCGGAAACAAACAGCAGGAAATCCATCTTGGCGATTTCACGTATTCTAGCCGCTAATCTATGGGAGTCGTCCCGGTATTGGCTTCGTAGAATCAGGAGTGGAAGCATACCGTAACGATCCCTGCTGACCCGTCACTTATGGATAACTGTATAAACTTACCAAATGGACAGCGCTACCTTTATTCAGGTGCTTCCCTTTTTGGCAAAAATAAAGATAGAATGGTGACTGAATATTTAATTAATATTCATGCAACGCTAGTGATTTATTTTATATCCGGAATTAAAATGGATATTGAATGTTTTCGGTCTGAACTGATACCCATTTCGTCGTTGTGAACTCTTCGATAATCCAATCGGTTCCAAATCGTCCGATCCCACTCTTTTTAACGCCACCAAACGGGACGTTACTTTCTAACACTGCGGGCATGTCATTGACATGCGTGGTGCCTGATTCGATTTCCAACGCCAAGCGTTCGCCTCGCTTCAAATCACTCGTTATGATGGCTGCAGACAATCCAAACTCTGTGCTATTTGCTAATTCAATGGCTTCCTGATCATCTTTGGCGTGAATAATTATAGCTACGGGTCCAAAGATCTCCGTTTGTGCTAACTTTGAATCATTCGGCACATCCACAAATACAAATGGGGAGATGACATTTCCCTCTCGTTTCCCTTCCACGGCTAACTTGTTGCCGTCTTCCTTGGCTGCCTTGATGATTGACATGATTTTGTCGGCTTGTCTTTCATTGATAATCGGACCAATGACCGTACTGGAATCTTTTGGATCACCCGCTTTTAATTCCTTTACCCGTTCCACATATTTTTCAATAAATTCATCATATAAATCATCATGAACGATAATTCGGTTGGTAATTGCGCAAATTTGTCCATTGTGCATGAATTTACCGAATATCGCAATATCGACGGCGTACGCAACATCCGCGTCACCTAGAATGACTAACGGATTATTGCCGCCCAATTCCAACGCCTTTTGTTTAAACGAACCCGCCGTCACTTTTTCTATATGTTGGCCAACCGCTGTAGATCCTGTAAAACTGATAAAAGAAGTATTCGGGTTCGTTAAAAATTCATCTCCGGATTCTTCTAAATCCGTTAAAATAGAATTAAAGACACCCACCGGCAATCCGGCCGCCTCAAAAGCTTTCGCAAATATTTGGCCACCTACAAATCCAACCTGTACATCCGGCTTATGAACGACACTATTCCCTAATGCGATAGCGGGAAATATTGTACGGGTTGCCATATTAAACGGAAAGTTAAACGGCGTGATTGAAGTGATGACACCTAGAGGCAATCGATATACACGGTTCACTTTGTTCGGTGTTCCAGATGGATAATCTTTTGGCTTATAAATCTCGCCTGCCATTTTAAGGGCTTCCTTGATATCGCCAATTCCAAAGCTAAATTCAACTTCGGCCTTTAATCTAGTTCCACCTGTTTCACGGATAATCAAATCTACAATTTCATCTTTATGCTCCACCAAATAATTTAATGCTTTTGACAATACATCCTGTCTTTCTTCAACCGTGCTTTTTGCCCACTCTTTCTGAGCTTCTTTCGCTTTTTCAAAAGCATATTGAATCTGGGACCGGTTCGCTAGGGAAACCTCAGCTAAAACCGAACCATCATACGGATCTTGATTTTGAAAAACACGCCCGCTTTGGCCCTCAACCCATTGTCCCGCAATATAGCTCTTATTCAATTGTTTGATATCCGTTAAAACTGTTGTATTTGACATAACGACATTTCCCTCTCTATGTTTAATTTCAAAACAATTTTTACGTGCCCGATTCAGACGGATGGTTGTTTATAATAATCTTGAGGCTCTACTTCATCGATCGTTTTCTTGTCCCGAGATTCTGCGATTAAGATAGAGATAACTACTAAAATCAAAGCAATAATTTCAACTGCTCGGATGGAGGCACCATAAAAAAGAATGGCCACCGCGGAGGCTACGATTGGCATGACGGCATTCGCCATCCCTGCCGTACTTGCATCAATTTTTGGCATGGCAAGAAATGTTGTCGAATAGGCAAGAACCCAACCTAGTAAGCTATAAATTATAATTCCACCCCAATTCGAAACACTTGCGAACAATGACATATCAAATGAACTCAATTCAATTAAAGCCATCGGCAACGTTTGCAAAGCGCCAAAGAAAGTTAAACCCGCAGCAATGGTAATCGGTGGTAATTCCACAGAAAATTTTTTAGCATAAATGAAGAAGAGGGATATGGAAAGGACGGCTAATAACATAAATGTGATCCCTATGACACTAGTGGAGCCATCAGCTGAAACTCCAACAATATTCATCAGTAAAACTGCCGCAACCGCTAAAAGAATGGATAAGACTTTTTTCAAAGTAAGCTTTTCTTTTAATAAAATCAAAGACAAAATAAATACGACAGCCGGCGTTATACTACTAATAATCCCTACTGAAATCGCATCTGCATGGGTAAGTCCATAAAGTAAAAACACTGTATACAATGAGGCTGTTAACAATGCCTGCATGAACATTCCATAGTAATTTTTAAAGCCAAGCTTGGTCCACTTTGTTTTTTCACTAATTGTTGCAATAGGAATTAGAATAACGGCAGCAATCGTAACGGTTACGCATGTAAATAACCATACAGGAAAAGTCATCATCATTGATTCCCCGATTGGGATGCTCGCACCGATCAACCCCATTGATAGAACAATTAATAGCACTCCCTTACTCATGATTCATTTCCTCCCTCTGTTTTAGAGTTGATAATCATAAGATCTTTTACAAAAGTAGACCAATGGGAGGATTCCGTGCCCGGCTCCTCCCCCTCGCTTTCTAGCTTACGATGAAAAACTTGACGAAGGATTTATGTGTTCGCCAAACTCCTGAAAATCCATCCGTAAAAGAATAAGAACTCCCTTCTTTCATCGCAATTTTCTCTCCTGTTTCTGTTTCAATTTCCGCCTCCCCTTTTACAACATAAAACGTCTCGTTGCCTTCCACCTTATATGGCATTCCATTTGGATGTTCTTCAGGCTGGTGTTTCCATAATCCCGCAAAGAGGACCCCACTTTCATTTTGAGTTTGTCGAAGCCAACTAACCTGTCCTATTTCATTTCCTTCGACTGTAAACGGCTCCCATTTCTCCCGCCCCTCAACCAACTCATAAAAATCGACTTTGTTTACATTCAGCATTATTCTTTCCTCCCATATACATAATATTTGCTGATAATCATTGGATTACAGCTGTCTCGCGAACTTTTTCTCCTAAATATTGTTCAACTTTCCTCGAAGCAGTGAATGCGCTTTCAATTGCGCCATCTACAAAGCCAGCCCAACCGTTTGCATAGTCAGAACCAGCTAGGAACAATCCGTCCTCAGGTTTTTGTAATTCTGATAAATAGGTTGTCAATTGATTATTACACTGCATGGGCCAAGTTTCCCCGGAAAGCGGATCGCTCACCCAATCGTGGCCGGTTGATTCGACCACGTTTACATCGGGGAGGATTTTGCGAAGAGCTTGCTCCACCTCTAACTTATTTGTAGGGTCTAGTTTACTTGCATCTGGGCCAAATCCTACCAATATTCCATCCTGATCTTCTGTATACTCCAATTGAGTATAATTAATAGGGTAATCCTCAGGAGCAAACGCAATAAAAGGGGTATTCATGTTCTTTACTCTCGCCCAAAACTTGATCCCTCTGCTTGTCTGTCCTTCCTCGGCAGCAGCACACTTTATTGTCGATAATGCCGGACTAAACTCTATACTATTTAAGACATTCAATGGCAGCGTGGTGATAACCGACTGGCCATTGAACTGCCGCCCACCTTTCGTCGAAACAACGAATCCGCTTGCAGTCTTTTCTACTAAAGAAACTTCCTCTGAATAAACAACATCCGCTTTCGCATCGCTCATGATCCCCTCTATCAATGCCCTTGTACCTTTTTCGATTTTATAGCTGGCACAAATCTCCATCATCAATTGCCAGTTATAATCCGATAATGCAGCCCAACGCATAGCCTGGGTGAGCCCGGCTTTATTAGTCGGCCCATTAAAGTTCAGGGCCCACATGCTGTGCATTAATTCCTTTATGTCATCATTTAACCCGAGGCTATTAATTTTTTCGGCTACAGTCAGATGATCTACCTCGTTCAATTTTTCAGAAGTCAGTGGCTCATATGGAAGGGGGAAGTATTTGCGTGCATCCGCTAACAATTGATTGTTTGCATCATCTAACATTCCAAACAATTCCTCGACTGTCCCCTCATGCCGTTTGCCGTCTGCAACCCAGTAGGCCTTCTCCGGCTCAGGAGATGGAACTACCTCTAATCCATATCTTGAAATTTCAGCCCATACATGGGGCTGGAACCAATGAACCCATGTCCCGCCCATTTCCAGGTTTCTGCCCAATTGGTGATCCACCCATGTTCGTCCCCCTAGACGATCTCTGGCCTCTAACACAAGGATTTGATAGCCTTTTTGGCTCAACTCCCGGGCTGCGGTAACGCCTGCAAAACCTGCTCCAATAATAATAACGTCATAGTTTTCGACCGACATTTGTTCTCCTCCCCTTTTAAATTATTATTGAATCAATTACAGACCAACTGATCTCCCTCCCTCAATTACGTATTCTTAATTTTCTTAATCTATTATCTAAAACTAATAGGGAAAATTGTATTACCCAAACGGGCCAAATTTACAGACTGTTTGACTAATCTGAAATTGAATGTATTATAGTAAACTAACAGAGATTTTAGGAGGTTAGATCATGAGCCAACTTTCTTTGAATGAAAACAACTATAAAAAAATACTTTCTTTTATGGATGATATAAAAGGAGAAGATCATAACTTTCGAAAAAACGTCCTACTTGCTTTTGAAAAGTGGTTCGGTTTTACTCATGTGAACTTTTGGCTTTGCGATCAGCAAAATAACCTCGTGGATCCAATTACTTCTACTACGGATAAAACGATGATTAAAGATTATTTAAATAATTATTTAGAAATGGACCCATTAGTTCCGTACAAACTGGAGCATACGATCCCGAAGCGCCGCGTCATTGGGCTTCTCGATCTTCAATCAAAAAAAGACTATGAAAAAAGTGAGTATTTCAATAGTTTCTTTAAAAAGTATGGGTTTTATCACAACACGGGAATATTTTTAGTAAAGGACAACAGGGTTGTTGGATTAGTGGACTTTGTTACGTCAAAAAATGAATTGGAGATTAATAAAAATGAGGTTATGAGTCTTGAAATCATATCAAGATATTTAGCACAGCGATTACATGAACATTGTTTATTGAAAAATACCGAAAAAGGGGGAAAAGGGGGCATTGAAAACTCCCTAACTCCAAGAGAAAGTGAAGTATTACGGTACGTCAAGAAAGGATATTCTAATAAACAAATTGCCGGCCAACTATTTATTAGCGTGAACACTGTAAAGAAACATGTACAGAGCCTCTATGACAAATTTGAGGTTAATAACCGGACAAGCCTCTCTTTTAAGGTGCACCATTTTGAAAATTGACCGTAATTCATAGAAGAGAATATATGTAAAGTCACTAGCGTTGCATGAATATTAATTAAATATTCAGTCACCATTCTATCTTTATTTTTGCCAAAAAGGGAAGCACCTGAATAAAGGTAGCGCTGTCCATTTGGTAAGTTTATACAGTTATCCATAAGTGACGGGTCAGCAGGGATCGTTACGGTATGCTTCCACTCCTGATTCTACGAAGCCAATACCGGGACGACTCCCATAGATTAGCGGCTAGAATACGTGAAATCGCCAAGATGGATTTCCTGCTGTTTGTTTCCGATTGAATCAGGACGTTCAGACAATAGGCAATCAGAGCCAGATAAATCTGGTTTTTCACAGCGTATTCACTTTGACCGTAGAAATGCTTGATCTTCACGTGCTGCTTGAGCCACTTGAAGAACAATTCGATGGCCCAGCGAGAACGGTAGATTTCGCTGATTTCCTCCGCGGAAATGTCGAAACGATTGGTGATCAGCCGCAATTCGCCCCCCTTGCCATCAGGGATGACAAGGATTCGGAAAACGTTCTCCGTACAGTTCGGATTGGCGCCTACGAACGCCATCGTGTCGGAAAGGGCATCACTCCCTTCCGGAAGGGAGAATGTGTGGATGGGATGCAGAACGGCATTCTTCTTCAACCGACAGACGAAGAAAAGCCCATCGTCCGTGAAGCGGTCAAACCGTTCATAATCCACATACCCGCGGTCGAAAACATACATGGCCTCCTTGTCGTCAACAAGCACTTCGAGTTGATTACGGTCGTGCTCCTTGGCGTTCGTGATGACCTCTTTGTCGGGGTAATGAGTGCCGTTTTCATCGAACACCAAGCGTATATGCAGCTTTACGCCGGCCTTGGTCTCCCGGAATTCGGCCCATTTAAAATGGTTTACGTTCAACGGGATCGTTGTGGAGTCGATGATTTTCAGGAGCAACCCCTTTTTGGGCGAAAGTTTTTGTACAGCGATCTGACTAACCAGTTGCATGAAAAGATTCGACAGAACCGTTGGATCCAACCGATTATTCTTTCTGGAAAGCTGCGACACACTGATGGAATCCACGCCGATCGCCCGTTGGAAATCCCGGTTTGTCAGCGCTGCTTCCAGTGCGTGCAGGCTGTCTGACTCCATTAATTGAGCATACAGCATGAGAAGTGTGTAAGCTTGCGTCGTTAACTTCTTTGTATACCGGTCTTGCCCATGTATGGTCACAATTTCGTTGAATTTCTCAAAATCAATGGCATTCAGCCATTTACCAAATGAAGTTTTTCGTGTATTCTTGTCCATGAGTTGGTCCTTTGTATTGGATTTGGACAGGAACTACCTGTACCTTCCATTATAAAGGACTTTTTCTTTTGGATTCCTTAGATTTTTGAAGGTTTTATGAATTCCTAATCTTCAAAAGATATTAATGCAACACTAGTGAAAACGTACTAAAAAAGAAAGGTGTGTGAAAGATGGATTTAGGATTGAAGGATAAAGTCGCGCTTATTACAGGGGGAAGTAAAGGGATCGGTTTTGAAACGGCCCTTACTTTAGCCGGAGAAGGTGCGAAAGTGGCGATCTGTGGAAGAAATGAAGAAGCACTACTGGAAGCTTCCCAAAAAATCTATGAAAAAACAGGAGCCCGGCCGCTGCCTATAGTGGGGGATGTTACGGTGGAAGAAGATTGCAAGCGCATCGTCAATGAGACGGCAAGTCATTTTGGCGGGTTGGATATTTTGGTGAATAACGCCGGGACGAGTTCGGCGAACCCATTTGAAGAGGTGGACGCTTCTCTTTGGCAATATGATCTCGACTTGAAATTATTCGGGGCTATTCATTGTGCCAAAGCCGCAATCCCATTCATGCGCGAAAAGGGAGGCGGCGCCGTTTTGAATGTAACTGCAGCCATCGCCAAAACGCCATCCGCCTCTTCATTGCCAACTACCGTCAGCAGAGCTGCGGGGATGGCATTGACGAAGGCGATGAGTAAAGATTTGGGGCCGGACAATATCCGCGTCAATACGGTTTGCATCGGACTGATTAGAAGTGATCAAATCGAGAAGCTGTGGAAAAAGACTGCGCCGGATCTGACTTTCGAGGAATACAGCCATGATGAGAGACACCAAATTCCGCTAGGCCGGATCGGGGAGACGGAAGAGGCGGCCAAAGCGATTGCATTTCTCGTCTCCGACGCTGCTTCCTACATCTCAGGAACATCTCTTAATATTGACGGAGGAAAGGCCGGAGTTTTATAAATATCCTTGCATCCGAGCCGGTCGAACTGCGCTTTATATTGGTTCTAGGAGTTTTTTCTTTCATGAAAAAAGTGAAAATATACATTATATACCTCTATACATTAAAAATCCTTTCTATTACTATATAGAAATTGATATGTGTAGAGGTGTTATTGTGAAGAAGTCTATAATTTTAGCATTCAGTTTGTTTTCTTTTCTGCTGACGATGTCAGATGTCCAAGCTGCCAGTTGGCAAGAAGGTGACGTGATCACAGGTACTTTTATGCCAAAAGTGGTCGATACATACACCATTACAATTGAAGAAGATGCACGAGTGACATTTACATTAAAAGATAATGAAGATGAACACGAGTATAGTTTTCTTACAGATTATAACGTGATGTTGTTTGACAGCATGGAGCAGAAAATTGCATCTATATCAACCTATCGTGCCGACGACGATCAAGAAAAAACGGTACTGCCCGTTAATTTAAAAAAAGGTATATATCAAGTCAAGGTTGCTGGCACAGGGGTGGATTCTCAAGGTAATTATGCCGTGAGCTTTAAAACCGGTCCAATTGAAGGAAATGATTTGGAGCCAAACAACGAAAAAACAACGGCAACCCCCTATAATATCGGTGAAACCTACCAAGGCGACTTGAACGGTTCTGTTTTTTCAAATGATAATGACCTCTACAAAATAGAAGTCCCGACATTTGGGAAAATGAAGGTTCAGCTGCAAAAGACAGAAGGCACATCGGTCGGGAATGCCCATTTTGATATGACTATTATCGATGAGAAGGATGTAAACAGATTCTCCTTAACAAGTTTTTACGGCAATTTGAATGATATCGAAGTCTTACTCCAACCAGGCACGTACTATTTTAATATTCGTTTAGGAAACACAAAACAAGCCATTGCTAAATACACGTTTACAACTTATTTTGTACCGTTAAACGAACAGGATTGGGAAAGTGGGCGCAATACGAGTATAGCAAGAGCCGATGTGCTCGAAAATAACAAAACATATAATGGCTTTTGGTACAGTTCACCTTATGCCCATTCGCAGACGCACGATTATTACAAGTACACATTGGCGAAGGATGCAAAAGTGACGTTTATTGCCGATTCACCTGGAACTTTAGGGGAACTCACTTTTTTAGATGAAAACGGTGTACAGTTGCCATATCTCGGTTACGTAAACAGTGACACGAGTAAAATCATTACGACAAAAGAGTTGGAAGCCGGGACGTATTATTTGATTTATTACTCACGCCACGGAGGAAGAAAAGGCTATGAAGGGTATAATATCAAGTTGCGTATCGAAAGCTTTTCTGACGTTCCCGCGACACATTTGTATTACGAACCAATTGAAGCACTTGCACAATTAGGTATCAATAAAGGGTATATGGATGGCACGTTCCATCCGCATGAAGCGATTCAACGAAAGCATGTCTTTGCTTTACTAAACCGTGTTGAGGGATTATCATTGTCAAAAATACGTGCAATGAAAACTTTCAAGGATGTAACTGTCAAGCACCCAAATTACCCGGAAATGAAAGCTTTTTATGAAGCCGGTATCATCGACGGAAACGGTTCGTACCTAAATCCCGGGTCAAACTTGACGCGCGCACAACTAGCAAAAATTTTAGTGAATACGTTTGATTTAAAAATGAATGGCGAAGGGATGCTTTTCAGTGATGTGAATCCAGCAAATAGCTTTTATGAATATATTCAAATTCTAGCAAGCAATGGGATCACCATAGGGTCAAACGGAAAATTCATGCCAAACGATCCAGTCACAAGACAGCATTTCTCGGTGTTCTTATTACGAACATTGGAATTAAATTCTTAATAAAAACGATCATGTGAAAACATGGTCGTTTCAGACTGTAGACAAAGTCAAGATATCTTTTGGTTTGCCTGCAGTCCTTTTCTTTTTTAATATGGCGGGTGTTCCTAGCAGAATTCCTTTCCGCTCTGGCGCGCGCTTTCCGGGGCGTTATTTTAGACTCCTGTTGCTGTGCTCCCGCGGAGTCTTCACACGGCGCGGCGGGCATATCGATTGATCCCGATTGCAATTACGGAAAGCCGGGAACTATGTTTGAGGAAATGGCGAACAATTGACTCATGCAGCACAACATGTATTCAGAAAACATGGATTACAGATAAAGAATGAATCAAGAGCGTTAGATCTGTTGGCACGGGTATCTAACGCTTTTTTTCATTACCAATCAAAGAGCATTCAAAGGGGGCATTATTCTATAATAGACATTATTGAAAATAAAAGCAGCCATTCTAATTCTAGAATGGCCCAGACTGTAGACAAACTCCAGAAATTTTGGAGTTTGCCTACAGTCTTTTTTCTTTTACAATGGAAGTAATCTTAGGAAATGTTGATTTCCGCTGCGGATGGACGCTTTCCGCGGGCACGGCTTCAGCCGCTTCCCTCGCTGCGCTCAGTCCAGGGTCTTCCGCTCGTGCTGTTCCCGCTGGAGTCGCCATCCTCCGCTCCAATCAACAGTTTTTCCTTCAAACTTACAGAGGTGATGGATATGATGACGAAGAATCAAATGAACCAACGAGAACAGTTGGAAATGCTGACTATTGAACAGTTGGTGCCCCAGGATCATTTGGTACGTAAACTGGATGCAGCCATTGACTTCGCGTTCATCTATCCATTGGTGGAAGACCTGTACTCGACAATCGGGAGACCCAGTATCGACCCGGTGGTACTGATCAAAATGACATTCATCCAATATACCTTCGGCATACGATCCATGCGCCAAACGATCAAAGAAATTGAAACGAATATGGCATACCGCTGGTTTCTCGGCTTTGGCTTTCATACAGGGGTGCCCCATTTTTCCACATTCGGGAAGAACTACATTCGCCGTTTTACAGATACGGATCTATTTGAACAGATCTTCTATCGGGTGCTGAAGGAGGTCGCAGATCATGGGCTTCTTAGCCCGGATCATGTCTTTATCGACTCCACCCATGTGAAAGCGAGTGCGAACAAGCGCAAGTTTCAAAAGAAAGTGGTTCGGAAAGAGACCCGGGCATATGAGAAGAAGCTCCAGGAGGAGCTCAACATGGACCGAGAAGAGAATGGGAAGAAACCGTTCCCTCCGGAGAAGTTCGAAAAGGAAGAACATAAAGAGATCAAGGAGTCAACGACAGACCCGGAGAGTGGCTACTATGTAAAGGACGAACGGACCAAGCAGTTCGCCTATTCCTTCCATGCAGCTACGGATGAAAAGGGATTTGTTCTCGCAAACATCGTCACTCCAGGTAATGTCCATGACAGCCATATGCTTGAGCCGCTGGTACAGAAGATCATCGACAAAGTGAAGCGGCCAATTGCCGTTGCCGCCGATGCAGCCTACAAGACGCCCGCGATTGCGAACTTCCTAATTGAACATCAGATCCTTCCTGCACTTCCTTACAAACGGCCGATGACCAAGGAGGGTTACTTCCGAAAACACGAGTATGTCTATGACGAGCACTATGACTGCTATCTCTGTCCGGAAGGACAAGTCTTACCCTATAGGACGACCACAAGGGAGGGATACCGTCAGTATGCCTCGGCACCATCCATTTGTGCATCGTGCCCGGTGATCAGTCAATGCACTCAAAGTAAGAATCAGCAGAAGATCATTCAACGTCATATCTGGCAGGATTACCTGGATGTAGCGGAGGATTTGAGACATCATCATGAGATCAAAGAGATATACGGGAGGCGTAAAGAGACGATTGAACGTGTCTTTGCCGACGCCAAAGAAAAGCATGGCATGCGATGGACAACCCTACGAGGGCTAAAAAAATTGTCCATGCAGGCGATGCTTACGTTTGCTGCTTTGAATTTTAAGAAGTTGGCCAGCTGGACGTGGAAAGCGCCAACCACGGCGAAATAGGAAGAAAAATAGAAGAGTGGTAGGACTCATTTCCGTAAAAAACGCTTAAAACAGGAAAAGGGTTGGAAATCAAATCGATTTCCAACCCTTTTGTCTACAGTCTGAGCCATTCTAATTCTAGAATGGCCGCCTTCTTTTTATTGCTTATTTTTCACATTTTCGAGCAGCATTTTACTCCTTTAACCACCTGATCACCATACTAAGTAGATCTACGTGCTCCTCAAATTTGCCCTTTATGAAATCCCAATCATATAAAATTCCAAATGAAAACAAGTACTTTAATTTCAGTCTCAAATTTACCATTAGGAAGGATTTCAGACCTAATTGAAATTGTCTTCATGTTTGATTTTATCCCACACATGTTGAATATGTTTTTTGAAAGCTTGGATGCATTTATCTACATCTCGCTCCTCCAAAGCCTCAAGAATAGGTAGGTGTGATTGTGCTACCTCATCTAATTTATCAAAATAAACTTGGCTGGTTAAATACCAAATCCTATTAGAAATAGAGCTTACGCTTTCCCAAACCTCATACAAAAGTTTATGATCTGCAATCTTATAAATATAATTATGAAACTTGATGTCTATTTCATTTAATCCTTCAAAGTCATTTTTTTCTCCTGCTTTTAGCATTTGCTGGTAAAGATTTCGCAATTTTTTTATATCTTCATCTTTAATATTTTTTATTGCCCTTTCTATAGCTAAAGGTTCTATAGCTTTACGGAAACTATAAATTTCATCAATATTTTTTTTAGAGAGGTTTGAGACAAAAGTTCCCTTGTGAGGATAATGTACAACAAAACCTTCTTGCTTTAAACGTGATAGTGCTTCACGGACTGGAGCTTGGCTTACATTATAGGTTTTAGCAACTTCTAATTCTAAAATCCGATCTCCTGGCTTTAGTTCACCTCTAATAATGGAATCCTTCAGAAAGTCGAACACTTGCTCTGAAAGTGAATAGGTTTTTATGGATTTCATTAATACAACTCCTCGTATATTTTATCGATAATATATTATCTCATAAAATTACTTTAAAATGTAAACAAAAGCAATTAACTCAAAAATAATTTATAAATAGGGGAATTCGGTTTGTATTTATTAAAGTGTTAAAAATAATAGGTCTTTCAAATTTGTAGGGAAATAATAAAATTTATTTCATTAGTAGTAAAAAAGTGATTATAAGTTTTCGGGTAAGATCTTTAATAACTTAGCGATGTTGCGCGTTGTCTCAAATAAGCTATTGCGGGCTTGTTCCATAGCTATTTCCATACTCATAGGGGAAAGGACAGTAGAGTGACAGCTGGTAAATAACCCGTCCAATTTTTCAAAACCTTTTCCTAAACTCCCTGAAATAAGGATTGTTCGGCAACCATGCTCCTTAGCTACTCTTGCTACATATGCTGGAACTTTTCCATATAGAGTTTGATCATCACTTTGGCCTTCCCCGGTAAATACCCAATTTGCATCTGCTAATTTCTTTGTTAAATCAGTTGCTGATGAAACAATTTCTGCCCCGGATTCCAGTCGAGCTCCTATAGTTAGAAGGGCGAAGCCTAATCCACCAGCAGCGCCAGAACCGGGAACGTTTTGGAACTCTACACCAAGTTCTTCTTCTATTAAAGCTGCATAGTGTTTTAACCAAGAATCCAATTTTCTAATCTGGTGAGGGGTTGCACCCTTCTGGGAACCAAAAATATACGATGCACCGTTTGGACCGCATAGTGGATTATTCACATCGCATGCTACAATAAGTTCGCACTCTTTTAAGCGATGGTCAATTGTATCAAAATTTACAGTTTTAATGTCCTGTAAACCTTTACCTGTCGGTTGAACGGGTCTTCCTAAGTTGTCCATAAACACAGCGCCTAGGGCTTGCAGCATACCCAAACCTCCATCATTTGTAGCGCTCCCACCAATACCTAATATAATTCTTTTTAAACCTTGGTTTAGAGCGTGCTTTATGGCTTCACCTATACCAAATGTTGTTGTATTCATAGGGTTTCTGCTGTTCATCGGCACCATGGGCAATCCACAAATGCTAGCTACTTCAATAATTGCAGTATCATTAATTCCTAAAATGCCGTATCGGCTTTGTATAACATTTCCCAAGGGTCCAGTCACATTAATAATTTCATATATGCCTTGTGTCGCTATTATTAAAGACTCGAGTGTCCCTTCGCCGCCGTCTGCCATCGGGTTTAATACAATATCAACCGTAGGAATTTCGCTGTAAATAGCATCTTTCATAATTTGGCTTACTTCAATTGCAGTTAAACAGCCTTTATAAGAATCAGGAGCAATAACAATTTTCATAATCTCACTCATTTCTTATTAGATATCTCTAAAGGGTCCAAATCTATTATTTTAGCAATGCTGGAAGAAATGTTGATATTTGCGGGATTAAGACTACGAGAATCAAAGCTACAAGCATTGCTAAAATAAACGGGACTACCGCAAGCGATATCCGCTCGATAGATAAATTTGAAATACCTGAAGCTACAAAAAGATTTAAACCAACTGGTGGAGTTAATAAACCGATTTCGGCGCCTAACACTAAGATAATGCCAAAGTGAATTGGATCAATTCCCAATTGAGTAACGATAGGCAGAAACAGGGGAGTTAAAATAATTAGTATAGAAATTGTTTCCATAAAAGTGCCGACAATCAAAACTAAAACCGAAATGAGAAATAAAATAACCAAAGGGTTATTTGAAATACCAAGAATATGCTGTCCAAGCATATTTGGAATTTGGTAAATCGAAATTAATTTTGAAAAAGCTGCTGCAGTACTCAGGATGATCAATATAGCACCTGTCATTAAAGATGATGAAATTAACGATTGCTTTATTCTTTTGAAAGTTAACTCCTTATGGACAAATAGCCCGATAATCAAGGCGTATATTACTGCAACCACAGCTGATTCTGTCGGGGTGAAAATCCCTCCGTAAATTCCACCAAGAATAATGATAGGGGTAAATAAAGCCCATTTTGCCCCCCATAGCGCACCAAGGACTTCTTTGGTATCAATCTTTTTTCCGCTACCTTTATAGCCTTTTCTTTTTGATATAACTAGCACAGTTAACATTAATAGTAGAGCAGCGACCGAGCCAGGGCCAAATCCTGCCAAAAACATATCGCTAATTGAAACACTTGCTAAGATTCCATACATGATTAATGGGATGGAAGGAGGAATTAAGATGCCAAGCCCGCCACCAGAAGCAGATACAGCGGCAGAAAATCCAGGATCATACCCCTTTTTAACCATTGCGGGGAACATGATGGTTCCTATAGCCGCTACGGTAGCTGGAGAAGAACCGGAAAGGGCAGCAAAGAAAAAGCAAGCAACCATTGTCACAAGTGCGAAGCCGCCTGTAAAAGGCTTCATAAAAGAGTTTGCGAAAGTTATCAACCGATTAGAGAGCCCCCCGGTCTCCATTAAAGAACCAGCTAAAATGAAAAATGGGATAGCCATAAGAGGGAAAGAATCAAGCGCTGTAAAAGCACTTTGCGTTAGAAATAACGCGGGAATGTCAGAGATAATCAGTGCAACTGTTACGGCAATACCAATCGCAATAGCAATTGGTATGCCAATTAATAAACCTAATAGCAGTACGGAACCTAGTGCGATACTAGCTGTCATTTAAATTTCCCCCTTTGGTAGAATAATACTTCCGTTGTTTTTGGTTCCTGTATTGCTATTGTTTTTTAATTGATCTTCTATGATAACGCTTTCAATATTTTCGTTGTCAATTTCATATCCAAGAGCGCGTTTTCGCATGTTCTGAATGATACGAATCGAGGTTAGAGTGAAGCCGATGGGGATTATTGTATAAATCAAGCCCATATTTATTCGTGTAACTGCAGAAACTTGAATCGATCCCATTAACTGTATGACCATTTGAGAGGCATTAAAAATCATATAAACGCTAAAGCAGAGCCAGCACAAATCAGCGAGGTAGTAAATTTTATTTCCTAAAACCTTAGATAGAATTTTTTGGCCTACTTCCATTTTTAAATGGCGATTGTGTTTGGCGGCCAATGATATGGAGATATAAACCAACCAAACAAAAACAAATCTTGCCAACTCTTCCGACCAATCAAGTGGAATATTAAAAATAAAACGAGAAAAAATCTGAACGCTTATTAGCACAGTCATCAGAACAAACAATCCTATACAGACGTATTCCTCAAAATGGTCATCGAACTTCTTAATAATCTTCATCATCTTTCTACTCCTCCTCTTTAACAAAATTTTTTTAAAATATAATACGTATTATATTTTATCGATAATATAAAGTAAATAGAAAATACAAAAATAATTGAAGTAAATAAATATTAAAATTATTTTGACATGTGAGTGGAAACTTGCTATTGTTATTTATATATTATCGATAATATATATTTCCGGAAGAAAGGAGGTTCCGTGAAAGCGGATACAAAAGATTGATAGGGGTCAAAAAAACTATTTTTAGGGGGCTTGTAATGAAAAAGAGGAATGCTTTTGTTTCTACTGCTCTAGTTTTATTGTTAATGATGTTGTCGGCTTGTTCAACTGAAGATAATACCGGATCAGCTAAGTCTAACGGGACAACTACTTCTATTGGTGAAGAAAAAATTCTGAAAATAGGTTCAGTTAATAATGATCACCATACATTGTTCAAAGGGTATCAGAAATTCCAGGAAATAGTTGAAAAAGAAACAGATGGAAGAATAAAAGTTGATATTTATCCTAATGGACAATTAGGTGATGACCGTACAATGATTGAAGGCCTCCAGTTTGGAACATTGGAAGCAACGGGAGTTTCAACATCAATGCTAGCAAATTGGGCGCCCCCTATGCTTGTTTATGACTTACCATTCGCATTTCCTGATACTGAAACCGCTTATAAAGTATTAGACGGTCCATTCGGTGAAAAGGTTGGGAAACTTCTGGAAAAGGAAAATCTTATACTTCTTTCTTACATGGAAAATGGATTCCGGCATTTAACGAATAATAAGAAAGAAATAAGAACTATAGAAGATTTAAAGGGAATGAAAATTCGTACAATGCAAACACCTATACATCTTGAGACGTGGAAACAAATGGGGGCGTCACCTACTCCGATGGCTTATACAGAATTATTTACGGCTTTGCAACAAGGAGTCATTGATGGTCAGGAAAACCCCTATGGAAATATGGCTATGGATAAATTTTATGAAGTTCAAAAGTATTTAACAGAAACTAACCATGTTTATAATCCCATGGGGCTTGTTGTTTCGAAAAGCTTCTTTGAGGCACTAAGTGAAGAAGATCAGAATATCTTGAAAAAAGCTGGCGTAGAAGCTGCTTTGTATCAACGGAAATTAAATCAAGAAGAAACTGAAGGATATAAGCAAATTCTTGTCGAGAATGGCGTCCAAATAACAGAATTATCTTCGGAAGAACTTGGAGAATTTACAAAAGCAACTGAAGAGGTATATGAAAAATATGCTGTAGAAATTGGTAAAGAATATATTGATGAATTTTTAGGAGAGTTGGACAAGTAATTAGAACGATTGAAAGTAGTTGTTTTAAAAGAATCCAAAAATTTAATTCCATGAAATTAAATTAAATTACTTTGTGAAAGTCATACTAATCTAATACTCAAGCCCAGTGGTAATAAGTCAAGTACCAAAATCGAATGAATTGGAAATTTAATTATATCAAATTCTTTTATCCACGATTTTTAGGTATGACAAATAAACCTCGCATTTTCTTTTTTTAAAAAAACGAAGAAAATGGAAGTCCGGCCTAGAAGAAAGGATGTGAGCGGGCTATCTTACCCTCTCCTTTCGGGTGGTGTGTACAATTGATTGGTGCGTAGTAGCGAATACACCAACCGTACCAGTTTTCTTGCGGTCATGACGAGAGCACGTTTGTGTTTATGTTTCGGAACTTCATTGTATTTCTTTGTGTAGAATGCCTTGTATTCTGAATCATGTTTGCGAATCGATTCGGCAGCTTGTATGAGATAGTATCGTAAATACTTATTGCCCGTTCGCATCCGACTTGTATTTTCGGCTTCATATTCGCCTGACTGGTGCTGATTCCAGACCAATCCAGCGTACTTGGCCAGCGCATGATGATCCTTGAATCGCTTCACATCACCAATTTCGGCAATCAGACCGGCCGCGAAGACATCTCCAATCCCTTTGACAGACGTCAGCGTCTGTGGAATGCCTTTCATGAGTTTGGCAATCTCTTTGTCCAACCTCTTGATTTGCGACTCCATGTGCTGGATGGTGCTTAATGTGACGGACAATGAGATGTTCACCGGGTCCTCCATGGTCTTATGTAGGCGATAAGAGGAACGAGCGAGTTTCTGGAGATATTTCGCCAGCTCTTCAGGTTCAGCGAAGCGGTTCTTGCCCTTCTCCTGAAGAAACGAAATTAATTCTTCAAGCTCCATCTCAGCGATGGTTTCAGGATCCAGCTCCTCAATTACTGCGAGACTGGTCGTACCGAAGGTACTGGAGAAGGGGTTATCCTGTCGTAAACCACTGAACTTCAAAAACAGCTGATTTAAGAAATAGGTTTTATTTCGACCAATTTCCTTCATGAAATGGAAACGGGTTCTCGTTAATCGTTGTAAAGCCTCATAGTGATGAGCTTCTTTCATTTCCTGTGGCAATCGTCCAAAGCGCAAGTGATCTGCGATAACCCAGGCATCGATTTTATCGTTTTTCGGTAAGGTGTCGTACCCTTTTTTAAAGCGCGCGACTTTCCGTGCGTTCAGTACGTACACCTTCGTCACCACATCGGGTTCATATCCTTTTAACTGATCTTGGAGATAGTGGGCAATATGCCAGGCATACTGGTCTGTTGCTTCCATTCCGATTTTTAACTGTGCACACTGACTCTTTTCCGCTGTTTCCAATATGCGTTTGATCAGGGTATCAGCCCCGGTTCGATCATTGGAAACAGAAAAATCAGCGAGTGTGACTCCGTCCGCATTCATGAAATGGACATGATGGGACCGTAAACTAACGTCTACACCGACAAGCATTTGTGACATGCCAATCACCTCCTGGTGAGTAAGTAATCAAGATCGTTTCAGACCTGGGCGCCCATGGGAATCATCGATGTCTTCCTCGTCATAAGCACTCAAGGAATGGAAGACCAAAACGAGCGCTACACTCTCTTCCGTTCAGCGGCGCAACCAGTGGTTAGACCTTCAATGATGAGCCATGGGTAGCAGGCTTTTTAAGCAGTACACCTAAGTGTCCGCAAGGAGTGATAGCTATCTCCCGAGACAATCCTGTCAGCTTCTATTGTCCCATGGGCCGATCTGAAATTTAAAGTGAAATTATTAGGTAAAAGAAAAGGACGAAGTCTTGAAATGGAGCCTCCTCCATCCTTCGCCCATCTGCCTATTCAATTGTACGCATGGTAAATAAACAGGTAAGCACCTGTGAGCAGTAAATCATTAAACTAAAGTGAATACCTACGACTTCCCCGTTCTATCAGGGTGAAGCGGGTGAAACAAAAACAAGAGTGGGGAAGCCGAAAGGCATCCATTTCCTATAGGAGTCCAACAGACGGCTCCAGCTGTCCGGATCAACTGGAAATTCTATCGGAAAGAGCTCTTACTACTAATATACGAGGAGAATGTACATGAACATAATTACAGATTCTTTCGAATTCGGATTACACACTCAAATTCACTTTGGTGTTGGGAAAATTCAAGAAATCCCTGATGTAATCAAAAAATATGGTTATAAAAAACTTCTTATTTGTACAGATAAAGGTATTGTCAACTCAGGAGCTTTGAAAAGAATTGAGTCTATTTTGAAAAAAGAGAGCATTCAATACGAGATTTTTAGCGATGTAGAACCTGATCCTACATTGAGGGTGGTGGAAAAAGTAGGTGCTATCTTTAAAGAAACAGAATGCGATGCACTTATCGGCTTTGGTGGGGGAAGCTCAATCGATACAGCTAAAGGAGTCTCTATCAGAGTCGCAAATTCAGGAGATTTAAGCCAGTTTGAAGGAAAAAACATGATTCCGAATAAAGGGCCGGATGTAATTGCAATCCCCACTACGGCAGGTACGGGGTCTGAAGTGACTCATGCTACAGTCTTAAAGGATGAAGAAAGAAAGCACAAAATGGGTATTCTAAGCGAGCATTTACATCCAAAAGTGGCTATTTTAGATCCTGAACTTTTAATGACCTTACCTAGGGGACTTGCAGCTATAACTGGAATGGACGCCTTGAGCCATGCAATTGAATCATATACTTCAAATCAGGCTCAACCTATAACCGAAGCATTAGGACTGCATTCAATTGAACTGATTGGTAAATGGCTGAGACCGTTTGTGGATGATCGGACTAATGTAGAAGCAGCATCTCATATGATGATTGCAAGTACAATCGCCGGGGCTGCATTCATCTGGGGAAGGGTTGCGGCTGTCCATGCTCTTTCTCACCCACTAGGCGGTCGTTATCAAGTTGCTCATGGATTAGCAAATGCCATACTGCTACCAGTAGTAATGGAATACAACCTAGGCACAAACTTCGGAAAATTCAAAAAAATAGCTGAGCAACTTGGAGAAAATACCGATGGTCTAAGCGATAGAAGTGCAGCTGAAAAATCCGTTATTGCCGTCAAAAATTTGGTGATGGATTTAGAGATCCCCAAAACATTAAGTGCCATAAACATTGATCTATCAGATGAAGAAATTGCAATAGTTGCGCAAGAAGCATATGAAAGTGGTGTGGCTAATGCTAACCCTAGAAAAGTAACAGAAATTGACCTCGTGTCAATTATCAAATCTATTAAATAAGGAGAGAGAAAATGATTGAAGTTGAAAATTCTACCATTCAAGTAAAAAACTATATTAATGGACGATGGGTTCCATCTTCAAATAAGGAAACAAATAAAAGAGAAAATCCAGCAGATATAGAAAAGATTATTGCAACAGTACCAAATTCAACTCTAGAAGATGTCAATGATGCAGTAGAAGCCGCCCATAAAGCATTTCAAACATGGTCTAAAGTCCCTCCTACTAAACGAGGCCACTACCTCTATCGATTTGCTGAATTATTGAGTATTCATAAAACAGAGGTGGCTGAACTGCTGACATTAGAACAAGGAAAACCACTTGAAGAATCATTTGGCGAAATCAACAAAACGATCAATGAAGTGCGCTTTACAGCTGGAGAAGCATCCAGGTTAGCGGGAGAGACGCTTCCAAGCGAACGTGAGGATGTTGAAGTCCGTACCATTAGGGTGCCAAAAGGGGTTATAGCGGCTATTTCACCGTGGAATTTTCCATTAGTAACACCGCTGAGAAAAATTGCTCCAGCACTGGTGACTGGAAATACCGTTGTTTTTAAACCAGCAAGTTTAACAGCTGCAATGGGAGCTAAAATTGTAGAGCTATTTGAAAAAGCTGGTTTGCCCGAAGGAGTATTAAACTTGGTGATTGGTTCAGGACGAGATATAGGCAATCAAATTGTTAATCATAACAAAGTTCGGGGGATTACATTTACCGGTTCCACTAGTGTCGGATCAGAAATTTATGAACAAGCTGCAAGACGCTTGGTTCAAGTTCAGCTTGAAATGGGAGGAAAAAATGCAGCGATCATTTATGATTGTCCGGATATTGATGGAGCCGTCAATCAAATTGTCCCTGCAGCGTTTGCGAACGCCGGACAAAGATGTACTTCAATCAGCAGAATTATCGTAAGTGAATCAGCTCTTGAACAGACAGTAGACGCCCTTAAGAGAAAAGCCGAAGAATACATTGTGGGTGACGGTATAGATAAGGAAGTGACAATGGGGCCATTAGTATCGATTAATCAGCTAAAAACAGTTCAGGATTATGTTCAAATTGGATTGGAAGAAGGGGCGACATTGGTAACAGGTGGAGAAGTTGTTTCTCTAAAACAAAAAGGTTACTACTATGCGCCTACTATTTTTACCAATGTGAAATCCGATCATAGAATTGCAAAAGAAGAAATTTTTGGCCCAGTGCTAGTTGTAATACCGACAAAAAGTTTTAGGGAAGCACTGGAGATTTGTAATGATAGTGACTACGGACTGGCAGCCTCTTGCTTTACGAAAAATATAACTTATAAAGCTAAATTTGTTAATGAAATACAGGCGGGGATGATTCATTTGAACAATGGAACAATTAGCGAGTCACATGTCCCATTTGGAGGATTAAAACAATCTGGAGTTGGCCCTTTCTCAATAGGAAGTACTGCGAAGGATTTCTTTACAGATATGAAAGTTATTTATGATGCTGAATAATAAGTGAATTGAGATGTTAATTCGGAAGGAGATTAATATGAAAATAACTGAAGTTCAACAGAACTGGAAAGATGTTGCAGAGGATTTTGCAAAGCGTAAATTAGAACCAGCAACAGAATGGCTTGAAGGAGAAGCCTTTTGGACAAATGCAAAAAAGTTAGCGGATCATGGATTTCTAGGTTTAACTCTTCCCGAAGAATATGGGGGAATGAATTTAAATCTGTTTGATGCTCTTCTTATGATTGAAGAGTTGTGCCGTGTTTGCCCAACAAGCGGACGCTATGCCTATCATGCAAGTATGGGAATTGCATCATTTATTAATCATTTGGGAAGTGAACAACAAAAGAAGAAGTATCTGCCTCTCGTCACTTCGGGAAAACTTTTCATTGCACTTGGTATGAGCGAGCCGGAGGCAGGAAGTGCTGCAACTGATATTATGACAACAGCTGTTGAGGAAGGCGATTACTTTCGATTAAACGGTTCAAAGGTGTTTATTAGCGATGCCCATCTTGCGGATGTATTCGTTGTATATGCTCGTTTTGGCAATTCAGGTCACGCTTCGGATATCGGAGCAATTCTGGTAGAACGAGGCACTCCAGGATTCACAGTCGGTCCTGATGAAGAGAATATGAGCGGAGAAATACAATGCGCTTTGTATTTTGAGGATGCTATGGTACCGAAGGAAAATGTTCTGGTTACAAGGGACGCGTTTAAAAAGCTAATGGGAGTATATAATGGTGTTCGTTTAGGTTATCTAGCACAAACCATGGGTATTACACAAGCTGCATTTGATCGTACAATAGAGCACGTTACACAACGTAAACAATTTGGAAAGGAGCTTTGTGAGTTCCAAGGACTGCAATGGATGATTTCTGATATGTATGTACAACTTGAAGCAGCTCGTACATTACTGTATCGCGCAGCTGAAGCAACCTCAGACAATAAACCCGATAAAAATTCTGTCAGCGTTGCAAAAATATTCGTAGCAGATGCTGCTCAAAAAATCACTGATACCTGTATACAACTTCACGGAGGTTATGGATTTTCTAAACAGTATCCGCTTGAGTGGTATTACCGCTGTGTTCGTTCGGCTTCAATTGCTGGAGGCACATTACAAGTTCATAAAACAATGCTTGCTTCTAGCGTATTGAAGAAAAAGTTTGATCAACGTAAATAGTTGAGGTTATTCCTCGATTTGGTTAAAACTAACATAATTTGAGAATAAGTCAAAAAAATGATTGTTGACGTTAATATTCTAATAGACACTTAGAAAAAATGATTATGATAAACAATTTGGATATTAAATTGAAAGGGGGCAATTGGGTGAACACAGTAGATCGCATCTCGACTAAACGTTCTAAGATTGTTTCTGCTGAGGAAGCAGTTAAAAAAATTCCTAATGGTGCTACGATTACAATTGGAGGTTTGATTTCTATTCTTTGCCCTGAAAAAGTCCTATCTTGTTTGGGTGATAGATTTGTTAAAACCGGTGAACCTATGAATTTATCTGTTATCACACCTGTAAGGGTTGGATGGGATTCAGAAAGAAGCACCGGACTTGAACATATAGCGAAAAAAGGAATGCTTAAAAGGTTAATCAGCGGTAGCTTTAATGTAAAAGAAAGCCCTAAATTAACAAGTATGATCCAAAACAATGAAATAGAAGCTTATAGCTTCTCTATGGGGACTTTATTTCAATTAATTAGATCTATTGCTGGTGGACATCCAGGCCTTTTGACAACAGTCGGGCTCAATACTTATGTTGATCCTAGACAAGGCGGAGGGAGATTAAACGAATACACCGAGGAAGATATTGTCCGTTTGCTTGAGATAGATGGCGAAAAAAATCTGTTTTTTCCGTCTTTCCCGATTGATGTCGCTATTATCAGAGGCACGACAGCAGATGAAAATGGAAATATAACACTAGAGGAAGAACCCGCAACATTGAGCGGACTTGAAATGGCTATGGCCGCTAAAGCAAGTGGTGGATATGTTATAGCACAGGTAAAGCGAGTAACTGAAAATAAGACTCTTCATCCGCGCTCTGTTGAAATACCAGGGATTTTGGTTGATGCAATTGTGATAGATGAGGAGCAGAAGCAAAGCGTATTGCAGACCCATGAGCCAAGCTGGACTGGAGAAATTAAGAAACCTACTAGTCAATTGACAAAAGAAATGCCTCTAAATGCAAATAAAATAATCTTAGGTCGAGCGCTAAAAGAGATTACCTCTGGATCAATTGTGAATCTAGGAGTGGGTATTCCTGTCGACTTTCCTAAACTTGCATTGGAAAAAGGGTTTTTCGATGATTTGATATTTTCCTTGGAACATGGAGCCATCGGGGGTATGCCGATGGGTGTTGAAGTATTTGGCGCTCATATAAATCCTGAAGCTTTTGTCACATCTCCCCAAATCTTTGACTATTACCAAGCGGGAGGACTTTCTTCAACGCTACTAGGATTTGCTCAAATTGATGGATTTGGCAATGTAAATGTCAGCAAATTCAATGGGATATTCCGTGGTTCCGGGGGGTTTATTGATATTACACATAAAACACCGAAAATCCTCTTTTGCGGAACATTAACCAGCGGGGGACTAAAGCTGGACGTAGAAAATGGTGAATTAAAAATTAAAAATGAAGGTCGCTATAAGAAGTTTATTAAGTCCGTAGAACATATGACATTTAATGCTCGAGAGGCAGTTAAAAAAGGACAAGAGGTTTTATATATTACGGAACGCTGCGTCTTTTCGTTGGAGGAAAATGGATTGCTTCTAGTGGAATACGCCCCAGGTACTGACGTACAAAAAGATATTCTTTCAAATATCGAATGTGATGTAAGAATTTCTGATGAATTAAAGCTTATGGATCCAGGGCTTTTTATTCAGGAAAATGAAAAAATGTTGAAAGAGAAGGTTTGAAAGGGTGTATGAAGATGAAAATAGATTATATTTATGAATCTGATGTGCTGGTTGTTGGAGGGGGAGGAGCTGCGGCCAGAGCAGCTCTTTCTGCAACACAAGCAGGGGCAAGTGTTCGAATGGCAGTAAAAGCAAAGTGGTTAAGCAGCGGCTCAACTGCTACCGCCTTTTCTGAATTATTGGCAATCGCTGCTGCAATTGGCCATGAAGACGAACGAGATCAACCCGAGGTTCATTATGAAGATACTTTAGACGCCGGGCGGGGATTTATTGATCCGGAATTGGCATGGACCCTTGCTTCAGAAGTACCAGATCGTATACAAGATCTTCTCGACATTGGGTTGAATTTTGACAAACAAGAAAACGGAAAATTAGTTCAAGGAATGAGTGATTTTGCCACTTACCCAAGAACATGCAGAGTTAACGGAGTTACTGCTCGTCATATTTTAGTTGCACTTTCAAAAGAAATTAAAAAGCTCAATGTTACGATTGATGAAAACATTATGGTGTTTAAATTATTAACAGATTCAAATAAAAAAATTATCGGTGCGTTGGGTATTATTAGAGACACAAACGAAATTGTTTTATATAAAGCCCCTTCTATTGTTCTTGCGTGTGGGGGTGCACACCATATCTATAAATATGCGGTTGGCACCCCTGATATGACAGGCAATGGATATGCAATGGCTTACGAATTGGGAATCCCTTTGATCAACATGGAGTTTGTACAAATCGGACCGGCATCAATAAATCCTTCAATCACCCTCCTTTCCGGCCCTGTTTGGAAAGCCAAACCGATTTTGACAAATGGTAAAGGAGAAAATATTCTTGAAAAACATGTGCCATCCGGGGTTTCTATTGATGATGTTTATAGTAAGAAGGTTTTCCCATTTACTATTTCGACAGCAGCTTTTTACTTAGATACCTCCATTCAAAAAGAAATCGAGCAGAATCCCACTCCAAGTGGTGGTGTGTGGGGAATTATACCCATCGAGTCTGAACATATTGTAGAAAAAAAGATGCCAAAAACAAAAGGAGTACTAAAATCAAAAGGAATCGATATTTATAATAATCGCTTTGAGGTGGCTCTTGCAGCGCAATGTATGAATGGAGGAGCGTTAATTGAAAGTCCAGATGGCACGACAATAATAGATGGTTTATTTCTTGCAGGCGAAACTGCGGGCGGGTTACGTGGTCCAGATCGCCCTGGGGGAAATTCATTGGCTGAAGGACAAGTTTTTGGACATCGCACAGGTAATGCAGCAGCAAAGTATTCTAGAAAGAACATATTAAAATCAGAGTATGATCAAGAGACAGATATTGTGTTAACAACTTTAAATAATTGGATTGAGAAAAGTACTGGGACAAAAGAATTGCATGATGCTGTTCTTGCTCTCCAAGAGACCATGTACAAAAATTGTCTTGTTATTCGAAATGAAGAACGTTTGAATTATGCGCTTGAAACAATTAATAAACTTGAAAAGTCTCTTGAAATAGGAGAGTTCCATATTAATAAAAAGAATGTATTTACAGCAATTGACCTTAAACACATGCTGATTACGGCAAAATCTATTGTATTATCAGCACAAACACGGACCGAGAGCAGGAGCTGCCATTTCCGAGAAGACTATCCGGAAAAAGACGATTCAAATTGGATTAAAAGCATTTATGTCATCAAAGATAATGATGAAATGGAAGTTCGGACTCGATACTGGCCTAACCACCGAAAAAGCGGAGTGAATTTATGAATATGAATCTATCAGTTCAAGAAGGAGTTGCCCATTTAATATTAAATAACCCACCTTTAAATATTTTATCCAATAAAGTAAAAAGCGATATAAAAGAAGCTTTTTATTCTCTTGCAAACGATGAAACGGTTAGAGTGGTTTTATTTGAAACTGTTGGGGATCACTTCTGTTGCGGAGCAGATTTAAGTGAGTTTCCTAATCGAATTAATAACAATGGAGCAAAAGAAGCTTGGATTAATGGACATGAAATGTTGCAAAGTATTTTGGATCTACCCCAACCATCTATTGTATGTGTGAAAGGTAATGCTTTGGGGGGGGGAGCTGAATTAGCAAGTGCCTTTGATATCAGATTGTTTGCACACGATGTCATTTTTGGATATCCAGAGGTAAGCAGAGCCGTCTTCCCAGGTAATGGTGGAATGGAACGATTTATACAATTATTAGGTATAGCGAATGCAACATATTTATTTTTAACAGGAGAAAGAATAACCGCGTCTGAAGCGAGGAGAATAGGTATGGCCAATAAAGTGGTTGATAGAAAACAATTAGAATCTGAGGGAATGTATATAGCAAGATTGTTGGCTTCTTACTCGAACCCTGCCATTCAAACAATAAAAAGGACAATCAATAATTACCAGCACGGTAATCAGTTTTTCCAAAAAGGAATGAGTGATTTTGCTATGCTCCATGATACAGAAGATATAAAAGAATCGGTAAATGCTTTTTTTGAAAAAAGAAAACCAGTTTACCGACACAATTAAGACGATTTTATACTTTTAATATAGGAGGAATGCTATATGGATCTAGGTTTTAGAGTGTTTCCTGTAGAGAAGCGAGTCGATCTAGCTACTGTCGAACAGTTCAGAGATATAGTAACGGCACATATTAGTGATAATATGTGCCGTTTACAAGCAGCGGGAACTGAATTAACACCTCACCATAAAGAGGGGAAATTGCTTGGCACGGCTTTTACTGTTAAAACCAGGCCAGGGGATAATCTAATGGTGCATAAAGCGATTGATATGGCAATTCCGGGTGAAGTGATCGTGGTTGATGCAGGAGGTGATACTACCAATGCAATTATCGGGGAAATTATGCAAAGAATCGCCAAGAAAAAAGGTATTGCAGGAATTGTTATCAATGGAGCCATCCGTGATTCACTAGCAATAAAAAGTGATACTTTCCCTGTATATGCAAAAGGTGTAACACACCGGGGTCCTTATAAAGATGGACCAGGCGAAATCAATGTGCCTATTTCTCTTAATGGAATGATCGTCCATCCTGGAGATCTTATTATTGGAGACGAAGATGGCCTCGTCGCAATTCCGATGGAAGAAGTAAATAATGTATTGAGAAAAGCAAAAGCCATGGCCAAGAAAGAAGAGGAAATCTTTAATGCTATTGAACAAGGAACAGTGGATAGAGAATGGGTGAATAACCTTTTAGAAGAAAAAGGATGCAAGCTATTTGAGACATCAAATGAAATTAAGTGAGGTGATTATTAATGAAACCAAAGGTATACATTACTAGAAAGTTGCCGGATGAAATTATAAATCGACTTACTGAAATGTGCGAGGTGCGAATGTGGGAGGAAGAAGATGTTCCGGTTCCATACGAAGTTTTAGAAAAGGAAATCCAGGAAATTGATGGTTTATTATGCTTATTAACAGAAAATATTAACGAAGAGTTAATGGAAAAATCACGAAAACTGAAAATCATTGCAAATATGGCTGTTGGTTTTAATAATATTGATATTATGAGCGCAAAAGAAAGAGGGATTCTGGTTACAAATACGCCAGGGGTATTAACTGAAACAACAGCGGATTTAACATTTGCTCTTCTGATGGCAACTGCTCGTAGATTGGTCGAAGCTTCGGATTATTTGAAAGGGGGGGAATGGAAAACATGGTCTCCTATGCAATTGACCGGCCAAGACATACATGGTTCTACTCTGGGGATTATTGGATTGGGAGAGATCGGAGAGGCTCTCGTAAAAAGAGCTAAAGGCTTTGATATGAATGTCGTATATTATAATAGAACACGGAAATATGAAAAAGAAGAAAAGCTCGAAATAAAATATGTTTCATTAGATGAATTGTTGGGAGTATCTGACTTTGTTTGTGTCATGACTCCATATACTACCGAGACCCATCATTTAATAGGAGAAAATCAGTTGTCCCTGATGAAGGCAAGTGCAATTCTTATTAATACAGCAAGAGGTGGAATCGTAGACGAGATGGCATTATTTAAAGCTTTAAAAAATAAAAAAATCTGGGGTGCCGGTATCGACGTTTTTGAACAAGAACCGGTATCACTAAACCACCCCTTGCTAACCTTGTCGAATGTTGTATCACTGCCGCATATTGGGAGTGCAAGTGTGGTTACTAGAATGAAAATGGCAGACTTAGCTGTTACCAATTTACTGCAAGGTTTATCAAATTCGATTCCAAATAACTTAATTAAAGTATAAGATGTGAGTTTCAATTAAAGTTGCTTAAGAACTATATGTGTAAGTGAAGTTAGATTTATAAGTCAACATTTTGTTCAAATCAAATGTTGACTTTTTTATATTGCCACCAATAAACAAAACTGAAACTTCATGGCCGTCTCCCCGACTTTGTATCCGATTTTTTCCAGTCCGAACTAAACAGAAACTTCTAAGAAATTTATCGAATTGTATTGGAGTAACAAAAAATTTGTAGAAACAGGCAACACTACGTGGTTAACACTTAGTCCAAGTCATACATATAAAGAAGTGGATTGTTTCGTTGTTGTGTGAAAATAGACTTTATTTAATGAGTAAACCAAAATATCGTCAAACATAGTTTCCTATGCTATCATGAAAGCGTCATTCTAAGTCTAATGACATAGGTGACTGTGAATGAAAACCAAAGGGCATCGTCATCACTATAAATTTCAATAGAAGGAATGATTTTATGCTGCAAACGAAGCTGGAATCAAACGCGCTTGCTGTCTTACAAGGAAAAATACAATTGATCGAGGCGGGCGAGGGGGCCATCTATTTGGTCGGTCCCATCAAACTGCCGGTGAACCTATATGGGGAAACGGTCATTTTTCAATGGTATTGTTGGTTGCGTCATAGTCTTGTAACCGAAGATTACCAGGAAATCATCGATCAGCTGGCGACCGCTAATTTGGCGGACTATCAACAGTCCAGCGTGCTCGTCTATGGAGACTTTCAAGAAGCGGATGATGCGCTGATCCGCATGCATTCCATTTGCCATACAGGAGACATCTTCGGCAGTAAAAGATGCGATTGCGGCTATCAATTAAAGCAATCGATGCAAAACATCGTCGATCACGGAACGGGTGCATTGTTTTATTTAGCCGATCATGAAGGCCGGGGGATCGGTTTGTTCAGCAAGGCAATGGCTTATGTACTCCAGGAAAACGGCCACGATACGGTGGAGGCGAATGAAAGCCTCGGATTCGTCGATGACTCCCGAAATTACGATGACGCCATCCGTGTTCTCAAAACATTGCGCTCCAAGCCTGTTAAGCTCATGACCAATAATCCGAAGAAGCTGGAAGCGCTCCAGCAAGCCGGTCTTCGGGTAGCGGGACGCGAACCGTTATGGGGCGACAAATCGGAGTTCAACGCAAACTATTTGCAAACCAAAGTCCTGCGTTCCGGACATATCGGAGAAGAAGGGGCTTGCCCAAATGACTAACCATGAATTTTACATGAAGTTGGCTCTTGAGAATGCACGTGTGATGAAAGGGCAGACGGATCCGAATCCTCTCGTCGGGTCGGTCATCGTGAATGATAACCGGATTGTCGGGATCGGCACGCATTTGAAAGCCGGGGAGCCCCATGCGGAAGTCCATGCGATCCAGATGGCTGGCGACAAGGCGAAAGGCGGCACGATTTATGTCACGCTTGAGCCGTGCTCGCATTTCGGGCGGACAGGGCCGTGCGCGAAGGCCATTGTCGAAGCGGGAATCCAAAAGGCGGTCATTGCTACATTGGACCCGAATCCGCTTGTTGCCGGAAAAGGAGTTAAAATATTGGAGGATGCAGGAATCGAAGTGCTCGTCGGGGTGATGGAAGAGGAATCCCGCATGATGAATGAAGTCTTCAATAAATTCATTGTCGAACAGAAGCCTTTCATTACGATGAAAGCCGGAAGCACATTGGACGGAAAAATTGCCACCCATACGGCGGACAGCAAGTGGATCACGTCCGCCGAAGCGAGACAGGACGTCCATCTGCTACGCAATGAACATATGGCGATTTTAGTCGGCGTTACGACCGTAATCGAAGATGATCCCGAACTGACGACCAGAATTCCGAATGGCCGCAATCCGATCCGCCTTATTTTGGACTCCACGTTGCGGGTTCCGCTGGATGCGAAGGTCGTGACCGATGGACAGGCGGAAACGTGGATTTTCACAGCACAGGAATATGACGAGGATGCGAAGAAAGAATTAGAGAAACGGGGCATTTCCATTTTCCCGACTTCCGGCATCCGGCAAGTGGATCCGAATGATGTCGTGCGGATTCTCGGTGAAAAACTCATTTCTTCGGTTTTGATTGAAGGCGGCGGCACCATCCATGCGGCTTTCCTGGAAAACCGGCTCGTCGACAAAGTGGAAATCTATCTTGCGCCTAAACTGGTTGGCGGCGCACAAGCCCCTACTTTCCTAGAAGGAACGGGCGTCGAACTGATGCGGGATGCGGTGGATTTGGAACATCTTCAGATTACACAAATAGGAAAAGACTTCAAATTCACGGGTTATCCGAAATATACTACTATATAGGAAGAACAAAAGATTTGGACTTGGTAACTCTAGTTGCTTGGAGTGGAAGGCGGCGACTCCTGCGGGGGGAAGCGCGAATGGTGAGACCCCGCAGGAAAAGCCGTTACGGAGAACGGCTTTTGCGCCAAAAAGCGAAGCGTTTGGCAGCAGCCTTTGTTCCCGTAAAACATGTAGTTGGGAAATGTAGGATGCCTTAATTTCTGCAAAGTGCGCAGAAATACGGCAAATCGAACCCTTCGCTGTTCGATTGGCTCACCCGCGCCCCGCGGAAAGCGTCCGCCTGAAACGGAAAGCAACGGTTGGATATGTTCGTTTCTTTAGTTCATTTCATATAAGCAAACTGAGGGTGTTAAATGAGATTCGGTTTTGATATCGATGATACGTTGATCAATCTGAGGGAATATGCTTTTCATCTGTACAATAAAAAGCTGAACCAAAATGTGGAGATCGAATTGTTTCATGCTTTGGAGAGGGTTGAGATTCACGAGCTTTTTGGCATGACAGCCGAACAAGGCAGTGAGATGTGGGGCAATTCAATGGAAGAAATCTATTTCACCTCTTGTCCGCCTTACCCGGATGCAGTCGAAACTTTGCAGCGGCTTGCGAGGGAAGGGCATGAAATCTACTATATTACGGCAAGACCTGGAATACATGGCGAGCGAACGATGGAATGGATGATGGACAATGGATTTCCCGTTCGCCCGGATCGTTTTTTTTGTGGAATGAAAGATGAGGACAAGGTGCATATCATCAAAAAATTGGAACTGGACTATTACTTCGATGACAAACCCGCCGTTCTCGACACATTAAGGGACGGCACGTTACAAGTATTTGCGAAAAGCCAATCCTATAACAAACATCTGGACATTCCCCGGATTACAAGTTGGTCCGAACTATTCGAATTGCTGTAATTCCACGTAATATATAGAAGACATCTTTTTAAAGGTACTGCCGACTCGGTAACTTGCAGAACTCTATAAGTGCCACTTCCCCCAAAAATTCCGGGGAAGTGGTTTTTTTTTCGTCCTTTTTGAAGAGGATAGGTTTTCATTTAAAAAAGAGGAATGTCTGTGCTATATTGGAGGGAGGAAAGAAGGTGACGGGTTGATGCGAAGGAAGTACGGGAGACTTCGGAAAAAAGGGAATATGATCGTATTTCCAGGGACATATGAAATGCTTGTCGAAAAAGGATATACATACGTAGAGAGGGCGCAGTTCGACAAGGCGGTGGAAGCATTTGACCAAGCCGTCATTTATGAACCGGATTCCGTGGAGTTTCTTGGACCTTACGCAGTCGCCTTGTATGAGACGAAGGATTTCACCCGGGCAAAAGAAATGGCAAGCCGCTTGCTGCATAGCGGAACAGCCGATTATGTGGACGCGATGGAATTGTATTTGACGATCAGCATGCAATTGCAGGAATACGAGGAGGTGGAAATGACGATCGGGGCCTTGCTCGAGGAAGGGGCGGTCCCCCATGAGCTGATGAACAAGTTCCAGTATTTGCGGGAATTGAACGAGCGCCTCATGAAGCGTTATCCACCTGAAAGGGAGACGGATCCCGCACCGGTACCTTATTCGGTAGAGGAATTCCTGCATTGGGGTCGGGATGCCCAGCAGATGGCCTTGGCTTCCATGGAGGGGACCGAGGTGACGCATCTGATCCCTTTCCTCGTCGAAGTGGTGGAGCGGGAAGAAATGGCCCCCCTCGTCATCACATTTGCCCTCATACTTCTTCACCAGGCAGACTACGAAGGCGAAGTGACCGTTCGGAAGTACGGATCGGCGCGCACAATCATCCCTGCGCAACTCGACTTGCCGACGGAAGACGAGCAAACTGTGGAGATATTGCGCCAAATCGAGATGATGTTAATGAAAGACCCGTCCCAGCTTGAACTGGCAAAAGGGCTGATCAAAAAATATTCGTTTCTTGCATTTCCATTCGGTTGGGGGGATTTTCCACCGGAGGAAATTGCGTCGGCGTATAAATCCTATTTGGATTGGCTGTTTGATGGGGTGCCGTTAGCGGATAACGAGTTGGTTACGCGCATCAGGGCAGTCGACGAAGACTCGGAGTTCTAAAACTGCAAATCGGTTGAAGGAAATCTGTTGAAAGATGAAGAGACTGTGATATACTGAAATGGTTGTCAATGAGTATTAATCACGCCTCGGATGGCGTCTTGATTTTGAATAGTAAAGTCCATGACATCCGCCGGAGGCCATATCTGAATTTCAGTGGGTATATGAAAAACCGCTGAGCAGAAAATCGCTTGCATTCATCCTACCACTTACTAGAAGTGGGGATCTTCTACTGAATTCAGATATTCGTGAGAAAACATATTGTCTAAAATGATTCGGAGGTTTTTGGTTATGTCAGTTAAATGGGAAAAACAAGAAGGAAATAAAGGGACGCTCACTGTTGAAGTTGCAGCGGAAGAAGTCGACGCAGGTCTTGACAAAGCGTTTAAAAAAGTCGTGAAACAAGTCCAAGCGCCTGGATTCCGTAAAGGGAAAATGCCGCGCAAAATGTTCGAGAAAATGTACGGCGTAGAAGCTTTATACAATGATGCTCTTGATTTCATCCTTCCAGACGCGTATGCAAACGCAGTCGAGGAAGCCGATATCGAACCGATCGACCGTCCGGAAATCGACATCGAGCAAATGGAGAAAGGGAAATCCCTTATCTTCAAAGCAGTCGTTACATTGAAGCCGGAAGTGAAGCTAGGAGACTATAAAGGTCTGGAAGTGACACGCCAAAACACAGAAGTGACGGACGAAGAAATCGAAGAGCAGCTAAAAGACCGCCAGCAGGCTTTCGCTGAAATGATCGTCAAAGAAGATGGAGCAGTCGAAGATGGCGATACAGTCAACCTCGACTTTGAAGGTTTCGTCGACGGCGAAGCATTCGAAGGTGGAAAAGCCGAACAGTATGATCTTGCAATCGGTTCCGGTTCTTTCATCCCCGGGTTCGAAGAGCAATTGATCGGCTTGAAAACAGGTGAAGAAAAAGACGTTGAAGTAACTTTCCCTGAAGAATACCACGCCGCTGAGCTTGCTGGTAAACCAGCCGTCTTCAAAGTGAAAATCCACGAAATCAAATCGAAGGAACTACCAGAGCTAGATGATGAATTGGCGAAGGAAATCGATGAAGAAGTCGAAAACTTGGATGCACTTCGTGTGAAATTGAAAGAGAAAACGGTAGAAGAGAAAAAAGCGGCATCGGATACTTCTTTGCGCGATGATCTTGTGGAAGCGGCAGCGCGTAATGCGGAAGTCGATATCCCGGAAGTGATGGTGGAGACGGAAGTCAATCGCATGATGGACGAGTTTGCACAACGTCTT
This sequence comes from Bacillus sp. OxB-1, assembly GCF_000829195.1. Classification (GTDB taxonomy): domain Bacteria; phylum Bacillota; class Bacilli; order Bacillales_A; family Planococcaceae; genus Sporosarcina. The sequence continues at coordinate 3,140,425 of NZ_AP013294.1, read as the reverse complement.
CAGATGCAAGGCATGAACCTTGACCTGTACTTCCAATTCTCAGGACAAGATGAAGAAGCCCTTCGTTCACAAATGCGCGATGACGCATTGCAACGTGTACGCGTATCCCTTACGCTGGAAGCGATCGGCAAAGCGGAGAACATCGAAGTGACTGAAGAAGAAATCAACGCAGAACTTCAAAAAATGTCAGAGCAATTCGGAATGGAAATCGACCAGATCAAAGCGACACTTGGTGGAACATCCATGCTTGAAAACGATCTTCGTTTCAGCAAAACAGTTGAGCTGCTAGTCGATAACGCCAAAATTACCGAATAAGCAAGTTTAGATAACAAGGTACGGAACACCGTGCCTTGTTTTTCATAGACAGGAAAATCATATACTCAGCAGAGATTATGGTTTGAATTTCTGCATAGTGTACAGAAGTACGGCAAATCGGATCCTTCGCGGTTCGATTCGGCGTAAGAGTTCGTATTAGTTGATAAAATGCAGGGAATCTTGTAAGATTGTCACTTGAATAGGGGTGAGCATAATGTTCAAATTTAACGATGAAAAAGATAACCTGAGCTGTTCTTTTTGCGGAAAATCCCAGGAACAGGTCCGTAAGCTGGTCGCTGGACAAGGCGTCTACATTTGTGATGAATGTGTTGAACTTTGTGCTGAAATCGTAGAAGAGGAAGTCGGGCTCGAAGAAGGATTCGAGTTGAAAGACGTTCCGAAACCGAAAGAGATACAAAGTATACTTGATGAATATCTGATCGGACAGGACCGCGCCAAGAAATCCCTTGCGGTTGCTGTTTATAACCACTATAAACGAATCAATTCCGGCAGTAAGATCGATGACGTGGAACTTTCCAAGTCCAATATCGTCTTGATCGGACCGACGGGTAGCGGTAAGACATTGCTGGCACAAACATTGGCGCGCATCTTGGATGTTCCATTCGCCATTGCGGATGCCACTTCATTGACGGAAGCCGGTTATGTCGGGGAAGATGTCGAGAACATCTTGTTGAAATTGATTCAAGCAGCGGATTATGATGTGGAGCGTGCTGAAAAAGGTATCATTTATATTGATGAGATTGATAAAGTGGCCCGCAAATCCGAAAATGCTTCCATCACACGGGATGTTTCTGGAGAAGGTGTGCAACAAGCCCTTCTGAAAATCCTGGAAGGGACTGTCGCAAGCGTTCCTCCGCAAGGCGGCCGCAAGCACCCTCATCAGGAATTCATCCAGATCGATACGACGAACATCCTGTTCATCGTCGGCGGCGCATTTGACGGCATCGAAGATATCATCAAACGCCGAATCGGGCAAAAGGTGATCGGTTTCGGCGCGGATCCAAATACTGTCGTTGAAACGGAATCCGTTCTTTCTAAATTGATTCCGGAAGATCTTCAACGGTACGGACTCATTCCGGAGTTCATCGGGCGTTTGCCGGTATTGGCTAGCTTGGAGCAGTTAAGCGAAGAGACTTTGTTCCAGATTCTCACCGTGCCTAAAAACGCAATCGTGAAACAATATCAAAAAATGTTGGAACTCGATGATGTGGCGCTTCGTTTTGAAGAAGACGCATTATTGGAAATCGCGAAAGAAGCCATTGAGCGGAAAACAGGTGCTCGCGGTTTGCGTTCCATCATTGAAAATATCATGCTTGATGTGATGTATGAGTTGCCATCGCTTGATGAAGTGACAGAATGTGTCATCACAAAAGAAGCCGTCCTGGGACAATCCGCTCCTATTTTGTATGGAGCCGACGGTAAACGGGTAGAGCTGGATCAGGAGAAAAATTCAGCATAAGGTGCTTGAAGGATGGAGCCGACTCCGAAGACACGCATGTTACGATGCGTTCATCGGTTGTCGGCTTTTTCCAACTAATAGATTAATCCAGAATGGACATACATATTATATGGAGGTGACGTTCGCATGCCAATTCAATTGAAGAAAAACATCCCTTTATTGCCTCTTCGTGGTTTGCTTGTCTACCCAACAATGGTTTTACATATTGATGTAGGCAGAGAGCGTTCCGTATTTGCTATTGAACACGCCATCGCTCAAGACAATCTCATTTTTTTGGCGACGCAAAAAGACATGAGCGATGAAAATCCGGAACCCGAAGACTTATACACAGTGGGGACGTTGGCTTTCGTCAAATCGATGACCCATTTGCCAAACGGGACATATCGCGTATTAATTGAAGGAATTGAACGGGGTGAATGGTCGAACTATGAGGAGGCGGACCTTTATCCTGTCGTGGAAGTGGAAAGCTCACCCGATAACGAGGAAGTGACCGCGGAAACCGAAGCCTTGATGCGCACTTTGTTATCCCATTTCAAGAAATTCACGAAAATCTCAAAAAAAATCAGCAATGAAACCTTCGAATCTGTTGCATCCATTAAAGAGCCCGGCCGTTTCGCGGATATGATCGCGTCCTATTTGCCGCTCAAAATGGCGGCGAAGCAAGAAGTGCTGGAATTGAGGGACGTCCATGACCGGCTCGAATGGCTCATCAAACGTCTGTACAACGAACAGGAAGTCCTCGTTCTGGAACGACGGATCAACGAACGCGTAAAAGAAGCGATGGAGAGGACGCAAAAGGAATTTTATTTACGGGAACAAATGAAAGCAATCCAGACGGAGCTTGGCGATAAGGACGGGAAAGGCCTGGAAGTGGCTGAGCTGAGCGAGCGGATCGAGGCGGCCAATATGCCGGAAGGTGTGAAAGAGACGGCTCTTCGTGAATTGGATCGTTATGAGAAAATACCTTCTGCTGCAGCTGAAAGTGGAATTATCCGAAGCTATATCGACTGGCTCGTCACCTTGCCATGGTCTGTCGCTTCCAAAGATCAGCTGGACATCAAGCGGTCGGAGGAAATATTGAACCGGGACCATGAAGGCCTGGAATCCGTCAAGGAACGGGTGCTGGAATATTTGGCGGTCCGTCAATTGACGAACTCCTTGCGTGGTCCGATTCTTTGCCTTGACGGACCTCCAGGGGTCGGAAAAACATCCTTGGCCCGTTCCATAGCTGAATCATTAGGTCGGAAGTTCGTTCGGATATCATTGGGCGGCGTCCGGGACGAGTCGGAAATTCGAGGCCACCGAAGAACATACGTTGGTGCTATGCCAGGCCGGATCATTCAAGGGATGAAAAAAGCCGGTACGATCAACCCTGTCTTTTTATTGGATGAAATCGACAAGATGTCCAATGACTTCCGTGGAGATCCTTCCTCCGCAATGCTGGAAGTATTGGATCCGGAACAGAACAGCACATTCAGCGATCATTATATCGAGGAGCCATATAACTTATCCAATGTGCTTTTCGTTGCGACTTCCAATGATTTGAGCGCTATTCCAGGTCCATTGCGTGATCGGATGGAGGTCATTTCCATTGCCGGATACACGGAAATTGAAAAGCAGTCGATTGCGCTGAATCATTTGATTCCAAAACAATTGAAAGAGCACGGCTTGACGAAGTCGCAAGTCCGATTCAATGACGAAGCGATTCTGGATATTATCCGGTTTTACACGCGGGAGGCGGGAGTACGGGGCTTGGAGCGGGAAATTGCAGGGATTTGCCGAAAAGCTGCCAAGCAGATCGTCACCGGTGAAAAGAAAAGCATCACCGTAAGCCCGCGCACGTTGGAATCGTTGATCGGGAAGAAGAAGTTCAGATATGGCCAAGCTGAACGGGTGAATCAAATTGGTGCGGCCACCGGGCTTGCTTATACACAGGTCGGCGGTGACACGTTGCAGATCGAGGTTTCACTTTCGCCTGGAAAAGGTAAGTTGATCCTAACTGGGAAATTGGGCGATGTCATGAAGGAATCCGCCCAAACCGCCCTTTCTTACGTCCGATCCAAGTCGGAAGAATTCAAGATCGACAGTGATTTCACCGAAACATGTGATATCCATATCCATGTACCGGAGGGAGCCATTCCGAAAGACGGCCCTTCAGCAGGTGTGACGATTGCGACAGCCCTCGTTTCGGCATTGACGAAAAGACCTGTGAAACGGGAAGTCGGGATGACAGGGGAAATCACTCTTCGCGGCCGCGTGCTGCCGATAGGCGGTGTAAAAGAGAAGACGCTCAGTGCGCATCGTGCCGGCTTGAAGACCATTATTTTACCAAGTGAAAATGAACGGGATATTGAAGATATCCCTGAAAGTGTGCGGAATGAATTGACTTTTAAATTGGTTTCGGATGCAGAAGAGGTTCTTGAAATTGCATTGGAGGCGAAATGATGAAAGTCAATAACGTGGAAATGATTATGAGTGCCGTGAAACCGGAACAATATCCGACGGAAGGCTATCCGGAATTTGCGTTGGCAGGACGCTCAAATGTCGGGAAATCATCATTTATCAATAAGATGATCGGGCGTAAAAGTTTGGCGCGTACGTCCTCAAAACCGGGGAAGACCCAGACTTTGAATTTTTATAAAATAGAGGAACAGCTTTTTTTCGTCGACGTTCCCGGCTATGGATATGCCAAAGTTTCCAAATCGGAGCGGGAGGCATGGGGCAAGATGATCGAGCGCTACTTGACAGGACGCGAAGAATTGAAAGCCGTCGTGCAAATCGTCGATCTTCGGCACCCGCCTTCAGCTGATGATTGCACGATGTATGATTTTCTTGTCCATTATAATATCCCGGCCATCATTATAGCGACGAAGGCCGATAAAATCCCGCGAGGAAAATGGGAAAAACATAAGAAAATCGTTAAGGAAAAACTCGAGATGCGGAAGGGCGATCCATTGATCATCTTTTCATCGGAAAAAGGGATCGGTGTAGAAGATGCTTGGAGAGAAATCGAGACCCGCATGGAATGAACGAATTCCGTTTCGAAAAGGGAGCGCCTAATTCATAGGTTGTTCACAATCCCGTAAAGAAATGGGCCGGAAGTATGGTATAATGTATCCATGAATAAGAATGTGAGAGGTGTGAACACCCGATGCATACAATCGTAGTCGGTGTCAATCACCGGACAGCACCCGTGGAAATCAGGGAAAGATTTTCGTTTGCGGAAGAGGAATTGTCCCAAGCGATGCAAACATTACAGCAACAAAAAAGTATATTGGAAAACATCATCATTTCGACATGTAATCGTACCGAAATATATGCGGTAGTCGACCAGATCCATACAGGACGCTATTATGTGAAACGGTTCTTGGCGGATTGGTTTGGCGAGCCATTGGAATCCTTTTCATCCCACCTGGTCATCCGGGAGAATGATGGAGCCGTCGAGCATCTGATGAGAGTTGCGGCCGGCATTGATTCGATGGTATTGGGTGAAACACAGATTCTTGGGCAAGTCCGCTCCAGCTTCCTGCAAGGCCAGGAAATCGGAACGACGGGAACAATCTTCAATGAATTGTTCAAGCAAACCGTTACGTTTGCGAAACGGGCCCATACCGAAACGGCAATTGGTGAAAATGCAGTCTCCGTTTCTTACGCGGCAGTTGAGCTTGGAAAGAAAATTTTCGGATCATTGGATCGCAAACATATCGCCATCCTGGGAGCCGGGAAGATGGGTGAATTGGCGATCAAAAACCTGCATGGCAGCGGAGTGGGAAAAGTTACGGTCGTCAACCGCACCCTTTCCAAAGCGGAAGAATTGGCAAGCCAATTCAACGGGGTAGCCAAATCGATGCAGGAACTGCAATGCACGTTGCTGGAAGCTGATATTCTCATCAGTTCTACCGGAGCAAGCGATTTTGTCATTGATTTTGAGTTGATGCAATATGTGGAGAAACTGCGGAAAGGGAAGCCGATTTTCTTGGTCGATATTGCGGTTCCCCGCGACTTGGACCCTCGGATCGGGGACCTGCCGAATGTTTTCCTTTACGATATCGATGATTTGCAAGACATCGTGGAAGCGAATCTGGCAGAACGGAAACGCGCTGCAGAGGAAATCGGCATCATGATCGAAAAAGAGATCCATGAGTTCAAAGATTGGGTCGCTACGCTTGGTGTCGTACCTGTCATTTCCGCTCTTCGTCAAAAAGCGAATCGGATCCAATCGGAAACGATGGCCAGTATTTTGAACAAGATGCCGGAATTGACGGAACGTGAAAAGAAAGTATTAAGCAAACATACAAAATCGATTGTCAACCAATTGCTGAAAGAGCCGATCCTGCAAGTGAAAGAATTGGCGACGGACAAAAAAGCAGCTGAAAAGTTGGAGTTGTTCCAACAAATTTTCGGCATTGATGAAGATGTCGAGAAAGAAAAAGAACTGCTTGCACGGCAAGCGAAAGAGCGGCTGAGGGTCAGGGCAGAAAAAAATGCTGCAGCACAACCCGTTTTCTAAAATGTTGGTCAGTAGGGATGTTTCTGCTAAACTTAAGTTGTGCAGAAACACCCTTTTTCTTATGGTTTGAAACAGGGACGGTCCTGTTGGGCTGAAATGAAGAGAAACGAAACTTTCGCGTTTCGAGAATCGTTCTTTACTTATGCAAGGAGTATAGAGGTTAAGGAAATCGAACCTTTGGCTGTGCCTTAATTTCTGCAAAGTGCGTAGGAATCGGGAAATCGAATCGTTGGCTGTGCCTTAATTTTTGCAAAGTGCGCAGAAATACGGCAAATCGAACCCTTCACAGTTCGATTCTTAATTGATTTGGAAAGGCAGTGGGGTCATCTTGGCAGAGATTACGATGGCGAGGCTGCAGGAAATGATGGTCGTTTTGTATGCTGTGGGCCTGGTCTTTTACTTTATTGACTATTTGAATAAGGATAAAGTGGCACATCGTAGTGCATTTTGGATTGTCATGACCGTCTATGTATTGCAGTCGACCTATCTTGTCGTGAAAATAATCGAGACTCAACAATTCCCAGTTCTTTCCCTAGTAGAAGGTATTTATTTTTACGTATGGCTCTTGATCACATTATCGATCGTCCTGCATCTTACTTATAAAGTGGGGCATGCGGTCTTTTTCTTGAATGTCTTGGCATTCACTTTTATGACAATCCATACCTTTGCTTCCGATCAGCAATCTCAATCCCCGATTGGTGAAGCGCTCATTTCGGAATTATTATTCATCCATGTCACCTTCGCAATCCTGTCCTATGCAGCATTCGCGATGTCTTTCGTTTTTGCAATCCTCTATTTGCTAGTTTATAAAATATTGAAAAAGAAGAAATGGTCCAAGCAATTCAGTCGACTCCCATCATTGCATCAAGCTATCATTGGAATGAAGTCAGCCCTTTACACGGGGATTCCCATCCTGCTCGTCAGTCTCATTTTAGGGGTCCGCTGGGCATCCGTCGCTTTGGAAGAGTGGAACATCTTCGATATGAAAATCATCGGTTCGTTCTTCTTAATTGTCATTTATGGAGTGGTATTGTATCTCAACCGGAGTGGTAGACTGACCTCAAATGACTTTGCCTGGGCGAATATCATCGCTTTTCTATTTGTCATCGTCAATTTCTTTTTAGGAAGCAAACTCTCGCAATTCCATTTTTGGATGTAAGGAAGGAAGATTGTATTGAGAAAAATTATTGTTGGTTCCCGTAGAAGTAAACTTGCGTTAACCCAGACCAATTGGTTCATCGATCAAATGAAAGCCGCTGGTGCGCCATTTGAGTTTGAAGTGAAGGAAATCGTCACGAAAGGGGACCAGATTCTGGACGTCATGCTATCGAAAGTTGGCGGAAAAGGACTTTTCGTCAAGGAAATCGAGCAAGCTCTCTATGATAAGGAAATCGATTTTGCTGTTCATAGTATGAAAGATATGCCGGCCGTTTTGCCGGAAGGACTGACGATCGGCTGCATTCCTCCGCGGGAAGATGCACGTGATGCATTCCTATCCAATGATCATGTGAAATTCATGGATTTGCCGATCGGCGCTGTCGTCGGAACGTCCAGCTTGCGCAGAAGTTCCCAACTTCTTTTGTTGCGTCCCGATCTGGAAATCAAATGGATTCGTGGGAATATCGATACCCGTTTAAGAAAGATGCAGGACGGAGAATATGATGCTATCTTGCTCGCCGCAGCCGGGATGAAACGGATGGGGTGGAGCGAGGATCTGATTACGGAATTCATGGATGCCAGCGACTGCATCCCAGCGGTCGGCCAAGGCGCACTTGCCATCGAATGCCGTGCTGATGATGAGGAACTGCTTGCCGAGCTTTCCCGCCTGACAGATGAAAAGACGTGGAAGGAAGTCGAAGCGGAGCGGGTATTCCTATCCGAGATGGATGGTTCCTGCCAAGTTCCGATTGCAGGGTTCGCGAAATTTGATGGCCAAGAAACCGAATTGACCGGATATATCGCCTCCCCGGATGCGTTGGAAGTGTTCAAGACGACTGTACGGGATGCAGATCCGGTCAAAGCCGGGAAGGAAGTCGCCCGGATTCTACGCGAGGAAGGCGCCGCTGAAGTGATCGAGAAAGTGAAGGCGGAGATGGATGCGTAACGGAAAGCCATTGGAAGGGGAGCTCGTCATCTTCACGGGGACGCCGAAGTCATTGGAAGTGCTCGATCAGGTGAGACAGTATGGCGGAACCCCGGCCTCCTTTCCTTTGATTCAAGTCGAAGAAATACTGGAACCGACGGACGAACTGCGGTTGAATGCCTGTCCTTTGTATGATTGGCTCATCTTCACGAGCCAGAGTGCCGTTGCGGCGTTCGGTGCCAAAATGGAAAGACATTCGATCTCTTCGGAGTCCATTCCCGGGAAAATCGGGGCGGTCGGAAGCCGGACAGCGGCGGCATTGGAAAAGCTCGGATTTACGGTTGATTTCATCCCGACGGTCTTCAGTGCGGATGTGTTCGTCAAGCAGTTCAACCCGTCCGAGACAGAGGCTAGGCGGCTGCTTTTTCTGCGCGGTTCGATGGCGAGCGGGACAATCAAGGATGAATTGCCTTTCGATGTGGATGAATGGACCGTTTATTCAACAGAACCGACAGTTGAATCGGTCAATGGTTTGGTGGATGCTTTGCAGCAGGATGTGCCGAAAAACGTCCTATTTGCGAGCCCATCCGCAGTCGAGGTATTTGCCAGGGAAATCGTACCCCGCATCGGATGGGAAGGCTATACAATCGGCGCCATCGGACATGTGACGGAAACAGCGCTTGAGGAAGCGGGCGCGACTGTCCATGTCAGGCCCGATACATATACATTATTGGATCTCGTCAAGGAATTGGCGAAACGAAAGGAAGTTGACTGATGACGAATTTAGAATTCAGACGGAACCGGCGGCTGCGCAGTTCCAAGACGCTTCGGGCAATGGTGCAGGAAACCGTTTTGCGGAAGGAAGACTTCATTTATCCGATTTTCGTCGTGGAAGGAGAGAATGTGAAAAACCCTGTCGCTTCCATGCCGGGCGTGTTCCAGTTTTCGATGGATCAATTGGGAACGGAAATCGACGAGGTCGTCTCCTTAGGTATCCCATCTGTCATATTGTTCGGTGTTCCCGCTGAAAAAGATGCCGTCGGATCAGGAGCTTATCACGATGAAGGCATCGTGCAGCAGGCGACCCGCTTCGTAAAAGAACGCCATCCCGAATTGATTGTCATTGCGGATACTTGCTTATGCGAATATACCGACCATGGCCATTGCGGCGTCGTGGAAGGGGAAAAGGTTCTCAATGATCCGTCCTTGGAACTGTTAGTGCGTACAGCGGTGAGCCAGGCCAAAGCAGGCGCCGATATTATCGCACCATCCAATATGATGGATGGATTTGTTGTGGCGATCCGAAAAGGGTTGGATGAAGCAGGTTTCATCGACATTCCGATCATGTCCTACGCAGTCAAATACGCATCGGCTTATTACGGGCCATTCCGGGATGCAGCGGATTCGACTCCGCAATTCGGAGACCGGAAGACGTATCAGATGGACCCGGCGAACCGTTTGGAAGCCATGCGCGAGGCGGAATCGGATGTGGAAGAAGGCGCTGATTTCCTCATAGTCAAACCGGCTCTGTCCTATCTTGATATTATGCGTGACGTGAAAAATTCCGTACTGTTGCCGGTTGTCGCATACAATGTAAGCGGCGAATACGCCATGGTGAAAGCTGCGGCTATCAACGGCTGGGTGGAAGAGAAGAAGATCGTTTTGGAGACATTGACAAGTATGAAGCGTGCAGGGGCGGATCTCATTATGACATACCATGCCAAAGACGCAGCACGCTGGCTGGAGGAGAACTAATTGGGAAATCGTTATGAAAAATCGAAGCAGGCTTTTGCAGAGGCTGTGAATTTATTGCCCGGCGGAGTCAACTCGCCGGTCCGTGCATTCAAATCGGTGAATATGGATCCGATTTTCATGCAAAGCGGGAAAGGTGCCATCATTACGGATATCGATGGAAATGAATACATCGATTACGTCCTTTCCTGGGGACCCCTTATTTTAGGGCATACCGATCCGGACGTTGTGGCAGGCATTCAACGAGTAGCGGAGACGGGGGCAAGCTTTGGTGCGCCAACCTTGGTGGAAAATGAACTCGCTCAACTCGTCATCGAACGTGTACCATCGATTGAAATGGTCCGCATGGTATCTTCCGGGACGGAAGCGACGATGAGTGCGTTGCGCTTGGCTCGAGGATACACAGGGCGCAATAAAATCTTGAAATTCGAAGGGTGCTACCATGGTCACGGGGATTCCTTGCTTATCAAAGCGGGATCTGGCGTGGCAACATTGGGTCTCCCGGATAGCCCAGGCGTTCCTGAAGGCATCGCAAAGAACACCATTACAGTCGCATATAATGATATGGAAAGCGTTCAAGCGGTCTTCGAGCAATTCGGGGATGACTTGGCGGGTGTCATCGTGGAACCTGTAGCAGGGAATATGGGGGTTGTTCCTCCAGAGCCTGGTTTCTTGGAAGGGTTACGTGAATTGACGGAGAAAAATGGCACGCTTCTCATTTTTGATGAAGTGATGACCGGCTTCCGCGTCGGCTACAACTGTGCGCAAGGCTATTTCGGCGTCACGCCGGATCTGACTTGCCTTGGGAAAGTGATCGGCGGCGGACTTCCGGTTGGCGCATACGGCGGCAAACGAGAAATCATGGAGAACATCGCGCCGGCGGGTTCCGTTTACCAAGCGGGGACGTTATCCGGAAATCCGCTTGCCATGACAGCAGGAATTGAAACATTAAAGAAGCTGACACCGGCTTCTTACGAATATTTCATGAAACTTGGCGATCAGCTGGAATCCGGCTTCCGCGAAGCGGCGACGAAATACAATATTCCGCATACCGTCAATCGTGCAGGTTCGATGATCGGCTTCTTCTTCACGAATGAGAAAGTGTCCGATTATGACAAAGCCAAATCATCGGACTTGGAATTGTTCGCAGAATATTACCGTCTGATGGCGGAAGAAGGCATCTTCTTGCCACCATCCCAGTTCGAGGGTATGTTCCTGTCAACCGCTCATACGGAAGCGCATATCGCCAAAACCGTGGAAGCATTCCATAAAGTGTTCGAGCAGTTGGCGAGATGATAAACAACAGCCAATCGAACAGCGAAGGGTTCGATTTGCCGTATTTCTGCGCCTTTTGCAGAAATTAAGGCACTCGCAGGAAGCGGCGAATTTAGACAGCCATCCTTTTTTAGAAGAGGATGGCTGTTTTTTGGGTTCTATGATACCTGGGTGCCAGTTCCTACCCCACAACCTTTCTTCTATTGTCCCTCGATGCCGCATACAATAATCAGTGAATGAAAAGAGGAGGGACGAGGATGGACAAAAAAAAATGGACGATGCAGGAGAACTTTATTTTTCCAACGGAAGCAGGGATGCCGGCGGAGGCAGTCTCGTTGCGGGTGACACCCGGATTCATGGAAGAACGGACAGAACAGGCGGTCCGTCTGTCGGGAATTTATCATATCGCCGCTGAAATCCTCTTTACGGAAGAGGGACCTGCCGGGGAACTGGAAGAGCCGGATACAGCGGTCTTGATCGAAGATGTCGAGATGGACGGGAATCGGGGTTATTTTGAATATGCGGTGCCGCTTCATATCGATTTGCCGGCGGAAGCGAAGAGCCCCATCCATGTAACAGCGATGCGGGAGCGGAGTGAAGAGGACGGACAAGGCTCGATCAGTATTGTCTGGGATGTCGAATGTGAATTTAATGAGGCGGTTGCCGAGGCAGTTGAATCCTCTTCATTCCGGCAGTTTGCGGAAACCGTGGAAACTCCGGAAGTCGTTCACCTGACGGAGGAGGAAGAGCCTGTCCCATCCCCGGTCGTCCTCGAGGAGGAAGTACAGGAGGAAGAGGCTGTCGCTGAGGAGCCTGTCGCCCAAGAAGAGACAGCTACCGCGATGGCGGAATCAATGAATGACAGCACCTCGTACCAAGGATCGGATGAAGCCCTGTCATTCATTGCAGGATTGAAGGACGAATACTCGACGACCCTTTTCCGGTTAAATGATATTTTTATAAAACAGAAAGGCTAATCCGGCCAATCCGCATAAGAGCAGAAAGTCGCCTGTCGTCGGGACGATCAGCAGCCGGATCAGTTGGAATACGCAGATCGGAATGATGACCCCTTTGCAATAAAATCTGGTCTTTCGTAGCCAGGGGGGCAATAGGTACGGATTATACCCTTTTCGCATCACACCATCCTTTCATCTTTATTCAGTGCATACTTGACGTACCTGGCCCGCTTCCGTACAATGGATGTAACTGCATATCATTGCGAGGAACGGGAGAGTACGCAATAGGGTTTAGCCAAAGAGAGGGCGCCGGTGGTGAGAGGGCCTGTAGACCGATTGCCGAATGTCACCCGCGAGCAGTTTCCGTGAAACAGGTTGGAGTAGCGGAAACCGGTTTGAAGCCGTTATCCAAGAGTGAGGTGTACTTTTTCAGTACACGAACTAAAGGTGGTACCGCGAATTGACTCCTTCGTCCTTTTTGAGGCGAATGGAGTTTTTTTATTTTCTCAGCGGTGTTGAGAGGAAAATGGGTTAGTGTCCTGTTCTGTGGGTGTCCAACACCCGCCGAATTAAGATAGCCTCCGGCGGAAGTCATAGAATTTGAATGACGCCGGAATGTAATTGATTTACCTAAAGGAGGAACAACAAATGGCAAATGATGAATTGACGATGCCGACCAAATATGATCCCCAGTCGATCGAAGCAGGTCGCTATGAATGGTGGCTCCAAGGCAAGTTTTTCGAGGCGCAGCCGGATAGTGGAAAGGAACCGTACACGATTGTAATTCCTCCTCCGAATGTCACCGGGAAACTTCATCTCGGGCACGCATGGGATACGACATTGCAAGATATCCTCATCCGGATGAAGCGGATGCAGGGGTACGATGCGCTCTGGTTGCCAGGAATGGACCATGCAGGCATTGCGACGCAAGCGAAAGTCGAAGAAAAATTGCGTTCGGAAGGCAAGACCCGCTATGATCTCGGCCGGGAAAAATTCCTGGAAGAGACGTGGAAATGGAAAGAGGAATATGCAAGCCATATCCGCGAGCAATGGGCGAAACTGGGCCTCGGCCTCGACTATTCCCGTGAGCGTTTCACGTTGGACGAAGGTCTATCGCGCGCAGTCCGGGAAGTATTCGTCAAGATGTATGAAAAAGGATATATTTACCGAGGCGAATACATCATCAACTGGGACCCCGCTACGAAAACGGCGCTTTCCGATATCGAAGTTATCCATAAAGATGTGCAGGGTGCATTCTATCATATGCGCTACCCACTCGCCGACGGCACGGACAGCATCGAAATTGCGACAACCCGTCCGGAAACGATGCTCGGCGATACGGCGGTTGCTGTTCATCCGGAAGATGAGCGATATAAGCATTTGATTGGGAAAACAGTCAAATTGCCGATTGTCGGCCGGGAAATCCCGATTGTAGCGGATGATTACGTCGATATGGAATTCGGAAGCGGAGCGGTGAAAATCACGCCGGCCCATGATCCGAACGACTTCGAGATCGGCAATCGCCATAATCTGCCTCGCGTCCTTGTCATGAATGAGGACGGTACGATGAATAAACTCGCCGGCAAATACGAAGGGATGGATCGTTTCGAATGCCGGAAGCAGATTGTGAAAGATTTGCAAGAGATGGACGTTTTATTCCAAATCGAAGATCACTTGCATTCGGTCGGCCATTCGGAGCGTAGCGGCGCGGTTGTCGAACCGTATCTGTCGACGCAATGGTTTGTCAAAATGCAGCCGCTCGCCGACGAAGCGATCAAATTGCAGCAAGGCGCAGGGAAGGTCCACTTCGTACCGGAACGCTTTGAGAAGACGTACTTGAATTGGATGGAAAATATCCACGATTGGTGTATTTCCCGTCAACTCTGGTGGGGTCACCGCATCCCGGCTTGGTACCATAACGAAACGGGTGAAGTGTACGTCGGTCATGAAGCGCCGGCGGATAGTGAAAACTGGACACAAGATAACGACGTACTCGACACTTGGTTCTCCTCCGCGCTTTGGCCTTTCTCGACGATGGGCTGGCCGGATGCCGACAATGAGGAATTCAAGCGTTATTACCCGACAGATGCCCTTGTTACAGGATATGATATCATTTTCTTCTGGGTGTCCCGGATGATTTTCCAAGGTCTCGAATTCACGGACAAGCGCCCATTTGATGACGTGCTCATCCACGGCCTCGTCCGCGCGGAAGATGGGCGGAAAATGTCGAAATCGCTAGGCAATGGGGTCGACCCGATGGATGTCATCGACCAATACGGTGCCGATGCCCTCCGTTATTTCCTGTCGACCGGATCATCGCCAGGTCAAGACCTCCGTTTTTCCAATGAAAAAGTGGAGGCTGTCTGGAACTTTGCGAATAAAATCTGGAACGCATCTCGTTTTGCGTTGATGAATATGGATGGCATGACCTATGCGGAAATCGACTTGTCTGGTGAAAAATCCGTAGCGGACGCCTGGATTTTGACCCGTCTGAATGAAACGATCGAACAAGTGACGAAACTGGCTGATAAATACGAGTTCGGTGAAGTGGGCCGCGCGTTGTATAACTTCATCTGGGACGATTTCTGCGATTGGTATATCGAGATGTCCAAATTGCCGTTGTATGGGGAAGATGAAGCGGCTAAGAAAATGACGCGCTCCGTCTTGGCTCATGTATTGGACAATACGATGCGCCTGCTGCATCCGTTCATGCCGTTCATCACGGAAGAAATCTGGCAGAACTTGCCGCATGAAGGTGAATCCATTACAGTGGCTGCTTGGCCGGTTGCGGATCCGGCATTATCCGACAAATCCCGCGCAACCGACATGAAGCTTCTCATGGACATCATCCGGTCTGTCCGAAATATCCGTTCGGAAGTGAACACGCCGCTGAGCAAGAAAGTGCCGCTCTATATTTCCGCAAAAGACGATGCGACAGCCGGCGTGCTGGAAACGAACCGGAAATACATCGAACGGTTCTGCAACCCGGAAACGTTGACGATTGGAAAAGACATTGCAGCTCCAGGCAAATCGATGTCCGCCGTCGTTACAGGAGCGGAATTGTTCCTGCCGCTCGAAGGATTGTTGGACATCGAAGAAGAACTCGCCCGCTTGACGAAAGAACTGGCGAAATGGGACAGCGAAGTGAAACGGGTCCAAGGCAAACTGTCCAATGAACGTTTCATGTCCAAAGCACCTGAAAAAGTCGTCGCGGAAGAACGCGTGAAAGAAAAGGACTATCTAGAAAAATACGCTGCCGTCGAGCGCCGTATGCAGGAATTGAAAGAAATTTAACATAGCACACCCCTTTCCATGGCAGTGGGAAGGGGTGTGTTTTTATTTTTATGGAGATTCGGCTTCTTTGGGGCGGCGTGTACGCTGCTAATTTCTTGCCGAGGCTGATACCTGGTTGCAAGTGCTGATACCTTGGCGCAAATGCTGATAACTTCGTACAGACGCTGATAACTCCCCGCAAGCTGGATGACCAGCTGTGTTCATACGTCCGAGTTGCGCGCTCATAATTCGCGTCCTCTGCCCATAAAACGTGAGCTGCGCTTATAACTCTGAATCCGCGCTCATACCTCCGCGCCTCGCGCTCATAAGTCCACTTGCCGTGCCCATAAAACGTGGGTTGCGCCCATAAGCCCTGGTTGCACGCTCATAAATCCTTGTCGCCTGCCCATAATTCGCCCCCCGCGCTCATAAGCCCAAGTTCCAAGCCCATACTCCGCGTCCCGCGCTCATATCCCCGTGTTCCGCGCTCAAGTCCGCGTCCCGTCTCCCATACCCCCACACCAGTTCCCCTCGAAAACAAGCTTTTTCTCACAGGTTATGATAGAATGATAAGGCTTACATTCTACAGAACATTATGAAAGAAAGTGGGGAAGTTGAATTGATCAATTATGAGACTATTCGTGAATTGAAAACCAAGTTTGAGAAAAAAGAGGTTTCTCCTGTTGAAGTGACGAAGCAGATGTTGAACCGCATCCATCAATTCAAAGACCTGAACGCTTTTATTACCGTCAATGAAACGCAAGCTTTGAAGCAAGCGGAACTATCGGAAAAGAAATATGCGCTAGGCGAACAAATCGGGTTCCTGGAAGGAATTCCGATCTCGTATAAAGATAATTTGTCTACAGCCGGTTTGCGGACGACGAGCGGGTCGCATATCGACGAGTCGCTCGTTCCGATGAAAAACGCCGGTATCGTGGAAATCCTTCAAAATGAAGGGGCGGTCAATCTCGGAAAGACGAATATGCATGAATTCGCATTCGGTATCACGTCGAACAATCCGTTCTACGGCCCAGCCAAAAATCCTTGGAACCCGGAGTATACGCCGGGAGGATCCAGCGGGGGATCCGGTGTCGCGGTGGCCGCTTCGCTTGGTGTCGCATCGATCGGCACGGATACAGGTGGATCCATTCGGATTCCGGCAGCTGCCTGCGGCGTAGTCGGATTGAAGGCAACGCATGACCTGATCGACTCTACAGGCGTGAAGAATATTTCCTGGACGCTCGACCATGTCGGACCGCTCGTGAAAAATATGGACGATCTGGCCTTCATGATGGAAGCGATGACAGGGGAAGACTTTTCGACATTCCTGAATGAGGACATCCGAGGATTGCGGATTGGCGTGCCGAATAATTATCTAAATGAACGGATGGATGATGAAACCGCTGCCTTGTATGAAAAATCACTCGAACAGTTGACTTCATTAGGGGCCGTGCTGATCGAAGTGGATATCCCATTCTCGAACGACGATCTGGGACTTCTGACAGTGCTTGCCGTATCGGAAGCGGGTTATGTCCATGACGCCTATATCGATAAGCCGGAATCCCGCTTCGGAGCGGATGTCGAAGCCGTCCTGAAATCGAGCCGTGATATTTCCGCATTGCAGTACATGCAGGCGTTGAAGAGAAAAGAGGATTTGCTAGCGCAATTCGAAGAACTGTTTACGAAAGTGGATGTCATCGTATCCCCGGTGACACCGTCGTCCTCACAAAAAGTGGGGGTGGACGAATTGACGATTCACGGGCAAACCGAAGATATTTTCAGCGGCATGATCCGCTATCCTTCCGTATTCAATATGACGGGACAACCGGCCTTGTCCGTGCCGCTTGGCTTAGGGGCAAATGACTTGCCGGTCGGTCTTCAGTTCGCCGCAGCTTCTTACTGTGAGCCGATCCTCATGCGTGCAGGTTTTGCGTATGAACAGAATTTCCTGAAGGAGTTTTACGCCAAACGTGATCAACTGCTTGCTGCGGCTCCGACTTTGTCTTAATAGGAAAAGCCATTCCACCGGCATCTGCTTCGGTGGAATGGCTAACTTGCAGATTATCTCTGGATTCCGCCAAATTCTAAAAGCCATTCCACCAACTGCTGCGGTGGAATGGCTTGTTTTCATTTCCGGAAATAAATCCATTGTCCTTCTTCGAATCTGCGCTCGCACTTTCCGGCACGGCGTAAGTATTCCAAATGGGCAATCGTCTCCCCGATGGCAAACCGTGTTTCATGGACGGTTAATTGCTGCTTGAACAGGCGGCCGCAAGCTTCATAAACAGAAATCGGCTCTGCTATTGCTTGCATTGTGTCTTCCAATCGGTCTTCGTGGTGGCTGATGATTTCATCAATCCGTTCATTTGCCCCGGCGAACGGTTTTCCATGGGACGGGATGACGTAACCGATATCCAAGCGTTTCAGGCTTTCCAATGAAGTCAAATATGAATACAACGGATTTTCATCCCCGTGGAACCAATACGAAATATTCGGCGTGATTTTCGGCAGGATATGGTCCGCGGAAAGAAGGACACCCTCTTCCTTATTATAAAAGCAGACCATGCCATCCGAATGGCCCGGTGCATGAATGACTTCATATTCATACCGGCCGATCGGCACCTTTTCACCTTCCTGAAAGTGATGGTCGATCGTCGGATATGGTGTAACGAGCGGGATGAATTCTGCTGTGTTGCCGACCATTTCCCGGGCAATGTTCTCCGGTATGCCTGCTGTCAAATAATGCCCGTACAAATCGTCGACATAGGATTGCTCCCAGACAGTCAACGCGGAACGTGCGTCCACCTCGCTCATGGAGACTCGAGCACCGGTCGTTTTCTGAAGCTGTCCCGAATGGCCAAAATGATCGGGATGGTAATGGGTGATGAACAGATCGGTAACTTTTCGGTCCCCAATCCGCTCTTTCCACACATTTTGCGTGTATGTATTGTTCAAACCGGCGTCGATGATCGTCCAGCCGGCTTCCCCCTCTGCCATGAAACAATTCACGTGATTCAGGCGGAAAGGCAAGTCAAGCCGCACCACTTCGATTTCCAATTTCTCCAACATGAAAATTCCCCCTTAATCCGTAAGTTCTCTTTTCATATGATCCACCAACCGCGCCGCGACGGAAAAGTCATGTGTTTCGTACAAGGACCGCGCGCCGACGGGATCTTCGATTTCATTCAACAACCAGCTGCCGTCGGGCAATAAAAGAAAATCGATGCCGACATAGTCACTTTTGAGTGCTTGTGTAATGGTTTGTACCTCTTTCGTCTGTGCGACATCCAGCTCGAATTTGGCGATGGAGCCGCCCAGCGTGTAATTGGATTTGAATGAATCCTGTCCTTTCCGCAAAACAGCGCCGAGGACTTCATTGCCGAGCATGAAGACCCGGACATCTTGCGCATCCGTTTCAACAAATGGCTGCGCGATGATGGAGCGTTCTGCGAACTGGCGTAAAAACGTTTCCGCATCCCGAACGGAGTGGCAGAGGAAAACTTCGGCGCCGCCATGTCCATCGGTCGTCTTCAGGACGCATGGATAGGTGCAGATAGCGTCCGCCGTTCGGATTTTCCTTGTGGGGACGGCAGGTATCCCGAGCAAGGCGGCCAGTTCGAATGTTTTATATTTATCATTCGCAATCCGATTTACTTCCGAACGGTTGAAGACCCGGATTCCGGCCGCTTCCCATCGAGCCGACAGTTCGGAATCCCTTCTTCTGGATAGAATAAAATCGAACGGCTCATCCGGCATTCCGTCATCTGTCCACAAATCCAGACTAATTCCGACTTTTTTCGCTTCATTTAATAGGTCCTGGATAAATGCACTGTTCCGTTCCGCTTCGATTGCGGTATATGCCAGAAGCCCCCTCACGGCAGTTTCCTCAATATATAGGCAATCATGGCATCCGCGACATTGATGCCCGTCACGTGGTAAATATTGCGGATATGGGCGGCGGCGTTCACTTCACAGACGAGAGGCCCGCCATCTTCGCCGTACAGCAAGTCGACACCGGCAAATTCAGCCCCGACCGCCTTGGCGGCCCGCATCGCAAGTTCGCGCTGTGCGGGAGTGAGCTCCACCGGGGTGGCGGTGCCCCCGTTCGTAATATTGGCCCGGAAATCGGTTTCGGATGCACGGGCCATCGCTGCGACAATTTCATCTCCGACGATATTGACCCGGACATCCCGGCCCCGACTTGACGCGATGAATTCCTGGAAGACATAATCGACGCCGCACAACGCGTCGGTCTTTTCAAAAAACTGTTCCTCGGTTTCCACGAGATAGACTTTCATTCCGAAAGAGCCGCGGCCTTCCTTGATGATCATCGGCAACCCGAGCTCGTCCAGAACCCTCTCGTAATAGCCCGATTCCCGGATGGTGAAGGCAGGATAGACTTTCGGCGCGATGATTGTCCTTGGCATCGGGATGCCGTGCCGCGCCAGCTCCAAATACTGTTTCGCCTTGTTGTCGCAAGTTTCGATGACATCCGGGTCATTGAAGATCGGGACCCCCAATTGTTTCAGATAGGTCGCCAGCAAAATATCCTTGTCGAGAAAGACGACAAAGTCGGGAAGGCCAATCGGCTCCTCCTGCAAGTCCATCAGCACTTCATGATTCTTCTTTGCGACCGCGGCCACGCCTGCGCGCTCCGCGGCCTCACGCAACAACTCCGCCTGATCGCTGAACTTATCGCTCGTCAGGCTGCCGTTATAGATTACCCAGCATGTACTCATTCGACTGTCCTCCGACCATGCTATACTTGTAAAGTATCATTGACTTCTGAACTAATCTTACCATATGGAGGGATTCGATTGATTCCTAAATTGGACGAATATAAAGAACGTTGGGCCATAGCTAGTGAAAATACGGTGAAACCCGGGTTGAAAAGCATACAATCCGCCTTGAATAAAGTCGGAAATCCGCAAAAGCAGTTGCAGGCGATCCACGTAGCCGGGACAAACGGCAAAGGCTCGACGATTGCATTCATGGAGTCGATCTTGCGGGAGCATGGGCATTCGACGGGTGTGTTTTCATCTCCCGCAATCGTTGATGTCCACGATCAAATCCGGCTGGACGGCGTTCCGGTTTCCGAAGAGGAGTTGAACCGTTCCTTTTCAGTAATGAAAGAGGCGGGACTCAGCGGCATGCTGACCGATTTCGAACTGCTGACAGCTGCAGCGTTCGTCACTTTTAGCCTGCGGAATCCCGATTATGTCCTGTTGGAGACGGGGATGGGCGGCGCTTTGGACAGCACGAATGTCGTCACGCCGCTCGTTTCCGTCATCACGTCTGTCGCACTGGATCATACGGCGATCCTCGGTGACACGATTGAAGAGATTGCGGCGCAGAAGGCGGGCATTATCAAACAGGGGATCCCGGTAGTCACGGGGCCTTTGACAGAGGAAGCAATGAAAGTCGTCTCCAATATTGCACAAAAGTCGGCAAGCGATCTCTTAGTCTGCGGTACCGATTTCCAGATTGATGCAGGGGGACCGACAGAAAAATTCAGAGGGACAGAGAATTTCGGAATAGCCGGCCGGAAGATGAAAGGCCCCCATCAAGCGATCAATGCGGCAATCGCCATCCAAGCCTTGCTGGCGGCCGGCATCCCGCTTCAAGAGGGTAAGGTTAGCCAGGCGGTTGCAAAGGCTGGGCTGGCCAATCGATTTGAGGAAGTGGCGCCGGGTGTCTATGTGGACGGCACGCATAACCCAGCTGCTGCACATGCACTCACCAAGACGATCGAGCAGGAATTCCCGGGAGAGAAAGTGGATTTCATCATTGGTATGCTGAAAGGGAAGGACATTGAAGGAACGCTTGATGCCTTGGTGCCGGTGGCCGCGTCATTCTCTTTCCTGGCATTTTCCCATCCGCAAGCGGAAAGCCCGGAGAGGATGATGGACCTTTGCGATCATCCGAACAAACGGGTGCTAAATGATGTGGATGGACGTATACTACTAGAAACAGAAATGAATCGGAAGAAAATAGTAACAGGTTCACTTTATCTTTTGGTAGGTATTTATAATCAATTAAGAGGAAAATAAGGCAATTTATATAGTTGGTTATTCCTTATTGTGGTAGTATCTTATTTATATCAGGAAAGTCTGTAAATTGAGAAAAGGGTAAGGAAGGACGGGTTACATGATGGGGAAAACGAGAAAATCCATTGTGAAAAGCTTCTTCGTCTGGCTGTTGATCGTCCCTGTTGGTTCTATTTATCTATATACGGCTCATCCGCCCCCCGACTTGGACAGGATGGCCGTTTTCCTGTTCGCAGCTCTTGGTTTCCTCACCATTTATAGCACGATGGATCATCGAGGAAGGCCGGTGTTCCTAGTTCTATGGCTGACAATTCCTGCATTTTTATTATACGGCGTATTTGTCGAGATGGTCATCATGCAGCTGGCCGTTCTCGCATTTTTGTTATCGGAAAATTCGCGCTCCATTTGGTACGTTCTTTTCTTCAATTCGACAATTGTTTTTCTGCTCTCCATTTCGGCGGCAATAGCCTTCCACCTTGCCGGGGGCCAAATCGGAGCGGAGGCATTTTGGCCGACCGCTTTCGCCGTCTTGGCGTATCAGCTAACACATACCGTCTTGAAGGAAGTCCTTCTTAGACCTTTTGGATTTCTGCAAAAGGATCCGCGGTCATTTTCCGATTTGGAGAGGATTCTGATCATTGCCAGGACGTTTGTAATCATCCCGCTTGCTTTGTCTTTATTTTACCTGATCCAGTCGGTCGGGTGGGGGGCGTTCTTCCTGCTTGGCATGCCCTTCTTCCTCATCATGATTGTTATCCGGCTTTATACGGATAGAGAAAAAAGCAATTATTATTTACGGCAATCGGGGATGATCGGCCGCGAGCTATCTGATCTTTTGGATGAAAATGAAATCATGGATCGCTTCGTGGAAAAAGCGGCAGATCTGTTCAAGATGGAGTATGCGATTTTATTCGACCATCAAAAGAACTGGTTGAAGGTGGAACGGTATTTTGACCATAGCCGGTATATCCAAGTGGATTTTGTCCCCTTGGCGTCGGGCGAGGGGATTGCCGGAAGGGTGTTGAAGAAGGACAAACCTGTTATTTACCGGAGCCGGGACGAGTGGAATTATTTCACGATTAATCGAGCGCCGGCTGATATGGAAAGCATGATCGGCGTGCCAATCAAACGTAACCGGCAAACGGAAGCCGTGCTATTATTGGCAGCCAAGAAAAAGCGGGCTTTCAATGAAAACCAATTGAAAATCCTCGATCTGCTCTGTTCCTATTTCACCGTTTCAATCGAAAAGGCGCGTTATATGCAAGACGCAAAACTAGTTGGTGAACGGTGTGTATTGACCAAGCTATATAACTATCGATATTTGGAAGAATGTCTGGACCGGGAGATGCAGCGAGTGAATGACGGGTCGCTAGCAGCCCTGTCCGTCATCATGCTCGATATCGACCATTTCAAAAAGGTGAATGATACGCATGGGCATCAGGGGGGCAATGATATCCTCTGTGCGCTAGCGGAAATGCTGAAGGCGCGTACACCGGAGGGATGTACAGTAGGGCGTTATGGAGGAGAGGAATTCGTCTTTATCATGCCGGGCTGGACGCAGGATGACGCATATCAATTCGCGGAGAATCTCCGAACGGAAGTGGCCGGACATGTTTTCCGTCTGCAATCGGATTTGGGCGAAGAAGAGATGCAGGTGGAAGCGCAAGTTACAGTAAGCATCGGTGTATCATCGGCCCCCGAAGATGCAGATGAAGCCATCGCCTTGTTGCGGAACGCGGATCGGGCCTTGTATATCGGCGCGAAACAAGCGGGGCGGAACCGGGTGGCAGCCTATCGGAAATGAAGGAGGGGAAGGATTTGACAAGAAGTAGACAATGGATACTATTTCCTGTTTGGTTGGCAACCGTCCCGTCGATTATTTATTTGTCGTGGAATCATTTCCCTTCACAGGCAATCGACCCAGCCACTTTTCTACTAATTTTGGCAGCTCTCATTTGCCTCGCCCTATTTCCAATCCAGGTGAATGAAATCAAAATCACATTGGATCGATGGATAGTATTCGCTGTGTTCTTCCTGCACGGTGCGTTCGTAGAGGTGATCATGATGCAAATTGCGCTCGTCTTTTTACAATGGCGGACAAAATCGGAGATACCCCCATTGCAACGGTTCTTGATAAACTCGACAATGTTTGCGGTCATCTCTGTTGTAAGCGCTTTCGCATTCGGGCTGGCAGGGGGCACGCCCGGACTCTTGGAATATAGGACGCTTGTCACGGCAGGAATCCTCTATGCGGTCGTTTACTCATTGATGAATAGCGCATTATTATTGGTATTTTCCAAGTTGGCGGGCAGGTCGTTCCGTGCGATGAAAAAGGCGGCCACCTGGGATTTCCTGTTGACGATGCTGTCATTGCCATTGGCCATCTCTTTCTGCATATTGGCAGCACGTTTAGGGAATATCGCAATTTTTTTGACGGGGATCCCCGCCATCCTCATCTTGTTGGTTGTGCAGCTGTATCATAAATCGGATCGCCTACAAGCGAAATTATCGTCCGCAACGGAAATCGGCCATGAGCTGGCAGACCGGCTCATGACCGAGGAGGTTTTCGAGACGTTCATACGGAAATTACGGAATGTGTTGGAATATGACCAAGCTTATTTATTCGATTTTCATCATCAGAAGAAAAGAACGTTTATCTATAGTACGGATACAGGTTTTCTGCAGAACGAAGCTTGTGATTTTAGGGACGACCCTGTCCATTCATTCGGCGGCCGCATCGATTTGGAAGAGATCCGGATCTATCCGAATCGGAAAGCGGTCGAAACATTACGGCCGCTGGAATTCGAGCAGACTACCGGAAGCGTGTTGACAGCGCCGATCCATTGGAAAGGGAAGACGGAAGGTGTTTTGATGGTGGCTTCCGATCGACCCTATTTCTTCGGGGAGTTGGATAAAGAGATCGTCCAACTGTTGACCGGCTATTTCGCAACAGCTGTGACGAAAGCGAAATTATACGAAAAGACCATCGAGAAAAGCGAACGCTGCGGGTTGACCAAACTCCATAATCTGCGCTACTTGCTCGGCAGGTTGGATGAAGAACAGGTCCGCTATGATAATGGCGAGATTGGTTCCATTTCCGCAATCATGATGGACATCGACCATTTCAAATCCATCAACGACACATACGGGCACCAAAACGGCAATGACATCTTGGTGGAATTCGCAAAACTGCTGCGCGGATTCGCAGGGGAAGATCGGATACTGGCCCGCTACGGAGGTGAAGAATTCGTCCTGATCCTGCCGGAAATGGAAAAGGAAGAAGCGATCCTCCTCGCCGAAACCATCCGCGCAGAAGTCGCAAGCCTCATTTTCCGCATCATTCCCGACCTTACGGAAAACCGCGAACCAATGGATGTCCAAATCACCCTCAGCCTCGGCGTCTCCGCCATCCCAGAAGACGCCAAAGACAGAAATCACCTACTGCGCAATGCGGACCGTGCGATGTATATCGGCGGGAAGCAGGCGGGAAGGAATCGGGTGGGGGTTTATGGGGAAGAGTTGGTTGGGAGTTTGGCGGCGGGGGGAATTAAGGGTTGTTAGCTTCCCTCAAAAACAGAGCTCACAAAGATAAATGTTAGATAATGTAATTTTAAGGGAAAAGGCCGTGGTGATACGCGGTCTTTTTTTGTTACAACTATATTCCTAATCAGCACGCTTTTTAGTGACAAATTTCTTCATATCTATGATAATAGTAGTAATAGATTAGTGGAAGGAGAGATTGGCCAATGCATAAACATAACAGACTGCAGAGTCAAAAAGGTCTGACTTTAGTGGAAGTATTGGCCGCTATTGTTATACTTGGGATTTTTTTTGTCGGATTCATGACCGTTCTTCCTCAAATGACCAACTTCAATACGAAGACAGAAGACAAGTTGAAGACGATGAATTTGGCTAAGAAGGAATTGGCGGAGTTAAAAGTTTCAAGGGATCGGTTACTGGAAGATGACGTCAATGTATCAGATGTCAAAGATGAAGAAGATAATTTGAAAATAAAACGTTTTATTTATGAGGAAAGCCCATACCAATATGAAGTGGATTACTATATTAAACCTGATTTAGACGGGGACGACCAAAGCGTATATGGCAATAATATAGATGGTATGGTCTCTCTTAATAAATTGCATATTAAAGTAAAGAAAAAAGGGAAAGTTATAAGTGAAACGTATGGTTACATTCTAGAGTAAAATTAGTCATGGAAAGGAATGAAAAAGAAAATGAGCAACGAAAAAGGAATCACACTTGTTGAATTGCTTGCCAGTCTTGCACTCCTTTCCATGGTAGTAATTTTAATATGGACAACTTTCTTTATTACGGCTAGATATAACATTGCTGAAACGACAAAATTGCAACTTCAGCAAGAGGCCAATTACATATTAACTACCATTCAGCAACAACATAGGTATAAAGAGTGCTATAACTTAAAGGTAGAAGGTCAGAGATTGGTGTTAGAGGACTGTGATACTGGAGATAGAGAATTGGTTAGCTCGGGCTTTGATTATACTTTGAACCCTGAAGAAATAGATAATATCAATCCCGATGATGAAGATCTTCATTTTATCCTGTCCGTGAAGGACCCGAAAGAGGGAAGTAAATTAAAGGTGAAAGTAGAAACTACCATTTCACGATACAGGCCATGAAAGGGGAATGAAAATGCAATATAAAAGAGGTGAAAACGGTTATGCCTTAATAATCGTTTTGTTACTCATTGTTTTTATTTCCATTGTTTCTGCAGTCTTCATGAGAGGCTCACTTAGTAATGCGAAACAGGAAGCAGTTGTCGATTCCAATAATCTGGCCATTGTGGCGGCGGAAATGGGAATTGAATATTATCGAAACAATTTGTTGAATGCTTTTAATAATAATATAAATGATTATTTAATGGAAACTCAAGCTGAGATAGAACATTTATATTTGAATCAAGATAGTGTTTCTGAAGATAAGTTGGATTCTATTTATTCTCTCCTAGTAGACAAAGTGGCTACATTACTAAGAAGTTCTCAAGGTAACCCAAATCAATCAGTTGATGACTCGGCCGATTTGCGATTTGAACGGACGGAGTTTATTGTGCTGCCTGACGAAAATTCTGTTTCTGTGAGTGGAGAAGTGACAGGTATTAAAGGTGATTCGGTTTTTCGGGACTTGAGCATGTCGATGACTTTTTATATCCCGGAATTGACTTTTAAAGATCCAACGGATGACTCTCCGGGAAGTGGAGGTAGTGACAAAGACGATGGGGCTATCCCCACCCCCCCTAACAATGACGTCAAAAAGGTATATGGTGATTATAAAATAATGAATGGTCCTTACAAACAACAAGAGGGTAGCTTGCATGTCAAGGGCAATTTAACCGTAGAACCTGGAAATAATAAGAACGGAACTAATATCAATTTATCAAAGGATCTATATGTAGATAAAATTCTTGAATTTCAAAACCATGCGTGTGTAACTATCCAAGGCAACTTCACAGTGTTAAATAAGATTAATCTTGGTAATAAAGCTTTCTTCTTTGTATACGGAGATGCGTTTTTGCCTAAATCGGTTAGTATTCATAATAATTCTAAAATTTATGTTACAGGAAACGTATATATAGAGGGGATTTTACAAAAACCAAAGCCATTACAGTATCCAAGTGTACCCAAAACTAATTCTAGTTGCACTTTACCGGGAGCGGGAAAACCGGATGATAGTGGCAAGGAGAAAGACCCCTTAGCAGTACCGAAGTTTGAAGAAATCTGGTCGACTCCCGACCTTGAGGTTGAATACCTTCCAAATAAATTGAATAAAAAATGGAGGTAGCCAATGCTTTATTATACACTTGTATTAATAGTTGCTGTCATAACATTTCCCTTGCTCTTCTTATTGTTTGCTAAGGGTAAGGTTCAGAAATCTATGTTTTGGAGCTCACTCTGCGGGCTGTCCATTGCCATCATCGGCATCTTCCTCCAGCAAAACTTATCTCTCTACTACGCCCTCCTCGCCATGGTAGGGTTGGTGTTTGCCGTCTCCGTTTTGCTGGCAAAGCGCCAAGAACGGGTAGGAATGGAGGAGTTGTCACCTGAATTAAAGGAGCCGGCCGTCGTGTTGCCGACGGAGTCAATTCGTGTGGAGGAAGAAGTGGCCGCTACGACATCGGGTGAAGCCGATGACGAATTCACATTGACTCCGTTGGAAGATGATTTAGACCGCTGGATGGCGGCGGATCAGAATGATATTTCATCAGGGCAGGAGAGGAAGGGGAAGCGGGATGAACAGTAAGACCTTTTTAAGAACTTTTCTGGCGGTGCTAGGTGCGACAGTTTTCTTCTACGGGTTTTCTTCTGTAGGTACTTTAGCGTACACGAAAATTGTTTCGCCCGTGAAGCAATTCAAGGAAAATACATACATAGGCCCGTTCGATGTTCGTGGCTTGGATGAGCATGGCGCGAAAGACAAGCTCGCCGGTGATTTTGCAGAGTTGCACGGAAAGCTCGGTGCTGAACTGACGTACCAGGACTCGACAGTGGAATTGCCTTCAGAGCTGATCACATACGACGTAGATCGGACAGTTGACCGCGCCGTTCCAGGTGAAGAGAATCCAATCATTGCTGAAGTATCGCAGGAAGGGCTTCGAACTGTCTTGGACCAGCATTTCTCCCATTTGAACTGGACGGATGATGATGTGGAGACGGTCTCAAAGGGAATCGAATCTAAACTGGAGAGCGGAATCGTCCCAGTAAACGTACATATCACTGACTTTCTCGACTCAACCTTTGGGGAAACGGAGGTAGCTTCTTTCGCGATTGAAGGGATTCAGTTTTCTTCCGCCTTGGAACAACTGGCGAACGAGATTGACGGGACTGCTATCGAGTTCAACACGGCATTCTCCATTATGGAGTTTGCAAAAATGGATGAAACGGTCACTGCAACGAACGAAGATTTGACTTTGCTTGCTTCCGCTTTATACGGAGCCGTTTTGCGTACAAATCTCGACGTCGTGGAGCGGAATATTGGCAATGCGTTGAATCCAGTCGTTCCGGCAGGTTTTGAAGCTGCAATCAATCAACAGCTTGGTCTTGACTTTGTAATGCGGAACCCGAATCATACGCCGTTCCGTATCAAGATGGAAGTTACAGGAGACCGAATCCGTGCGGCCCTCGTCAGTCTTCCATTGCAATATACATACGAGCCGTATGTAGCTAAGACGGAGAAATTCAACCCACGTACTGTCCGTCGCTATAGCGCTTCGGTACCTATTGGACAAGTGCAACATGCGGATGAAGGGCGTGACGGAATGGAAGTGACCGTCAATCGTCAGGTTTTGGATGACGGCACTGTTGTAGAGGATGAGCCTGTTTCATCGGATTTCTATGCTCCTGTACCGATTATCGAAGTTCATCCGCTCCAACAACAATCGGACAATGACGGAACTGGGGCAGATGGTGATGGTGGCGAAATTGACAATTCCGAACCGTTACCGGATACGAATGGTTCTACTAATGGATCAAGCAACAGTTCTAATGGATCTGGTCCAAGCTCTAGCAACGGGACAAGCGGCACAGGTTCTAATGAGAGGAATTCAGGGAATGGGTCTACCAATGGAACATCAAACGGAGCCTCCGGCGGAACGGGTAACGACTCAAACACGAAACCCGGCCATACGAACGGAAAACCTTATGTCCCACCAGTAGATGACGGAAATCGGTATGACAAAGGCGGCAATCTCATCAAATAAGGAGTGGGTGACAGATGGCGACAACACGAAAACGGTTAGGGGACCTGCTGGTGGAATCCGGCTTGATCACGGAGGAACAGCTTCAGTCCGCCTTGGCGGAAAAGCCCCGTGACCAGAAGCTCGGCGACCTTCTCCTGCAGCGCGGGTACATTACCGAGCAGCAGCTGATCGAGGTGCTCGAGTTTCAGTTGGGGATCCCGCATGTCAATCTGTTCCGTTATCCGTTTGATCCGAAGTTGTTCAACGTCGTACCGAAGGAATTCGCGAAACGGAATCTTCTTGTTCCTTTGAAAGCGGAAGAGGATAAATTGTTCGTCGCAATGGCGGATCCGATGGACTATATTACCGTTGACAATCTGCGCCTGTCGACGGGTTTCCAAATCGAGACGGCCATTGCCTCGAAGGACGATATTTTACGGACGATCTCCAAGTATTACGACGAAGAAGCGTTCGATGAGCTGTTCGTCGAGCAGCCGATTGAGGCGGGTGATCCTCAGGAGGAACTTACGGATCTGGATTCACCGATCGTTCGTCTCGTTAATCAGCTCATGTCATCCGCAGTCACTCAAAAGGCGAGCGACATCCATATCGATCCGCAGGAAAATCAAGTTGTCATCCGTTTCCGTGTGGACGGTATGCTGAAGAATGAACGATTCCTGCCGAAGTATATGCAGGCGATGATCAGCGCCCGTATTAAAATCATGGCGAAGCTTGACATCACCGAGCACCGGATTCCCCAAGATGGTCGAATCAAAACGACAGTTGATTTCCGTCCGATCGATCTTCGGGTTTCCACGTTGCCAACGGTGTTTGGCGAGAAAATCGTCATGCGGATTCTTGATTTAAGCAGTTCATTGAACGACTTGACGAAGCTCGGTTTCAATCGGATCAATTTGGAGCGTTTCCTCGAGCAGATTACAAAGCCGAACGGGATTGTCCTAATTTCCGGTCCTACCGGTTCCGGGAAATCGTCGACATTGTATGCGGCATTGAACCGACTGAACACGGAGGAAGTGAATATCATCACTGTCGAAGATCCAGTCGAATACCAACTTGAAGGAATCAATCAAATCCAAGTGAATCCGAATGTCGGGCTGACATTCGCGGCCGGATTGCGCTCGATTTTACGGCAGGATCCCGATGTTGTCATGGTCGGGGAGATCCGGGACCGGGAAACAGTGGAAATCGCAATCCGCGCAGCATTGACGGGACATCTTGTATTGAGCACCATCCATACGAACGACTCAATTGCTTCGATCACCCGGCTGCTTGATATGGGCGTCGAACCGTTCCTCGTGACGTCTTCTTTGAATGCGGTAATTGCCCAGCGGCTCATCCGGCGCGTCTGCCGGGATTGTAGAAAAGAGATGGCTGCAACTGCAAGGGAAAAAGAGATTTTCGCGAAAAGGGGCCTTGAGATTGAAACGGTCATGCGCGGTTCAGGCTGCCCGTCCTGCAATATGACGGGGTATCGGGGACGGGTTGCAATCCATGAAGTGCTCGTTATCAATGACGCGATTCGGGATATTATCAACAACAACGGATCGATTGCCGAGTTGAAGGATGCGGCGATCCGAAACAAGACGATCTTTTTGATTGACGACGGGTTGCTTAAAGTGAAGCAAGGGATCACGACGACGGAAGAAGTGCTTCGCGTCTCGTTGATTGAATAGGGGTGAGGGCAATGAAGCAAGTGATCGACAACTTATTGACAGCGGCGTTCAAGGCGAAGGCGTCCGATATTCATCTGACCGTCGGCGTGCCACCGATATTCCGGGTGCATGGTGATTTGAAACGGTACGGAGAAAATCCGGTAGATGAAAATTTCACAGAGTCCGTTGCCCAATTGACCGTACCTGGAAAATTATATAGTCAGTTCAAGGAGCATGGCCAAATCGACTATTCGTATGAAGTGGCAGGCGCTGCGCGGTTCCGGGTGAACGCATTCCAACAGCGGGGCAATGTCTCCCTTGCGTTCCGTACGATTCCTACGCAAATTCCGACCATCGAGGATCTGCAGATGCCGCCGACGTTAAAAAACTTGGCCGAAACACGCCAAGGGCTCATTTTGGTGACGGGTCCGACCGGGTCGGGGAAATCGACAACATTGGCTGCGATGATCCGCTATATCAATGAATCAATGCGACGGCATATCATCACGTTGGAAGATCCGATCGAATATGTCCATCAACACGGAGCCTCCATCATCGATCAGAGGGAAGTCGGATTCGATACTGATTCCTTCGCGGCCGGCTTGCGGGCTGCATTGCGGCAGGATCCCGATGTCATACTTGTCGGGGAGATGCGGGATTTAGAGACGATTTCGACAGCTATTACCGCGGCAGAGACTGGTCACCTCGTCTTTGCGACACTGCATACATGGAGCGCGGCGTCGACAATCGACCGGATCATCGATGTATTTCCGCCAGGACAACAAGCGCAAATTCGCGTGCAATTGGCAGGCGTGTTGACAGCTGTCATATCCCAGCGTTTATTCTCGACAGCGGATCGACAAGGTAGACGGGCGGCGACCGAGATCATGATCAAGAACCCGGCAATCGCAAACTTGATCCGTACGGAGAAGGTTCATCAGATTCCGAACGTCATTCAGACGAATCGAGGGGCAGGGATGCATATGATGGCGATGTCCGTCAAAAACTTCCTTGATCAGGGGATCATCACGTATGAAAACGCTAGGCCTTATATAGAGGGTGAAGAGTAAAGATGGCCCGATATCGTTATGAGGGAAGGGACTACCGATCGATCCGCAAGGGTGTTATCGTGGCAGCCGATAAGAGGGAAGCGACGGAAAAACTGAAAAAGCAGGGTATCCGTGTCACCAACCTGACGGAACAGGCAGAGACGACATTGACAAAGGAAATCCATATCGGCAAACCGGTGAAACGGGCGCAATTTATCATGTTCCTGCGCCAATTCTCGACGCTGTTACGCGCAGGTGTGACCATTGTGGATGCCATCCGGATCTTGTCCGTACAGGTCGAATCGAAGCCGTTCCGAAAAATTCTCGTGGCGGTCGGGGACGACTTGCGTGCGGGTGGTTCACTGTCCGATGCGTTCGCCAAGCATCCAAAGGCGTTCGAGCCATTAGTCGTCAACATGGTCCGCGCAGGCGAGATATCGGGGACGATCGATGACTCGCTGGATCGGCTCGCAATCCATTTTGAAAAGGCCTATCAGACGAGACAGAAAGTCATGTCGGCACTGTCTTATCCAATTGTTGTCGGAATCGTTGCGATAGGAGTTGTTATCTTCCTATTGACTACCATTGTACCGATGTTCGTTGATATGTTTGATAGTATCGGCGGGGAGTTGCCGTGGTTGACACAATTTGTCATGAAGGCAAGTGAGTTTGCGGTTCATTATTGGTATCTGTTCGTCCTGTTGGTCATCGCTGTTGTGGTCGGTGTCATCCTTTTACGCAACAACAAAGAAGGTAAACTACTGCTTGACACATTTTTGTTGCGGCTGCCGATTTTTGGAGACATCATGAAGAAATCGGTGCTTGCAACGATGACAAGGACATTGAGCTCATTGTTTTCCAGCTCAGTCCCGATTTTGCAGGCGCTTTCCATGGCGGAAAAGGTCGTGGAGAATGAAGTTGTTTCACGGGTCATCGCGAAGTCAAGGGAGTCGTTAGAACGTGGTGGTTCGTTGACAGAGCCGATGGATGGTCATTGGGCGTTTCCGCCGTTAATTCCCCATATGATTGCCATCGGGGAACAAACTGGTTCTTTGGACTCCATGTTGGCAAAAGTGGCGGATTTCTACGAGAAGGAAGTCGACGCCGCGACAGATAGATTGAAGGCGTTGATTGAGCCAATGATGATCGTTCTGCTGGCAGGACTCGTCGGGACTATTGTCCTCGCAATTTTAATGCCGATGTTCGGTATGTTTGAAAACGTCGATTCCCTGTAATAGGACATTTGATAGATTTAGTCAAAAAGACATAAAAGTAGTAAAAAGTTAGTTTGCTAGATTCCTCTTCATGGTATAATAGTAGTGTAAAGGCAGTAGTAGACAATTAAGGAGGAACACACATGAAAAAATTCTTGCAGAAACGCATGAAGAATGAAAAAGGTTTAACGCTCGTCGAGTTACTGGCAGTTATTGTAATTTTGGGGATTATTGCGGCGATTGCGGTGCCTTCGATTGGGAATATCATCCAAAACACGAGGGAAAAAGCGTTTATTGCTGATGCACAAAATGCTTTGTCAGCTGCAAATCTATACTTTACGGAGAAAAATCCAGCCGATAATGACGAAGTTGAATTACAGGATTTAATAGACGAAGGATTTTTTAATGATGTTGGTTCTCTTGAGACTGCAACAGTGACTTATAAAGCGGATGCTGAAAATACTATTAGTGCTGGCGGAACAGCTGGGAACACTAGTGTTGCGATAACCGACAAAACAAATAGTGATCTTTCTGAACAAGGAAGAGAGGCACTTGATTAAATCTTCCCGTACCAATTTTTGAAGACATTTAGTTTATGATATTTTATTACAACCGATCATTTTTTAATTCTTAAAAGCCTTTTTGAATTTGTATTTCACATTTGATTTAGGGGGAGAAATCTATTTTAGATTCTCCCTTCCTTTTTTATTTGAACTTCATATTATTCTATAATGACGAACATACTTACATGAACTATTTATATTTGGTATGATTAACTTATTTAGTCAATAGATAAACCAAGCTTCCCACCAGGAGTTGACCCTATGTCTATCTTTTCCCGCCGCAAAAAGACGGCTTCCCTAACAATTGAAGAAGATGCCATCCGCTTCGTACGGTTAAAGTCGCTGGATCCGCTCATTGTCGATGTGGCGGAAGAGGTTCCATTACCTCTGAACGTCGTAGCGGATGGAAAGATTGTGGATTCCGAAAACCTTGCTGCGATTTTAGAGAGTCACTTGAAGCCGTGGGGGATCGCCCGGCGATCGGTGCAGTTCCTAGCGCCGGATTCGTACGTAATCATCCGCAAGGTCGGTTATCCAACTGACGTAAAGGAAGAGGATCTAAAAGGGTATTTCTTCATCGAAATCGGTTCGACGCTTTATTTGCCTTTCGATGATCCGGTGTTCGATGTTGTGAAATATACACCGAGCACGGAGACGAATGAGGCGATTATTATCGCTTCAAAGGAAAGCGTCCTTGCCGGTTATGAAAAAGTGCTAGAGAATGTGAAGCTCGATCCACTTGTGGCCGACATCGCTCCGCTTGCACTTTATCGCCTGGCGTACGCCCAGCACCGGTTCACTGGGAAGGAGCATGTCTTGATTGCGGACTTGCAAAAAGGAAAGATGACGGTGTCGATTTTCCACGAGCATTTTCCGTTGTTCATGCGTCCGGTCGAGCTGGAGACTTCTTTCTTCCCTGGGGCATCCGTTGGGGATACCGTCCCACTCGGTTCCATCGTCGGGGAGCTGGAGAAGCTGATCAATTTCTACCGCTATAATCTTTGGAACGGCACCGCCTCAATCACCCATATTCTGATCAATGGCGATTATGTCTCCATGAACGAGCTGCTACAGGTCATCCGTGAACGGCTGGATGTACAAGCCTCGACCTTACTTAAACGACCATTACAACTTGCGACAGGCCAATCCCTGCCAGCCGCGTTCAATCGGACGATCGGGCTTGCGCTAAAAGAGGTGTAGCGATGTTAGTCGATATTAATCTATTGCCTGAAAAGGAGAGGGAGCGTTCGACGCTTCTGTTAGCTGCACTGGCCATTCTCGGTGTGGCTGTTTTGTTTTGGGGCGTCTTGTTTTTCCTTTCTAATAAGTTGGAAGATGAAACGGCGGATTTGCTCTTGCAGCAGACCGCTTTGCAGGAGGAGCAGCAGGCCGTCCGTGATCTTCTTCCTTCTTCGGAGAATCTGGATGCACGGAAGCAGCTTGCTTACACGGTCGAATGGGCTGAATCGTTCCGATACGAAACTGTTCCTCTTCTGAAAGACCTGATCCAGGCATTGCCGGAACGCGGGTTTTTTCGTTCGTTCGAATTCACAGCTCCGAACTTGGCGACCGTTGTCGTGCAGTTTGATGATAAGCCGGAAGCCGCCCATTATTACGCGCGGCTCGCCTCCTCGGAATACATAGAAGGCCTCGTTCTGGAATCGGTGACGACAGAAACGGTGACGGAGGAAGAATCCGACGTCACGCATGATGTGATGCCGCGCTATCTTGCCACTTATGTGATTTCCTTTATTGACGAACGGGGCGTGTCACCCGCATCTGAAGGGGAAGCGGAGGAAGAAGGAGCTGTTGAAGAGGCAGATACAGAGGAACCGGCTGCCGACGTGACGGATGCGGAACCTGAACCGGATGAGGGAGGGGATCTAAATGAGTAGTTGGTCAAAACGGCAAAAGGAAGGGGCACTCTTGGCCTTGTCCATCGTGTTCCTCATCGCCCTTTGCTTATATTCCTATTTCCTCATCTACGCCCCAGTAAAGGAAGCGAACGACCAGATGAAGCAGACGATCGCCAATGAACGGGATGTCCTGTTTGCGCTTCGCAAGCAGGCTGCCGGACAAGCGTTGTCGAATGAAACCTCGGGAACTTCGCAGCCATTGCAACGAAAGGTCCCTGTCAAGCCATTGGAGGAAGCGGTGCTTCTGCAAGTCGAAAAAGCGGAAGTCAAATCGGGTAGTTTTGTGCAAGATGTGACATTCACCCACAGTGATTATGTCATCGAAAATCCGCCCGAACACGTAGAAAATGTCAGCCGGTTGCTGACGGAAGTGTATTTGGAGGCCGTATCCTATTTGGATGTCCAGAAGTTCATCGATGAAATCGAGAAGATGGAGCGGGTCTACGTGATCGAGTCCATTATGATCGATGCGCCGGAAGAGCTCCGTGACATGGAATCGGAAGTGGAGCCGATGCAGATGACGATTGCTTTCAATGCGTTTTACCGCGGCGATCTTATCGAGCTGGAACCGGAAGCACCGAAGACGGATGCACCGCTGCCAGCCGACAAGGCGGACCCGACGCCGTACAATAGCGGAGTGGTTCGGGAGGACGAGAAATGACCGTGCTTTGGACGTCGTTCTTTTTCCTCTACGGCCTCATCTTCGGTTCCTTCTTCAACGTCGTCGGCTTACGCGTTCCGAAGAAGGAGTCCATCGTCTCGCCGCCGTCGCATTGTACCCAATGCGGCAGGCGGCTTCGTGTGCTTGACCTCATTCCGGTGTTCTCATATCTGTTCCTAAGGGGGAAATGCAGGGGATGCGGGACGAAAATCAGCGCCATCTATCCGTTCATGGAGCTCATGACAGGCGTGCTATTCGGGCTATCCTATTATTTACTCGGGTTCCGCCCGGAGTTGGTCATCGCGATTTTATTCATGTCGATGCTTGTCATTATCACGGTGTCCGACCTCGCTTATATGCTCATTCCGAATAAAGTGCTCCTGCCGTTCGCCATAGTTCTTGGGGTGCTTCGGCTGTTCATCCCCTTGGCCCCATGGTGGGATGCGTTTCTGGGGGCTGCGGTGGGCTTCGGCGTGTTGTTTTTAATCATGGAGTTGTCGAAAGGCGGCATGGGGGGCGGCGATGTTAAACTGTTCTTCGTCCTCGGACTCGTGCTCGGCACGAAATTGGTCCTCTTGACGCTATTCTTTGCGTCTGTCATCGGTTCGATTGTCGGCCTTCTCTTTCTGAAAAAGACGAAACAAGGACGGAAGACGCCGATCCCCTTCGGCCCATCCATTGCACTTGGCGCTGTCCTGTCCTATTTCTGGGGGGCCGATTTTGTCAATTGGTACGGCAGTTTGTTCTTTTAAGTCATAAAATTTCCTCGAACAAGGCGACACACGTCTTGTTCTTTTTCATGCCTGTTTTGTTACGGTTACTTATAAAAGCGAAGTCGCTTGGCCGAGGCTGGGCACGAGAGCTGAATACCGTAGAACGGGGTGGTTGGACATGAAGTTCGGAAAACGTTATTCCAAGATGACCGTTTTTGCTGCGATGCTGCATGGGGTGCTGGTCGGAATCGCCGCAGTCGCGGTCATCGGATTTTTGATGATCGGCACGAAAGGGAAGGAGACGGCCGGCTCAGCAACGCCGGAAGTGCCGACGGGGGGCCCGGCACCGGTCGAGACGACGGCGCCCGCAGAGGAGCAGCCGATCCGCATGTACGCGAAACAGCATGGCGCCTTTTCTACGAGCGAAGCCGCGGCTTCGTTCATCGCGGAACAGCCGGACCTCGCAAAGGCCGCTATCATCCAGGCGGACAATCAGTTTTATGTCTGGTCCGCAATCGGTTTGGAGGAAGGCGACATCGAGGCGAGCGAATCGGAAGGGACCTACCGGAAGACGTTTTCCGTCGAAACTGCTGCATGCCAGTCAGTAGGGGCGGGCCAATTGAAAACGGTCCTGACGGAGACCGATATTGCCAAAATCAAAACTTTGGCGAGTCCGGAGAAGGGTGCAAAAGAGGATGCCCAGGCGAAGGGGTTTGCCCAGAATCTCTCGGCCATTACGGCATTTACAGAAGATTTGAGGATCGTGCGGCTCCACCTCCTCTCCCATTATTCGCATACGGACCGATGTGCCAAAATTTCGTTTTAACGTCGAAAAACAGGACAAAATGAAATTGTCGGCGTTTGGACACAATTCATTTATCCGATATGATGGGATAAAGGAGGTTGGGAACAATGAAATTCATGGCTACAAAACCGGTCATTCTGGCATCGGGATCGCCGCGTCGGAAGGAACTGCTCGGTCTGCTCGGCTTTCCGTTTGAAGTCATTCCGAGCCACGTGTCCGAAGATTTGGCGATCGACGATATGGATGGGAGGCAATATGTCGAAGCGTTGGCCAAGGAAAAAACGATGGCGGTCGCTCAATTGCATGATTCGGCCATCGTCATCGGTGCGGATACAATTGTTTCTCTGGACGGGCGGATTTATCCGAAACCGGATGATGCGGAGGAAGCTAAACGCTTTTTGGAGGAGCTATCGAATAACACCCATACTGTCACGACAGGGGTCGGCATCTACGTCAATGGCGAAGTCGTCACATTTTCCGTGGAGACAAAAGTGACTTTCCGGGAGCTGGACATCGCCCTTATCGATGCTTATGTCGCATCAGGGGATCCGATGGACAAGGCGGGGGCGTATGGGATCCAGACGGCGGGCGCCCTGTTCGTGGACAAGATCGAGGGGGATTACCATGCGGTCGTCGGTTTGCCGATCGCCGAGCTGGCGGCCCGTTTACAAGGGCTTGGATTGATTTCAATAGGAGGACCTGTCCATTGATGATTGATCTCGAACAAGAGGTGGACGTCGATCTGGACATGGAACCGAAACTGATGATCCGGGATGTACATATTGCGGATCGGCCACGCGAGCGGCTCATCCGGCAAGGGGCGGAAAGTCTTTCCAACCAGGAGCTGATCGCCATTCTGCTGCGGACTGGGACGAAGGAGGCATCCGTCCTCGTATTGGCTAATCGGATCTTGTCCACATTCGATAAGATCCAGGATTTGAAATTTGCGACAATCGAAGAGATGACATCCGTAAAAGGGGTCGGCAAAGCGAAGGCGGTACAGCTTCTCGCGGCTGTTGAGATCGGCAAACG
This sequence comes from Bacillus sp. OxB-1, assembly GCF_000829195.1. Lineage (GTDB taxonomy): Bacteria > Bacillota > Bacilli > Bacillales_A > Planococcaceae > Sporosarcina. The sequence goes on along the minus strand of NZ_AP013294.1, from coordinate 3,101,397 downwards.
GCTGTACCGGCAACATTCGGAAGGCCGGTATGTCATCCGTTCGCCGGAAGATGCCGCCGCCTATCTCATGACCGATATGGCGTCCTTGAACCAGGAGCATTTTGTCGTCCTGTTCCTCAACGTCAAAAACGAAGTGCTTCATAAGCAGACGGTGTTCATCGGCAGCCTGAACTCTTCCATCGTGCATCCAAGGGAGATCTTCCGCGAAGCCGTCAAACGGTCGGCCGCTTCTATCATTGTATCGCATAACCACCCTTCCGGGAATCCGGCGCCGTCGCCAGAGGACATTGAAGTGACGAAGCGGCTGACAGAGGCCGGATCGATCATGGGCATCGAAGTGCTGGACCATGTGATCATCGGCGATCATAAGTTCATCAGTTTGAAAGAAAAAGGATATATGTGAGCTGCGCCAGTGGAAAGAACTTTTTCCACTGGCGCTTTTTCAGGGGTATAATGTAATGTGAACAGCGGGAAATGGAATTTGCTGGACTGGGACACTAGGCGTTCGTTCATAGAATCAAGATAGGATATATGTGACACTGTGAATTTGTCCTCCATTCCGTTATAATGTGTTGTATGATTTTAACTTGGTTCAGCCAAATCTTTGTACAACACTGATTTGCTTGTTCAAGTTTCAACTGCCGGGGGATTTTACATTTCGCCGAGCGACAATTGATGAATGCCGTCCTGAACGGTTTAGGAGAAAGGAAGAACAATCTTGTTTGGATTTGGATCAAAAGATGTCGGGATCGACTTGGGAACTGCGAACACTTTAGTTTTTATAAAAGGGAAAGGCATCGTATTGCGCGAGCCTTCCGTCGTTGCAAAAAATACGGTGACTGGTGAAATCGTGGCCGTTGGGAGTGCTGCGAAAAACATGATCGGCCGGACTCCTGGCTCTATCGTCGCTACACGTCCGATGAAAGACGGAGTCATCGCTGATTTCGAAACGACGACAGCGATGATTGAACATTATATGAAAGAAGCGGGGAAAGCTTCCGGCGGTTCCTTCAAAAAGCCGAATGTCATGATTTGCGTACCGTACGGCATCACATCCGTCGAGCAGCGTGCGGTCATCGATGCATCCCGTCAAGCGGGCGCAAAAGATGCGTTCACCATCGAGGAGCCGTTTGCCGCTGCCATCGGGGCAAACCTACCAGTTTGGGAACCTACCGGCAGCATGGTCGTCGATATTGGTGGAGGTACGACGGAAGTTGCGGTCATCTCACTCGGCGGTATCGTGACGAGCGAATCAATCCGTGTCGGTGGTGACACGATGGATGGGGCCATCATCAGCTACATACGGAAAACGTACAATCTGACGATCGGTGAACGGACTGCAGAGGCGATCAAGATTGAAATCGGTTCTGCCAAAGTGTCCGGAAAATCCGAAAAGATGGAAATCCGCGGGCGCGACCTGTTGACTGGCTTGCCGAAAACGATTGATATCAGTTCAGATGAAATCGTCGAAGCGCTGCGCGAATCGATTTTGCAAATCATCGACGGCGTGAAGAAGACGCTGGAAACGACACCTCCTGAATTATCGTCCGACGTCATGGAGCGGGGCATCGTGTTGACAGGCGGGGGAGCTCTTCTCCAAAACTTGGATAAGGTCATCTCCGACGAGACGAACATGCCTGTTTTCATCGCCGAAGACCCGCTTGACTGTGTCGCGATCGGCACGGGCAAAGCGTTGGATAATATTGAGATCATCAAAAAAATGCAAGCGAGATAATTAAGGGAGGATTCAGGCAATGCCGCGATTTTTTTCAAATAAACGATTGATTTTATTGCTCGTGGGCATCATTGTCCTCGTCGCTTTAATATCATTCTCCCTGCGAGACCGGCAAAATGCCTCCCTACCGGAGCAAATTGTTAATGATGTCGTCGGCTTCGGTCAGTCCCTTTTTTCGAAGCCGACGCATTATGTAACGAACATCATCGGAAATATTGATGCAGTCTTGAATACATACGAAGAGAATAAACGGTTGAAAGCGCGCCTGACCGAATATGCGGAGAACCAGGCGGCCTTGATGGATGTACAAGCTGAAAATAAACGCTTGCGCGACATCATTGGCAAGGAAGAGGACCTGCGTGCCTATGAACCGGTTCATGCGACAGTCATCTCCCGGAACCCCGATCAGTGGGAAGAGAAAATCATCATTGATAAAGGGCAAGTCCATGGGGTCAAGGAGAATATGGCCGTCATCACCGCAAATGGTTTGATCGGCAAAATCATCCTTGTGAATAAATTCACTTCGACTGTTGAATTGCTATCAACGGAAAATCGGAATTTCCGGGTCGCTTCCGTCATTCCGGGCGAAAAGCCCGCTTTCGGCTTGATCGAGGGATATGACCGGTCACGCCGTGAATTGATCATGAAGCGGATTGATTCTTCATTCGAAGTGGAGAAAGGCCAAAAGGTCATTTCATCTGGTCTTGGCGGCATTTTCCCGGCGGGTCTGCTCATCGGGGAAGTGACGGAAGTGTCGACGGATGACCATGGTTTGACGAAAATGGTGTTTATCCGCCCGGCGGCTGAATTTTCCATGTTGGATCATGTGATGGTCACGAAGCGACAGTCCGAGACAGTGGATGGAACTGATGGGAACGGGACGGCAGGTACGGAGAGGGAGGATGAATCATGAGCCGGTTCGTCATCCCTCTCATTGCTGTTCTTCTCTTTTTTCTGGAGCCGGTATTCAGCCTGTTTTCGCCGATCGAGCTCGGAGGGGAGCGCTATACGCTGGTCCCTCGGTTCGTCATCGTGTATCTCATTTTCATCACGGTTTTCTACAGCCGGCAACGGGCAATTACCTATGGTATCATTCTTGGACTCTTGTATGATATGTTTCACATTGATATTATTGGCTTATATGCCTTTCTTTTTCCGTTGATCTGTTTCATTGCCTCCTTGATCATCCGTCAAGTCCATCGGCATATGATGACAGTCATTTTGTTGATTTTATTTCTCATTGCGGTTCTCGAATTGCTTTCGTATTTCTTTGCCGCATTGGTTTCGTTGACGTCGATCGGGTTCGACGAATTCCTATCCAGCCGGCTGTTGCCGACCATGATTGCCAATTCGATATTCATCGCCCTTTTCGGATGGCTGTTTAAAAATCTGATAGATAAGAGGATATTGCAACGACAGGGCGAAATTCTATGAGTAAGGGGACTGCGGGGTGTCGCAAATGACGAAGCAGCAATATGTGACGATCAAAGGGACGAAAGATGGCCTTGTCCTACGTCTTGATGATAAATGCGCGTATTCGGATCTGATGGCAGAGCTCCGCGATAAAGTGCAGGACAGCGCCTTGGAAGGGCTTGCGGAAGTACGGGTCCATACCGGCAACCGTTTTTGCACCGAGGAGGAATTGCGGGAGATCATGGGAATCATCCATGAATCTCCGAATCTCCGAGTCTCGAAAATCAAAAGTGATGTGATCACGATGGAAGAATGCAATCGAAAAGTGATGGAGCAACAATCCGAAACGTTCGTCGGTATCGTCCGCTCCGGGCAGATCATTGAAGCGAAGGGCGATCTGGTTGTCATTGGCGATGTCAATCCGAATGGACAAGTCATCGCGGCGGGCAATATTTTCGTTCTCGGTCGGTTGAAGGGGATGGCGCATGCCGGAGCGAACGGGAACGAGCAGGCGGTGATCGCCGCATCCTGGCTCGAGGCGACGCATCTCCGGATTGCCGATAGATTGGAAACGATGACAGATGAATTAACCATCTTATCCGAGCATCCAGAAATGGAATGCGCGTATTTGCATCCGAACGGATTCATCGCGATTGACCGTCTGCAGGAATTGCGGAATCTCCGGCCAGGTCTATCATCGTTCAAAGGAGGAATCTAATTTGGGAGAAGCGATTGTAATAACATCTGGCAAAGGGGGCGTCGGCAAGACGACGACTACGGCGAATCTCGGGACAGCGCTCGCTCTGCAAGGCAGGAAAGTGTGCCTGGTGGACACGGATATCGGCTTGCGGAATCTCGATGTCATCCTCGGACTGGAGAACCGGATCATTTATGACCTCGTCGATGTCATCGAGGGCCGTTGCAAGATCCAGCAGGCGCTCGTCAAAGACAAACGGTTCGAAGATGGACTGTTCTTATTGCCAGCCGCCCAGACGACCGATAAGAATGCGGTGACCGCCGAACAGATGAAGGCGTTGATTACTGAACTGAAACGCGATTACGATTATATTTTAATAGATTGCCCTGCGGGAATTGAGCAGGGGTATAAAAATGCGGTGGCAGGCGCGGACAGCGCCATCGTCGTCACCACGCCGGAAATCTCGGCTGTCCGGGATGCCGACCGGATCATCGGTCTGCTCGAGCAAGAGGATATCGAGCCGCCGAAGCTCATCATCAACCGCATCAAGCGGCAGCTCATGGATTCAGGGGACGCGTTGGACGTCAATGAAATCACGACCCATTTATCCATTGATCTGCTCGGCATCGTCTTGGATGACGAAAATGTCATCAGCTCATCGAATAAAGGAGAGCCGGTTGTCATGAATCCGGCGAATCCGGCCGCGACCGGCTACCGGAACATCGCCCGCCGTATCCTCGGGGAATCGGTGCCGTTAATGTCCCTTGATGCAGGGAAGCCCGGTTTCTTTGGAAAATTGAAATCCATCTTTGCACGATGATTGGAAAACCTTCGACTTCGGTTGGAGGTTTTTTTGGTGGGTTGGGGGAGCGATTTTTTTTATTTTTAATTTTGGCTTTGGGCAGTCGGGAGGGGAAGGCCGGGCCTGACCATGACAGTTTCTCCGTTAGCTCTTAGAGTTTGGTGGATTGTCCTTACAGTTGCCCGAATTGCCATGATAGTTCGCTCAGTTTGTTTCTCCCAAGATTAATTTCTACCTACTATTCCGGCCGTCTCCAACATATACTGAAAAAAACGGGTGGTGCGGACGGATGAAATGGAGGACGAAGTGGTTTTTGGCGCTCCTGTTGACAGTCGGGATTTTCAGTGCCGCCAAGATGGAGAATCTAGGCGTTATTCAAAAGCCCGTCACGCCATACGTCACTTCCGGTAAAGATTTCGTGGCCATCAAGAAATGGATTGCTTCTATGATCGGCGATTCGGATGATGATACCATTGCGGTCATGGCAGGCGACCCGCATCGGGATGATCCATTTTCAGGATATGACTCCATGCAGCCGTTTCAAGACGGGGTCATTGCATCCTATTCGCAATCGTTGCCAATCGAGGCGCAGGGAAATGGGCTCGTCGTATTTACCGGGTTCACCCGTCAATCCGGGAAGACGATCACGGTTCTCTACGACGATGGTGATGAGGTGACGTACGGCTTTGTGGAAACCTTTTCAAAGCTTCCTTATACGACCGTCAAACGGGGGGACACGCTCGCGATGATGGGGGAAGGGGCTGTGTATTTAATGGTGAAGCGTGACGGCGTTCCATTGGATGCGTCCTTGCTGCCGACGTACTTTTCGGGAGAAGGCAAATGAGGATGCGGCTTCATCCATTGTTGTTGCCATTTTTCCTATTCCTTATCGTAACGGGGGGCATTGCCATGTATGCCCTCCTTTTTGTTTCCTTGTTGTTCCATGAAACGGGACATCTGGCAGCGGCCCGTTCGGTCGGCATGCGGGTACGGTCTTGCACGATCATGCCCTATGGCGGGGAGTTGATCATCCCGGATCGGCAGCTGGCTCCGAAACGGGATCGGCTCCTCGTCGCACTAGGCGGCCCGATGGCGACGGCGCTTTTGTTGCTGCTCGTTTCGGTTATTCCGTTTCCAGGGCAGGCTGACATGATTTTCATTCAACAAGCCTTGCTGTTGTTGAATTTGCTGCCGATCCTTCCGCTGGATGGGGGACAAGCGCTCTGTGCTTTATTGGAGAAGGAAGGAAACCGGTATCGCGTCCGGTCTTTTTTTCTTCTTCACTCCATCTTCCTGTTAGTGGTCGGCAGCATGTTGCTTGCCAGCTTTTTGCCTCAAAGCTTGCCTTACCTTCTCCTCTCGGCCTTTCTTCTCTTTCAGAATATCTCGGCGTTCCGGTTCCGGAAATACGGCCGGGCTTATGAACAGTTGAAAAAGCACGGAAAAAATATCGGTGAGAGAAACGAATAGACTATCAACTTAGAACTTAAGATAAATTTGGAGCAGAATAGAACAAGAGGGTAGGAGGATTTCATGGATAATCCATCTTCAAAGAACAATAAAAAGGTTAATGAAAATAGCAAGAATGAGCAACTGGAACGATTTCGCATACAAAACACAGGAAACCCTTTGACGACCAACCAATCAAAAAAATTATCAAACGATGAGGACCAATTAAAGGCTGGTGTTCGGGGACCTTCCTTGCGTCAGGACTATGAATTCTTTGAAAAGATGACACATTTTGTGCATGAACCGATCCCGGAACGAGAAGTTCATGCAAAAGGCTACGGAGCCCATGGTGAGTTTGAATGCTACCAGTCGATGAGCCAATTTACGAAAGCCGGATTTTTGCAGGAGGCTGGAAAAAAGACTCCTGTATTTGTCCGGTTTTCTACTGTGCAAGGAAGCAGAGGGTCTAAGGATACGGCAAGGGATTTACGTTGTAAAGGTGTCAAGTTTTAGACAGAGGAAGGCAATTACGACTTAACAACGATTGCTATGCCTGTATTAGTCAACCAAGACGCGATGTAGTTCCCTGATGTCATGCACGCATATCAGCCCGAGCCGCGCACTGGAATGCCGACAGCTGCCGGAGCACACGATACCTTTTGGGATTATGTAGCGAATAACCAGGAATCGCTTCATATGGTGTTGTGGATCATGTCCGACCGCGGCATTTTAAGAAGTTATCGAATGATGGAATCATGGTCGATCAATACGTACCTACTTGTTAATGAACAAGGGGTGGCGACCTTTGTGAGGTTTGTTTGGAAACCTGTCTTGGGCGTCCATTCCTTGCTGCAGGATGAAGCACAGAAAATCGGCGGAATCGACCCGGACTTCCATCGGCGGGATCTTAGAGAGGCGATTGACCGCGGAGCTTATGCTGAATACGAATTAGGCGTCCAGCTCATTTCGATGGAGGATGAGTTCAATTTCGATTTTGATGTTCTCGATCCAGCAAAGTTTTGGCCGGAAGAGGTCGTCCCTGTTCAGATGATCGGTAAAATGACCTTAAACCGGAATGTGGATAATGAATTTGCCGAATTGGAACAGGTCGCATTCAATCCGGCATACGTCGTTCCAGGGATTGATTTCTCCAATGCTCCTGTTTTACAAGGTAGGTTGATCGCTTATCAAAGTGCACAATATGATCGGCTGGGCAGTGCGAACTTCCAGGACTTGCCGATCAATCGGCCGCTCTGTCCGTTTCGTAATAATACGAGACAAGGTTTCATGAGGTATCGGATCGATGTAGACCAGGTTAGCTATCATCGCAACTCGCTGGCGGATAATACGCCATATACAACCCCTCCGGAAGAAGGAGGTTATGAATCTTACCCGAAAAAAATAGATGGGCACGCCATACGGGCACGGAGCAAATCGTAATTGTTGAAAAGAAGTTGATTCAATAGCAGGACTAGTCTTCTAGCTCCTTGATCAAGTCCAAGCATTATTCTCTTCCCCCGATAGAAAACCTCGATTTCATCCTCTATACTTAATACAACTTATCTTTACGAGATGCCGTGCAAGACATACGAATTGTAATGGAATGGGGAAAGAACGGCTTGACGTAAAACTTTTGGTATGGTAATATTCAAATGTTATTGTTTGTAGCACCCGTGCTACAACCGCTCTGAAAAGGTACAAGCATCCGTTGCGGATCACCTCGGAAGGCGAGTCTGAGTATAAAGGGGAGGTGCAAGGTATGTACGCAATCATTGAAACTGGCGGGAAACAAGTCAAAGTGGAGCAAGGTCAAGAGATCTTCATCGAGAAATTGGTGGGAGAAGCTGACGATGTCGTCACTTTTGACAAAGTCCTATTTGTAGGCGGAGATGACGTGAAAGTCGGAGCTCCATTCGTGGAAGGGGCAACTGTCACAGGTAAAATCGTGAAACAAGGCCGCGACCGTAAAATCACAGTCTATAAATATAAACCGAAAAAGAACTACCACAAAAAACAAGGTCATCGTCAACCATACACGAAAGTTGTCATTGACGGGATCAATCTGTAATTCGGCATGATCGAAGTTACGATTCATGAACAGTCGTCCGGTCGCATCCGGTCGTTTGAAATGAAAGGCCATGCGGATTACGCGGAGCACGGCAAGGACCTTGTCTGCGCCGGTGCGTCCGCCGTATCATTTGGCGCTGTCAATGCGGTAATCGCCCTGACAGGTATGACGCCATCCATCCAACAAGGATCGGACGGCGGCTACTTGCAAGTCGAGTTTCCGGAAGGACACGAAGCCGAGCGTGACATCCAAATGATTTTGAAGGCGATGGTCGTTTCTTTGCAGACGATCGAGCAGGATTATGGACAGCATATACAGATACGATTTAGAAAATAGGAGGTGAAACCAATGCTACGCTTGGATCTTCAGTTTTTCGCATCGAAAAAAGGGGTAGGTTCGACAAAGAACGGTCGTGACTCCGAATCGAAACGTCTTGGCGCAAAACGTGCAGACGGTCAATTCGTTTCCGGCGGTTCGATCCTTTATCGCCAACGCGGAACAAAAATTCACCCAGGTGAAAACGTAGGCCGCGGTGGAGACGATACTCTATTCGCAAAAGTCGACGGCGTCGTTCGTTTCGAACGCTTCGGCCGTGACAAAAAGAAAGTCAGTGTGTACCCTGTTGCACAGGAAGCATAATGATCAGAAAAGACCGCCCCGCGCGGTCTTTTTTTTGTTGGGTGGAAGCTAAGAGGTGCTCACACAATTTACGCCCTACGAATTGTGCGAGTACCGCGGAAATCTGCTGCGCCCATAACATCGCGCCCTGCGCCCATAACTCCTGCGCCGCGCTCATAACCCCATGCCCGCGCTCAAAAATCCGCATTTCTCGCTCATAATCCCGCGCCCCGGGCCCATAATTTCCCGTCAGCCATCCCCCTCCAAAAAACAACATCAATTCTTTTGGCGTAGAAAGGGACGGAAGTGCTATACTGTATACATGTAAGAGTTGGCGGTGAAGGAAGATTGAAAAATAAACAGTTGTCTGTGGCAGAAACGTTAAAATTTGCAAGGCATGACTTTTTAAATGATCTTCAGTTAATTCTGATGCATATCGATCTGGGGCAATTGCCCGAGGCCAAGAAAACGATCCAAGCGGCGACGGGGCGGATGCGTCAAAGTGCGCTATTGGAAAAGCTCGGGCTTCCGAAAACCGTCCTGTGGCTCAGTACGTTCAGCTGGCGCTTCCCTTCATTCACAACGAAGTTGAATTGCGAAATTCAGCAGGCGGTCGGGCAGGTAGAGGACGAACCGCTTGTGGAATTTCTTGAGACGGTGTTCCAGGAAGCGGTGAAGCGGTTGGATGTTACCGCAGCTTATGACTTGCAGATCGATGTCCATTCGTCGAAGACTGATTGGTTCATCCGGTTCCAAGTGGAAGGGCCGATGGGGAATCAACAGCCTAAGCCTACACCAGCGGTAGCGGATGCGTTTGCGGTCGACGGGTCAATTTCACATAATCAATGGATGTTCACTGTGCGTGGACAATAGGAGGATATTAATCAATGTTTGTCGATCATGTAAAAGTATATGTCAAAGGCGGTGACGGAGGAGATGGAATGGTCGCCTTCCGACGGGAGAAATACATCGCTTACGGTGGTCCCGCCGGCGGGGATGGTGGCCGGGGGGGCAACGTTGTCTTCATCGTGGATGAAGGGCTTCGCACTTTGATGGACTTCCGGTATCAGCGCCATTTCAAGGCGTCAAAAGGAGAGAACGGCGGCAGCAAAAACCAGCACGGCCGCGGGGCATCCGATCTGGTTGTCAAAGTTCCGCCTGGCACAGTCGTGACGGATGCCGAAAGCGGCACAGTCATTGCCGATCTCGTGGAACATGGCCAGAAAGCGGTCATTGCGAAAGGCGGCCGGGGAGGGCGTGGGAACAGCCGCTTCGCCACTCCCCGCAACCCGGCACCGGAATTATCCGAAATGGGCGAGCCGGGGGTAGAGCGCGAAGTCATCCTGGAGCTGAAAGTATTGGCGGATGCCGGACTGGTCGGTTTCCCCAGTGTCGGCAAATCGACGTTACTGTCCGTCGTTTCCGCCGCGAAACCGAAAATCGCCGATTACCATTTCACGACGCTCGTCCCGAATCTCGGCATGGTGGAAACGGAAGATGGGCAGGCCTTCGTCTTGGCCGATTTGCCAGGACTGATCGAAGGAGCGCATGAAGGGGTCGGATTAGGTCATCAATTCCTGCGCCATATTGAACGGACGCGGGTCATCATCCACGTTATTGATATGTCAGGACTGGAAGGGCGCGACCCGTACGAAGATTACGTGACCATCAATGAAGAGTTGGAAAAATACAATTTGCGTCTCACGGAAAGGCCTCAACTCATTGTCGCAAATAAAATGGATATGCCGGATGCAGAAGAGAATCTGGAGCGATTCAAGGAAAAGTTAAACAATGAAGATGCGAAAATCTTTCCGATTTCCGCCATCACCCGGAAAGGGTTGGATGAGCTTTTATTCGCCGTGGCGGAACTGCTTGAAACGACGCCGGAATTCCCGATTCATGAAGTTGTCGAGGAAGAGGAACATTCGGTATTGTACAAGCATGAATCGGAAACGCCTGATTTTGAAATTTCCCGTGATGATGATGGGGCCTATGTCTTGTCAGGTTATACGATCGAGCGCCTATTCAAGATGACGGACTTCAATTTCGATCAATCTGTCCGTAAATTTGCGAGACAAATGCGCGGGATGGGCGTGGACGATGCGCTGCGGGAACGTGGGGCAAAAGACGGCGACATCGTCCGGATCCTGAATTTCGAATTTGAATTTATTGAATAACCAACGGCAAAGCCGGATCGAATCCCGCATCGGCAGGAAGCTGCAGGATTGCGTCCTCCGATTGGGCATTCACCGGACTTTTGCGAACCTCTATAGATGAAACAGAAAATGTCCAAGGGGGATCGGGATGAAACAAATGGGGGAAGGGCAGCATTTTTATTTGGTCAGGGAAGATGCTTTGACTGAATCCATGCAGAAAATGCTGGAAGCCAAACGTTTGCTGGCAAGCGGGGAGGAAACGACGATTCAAGATGCGACAAAACGGGTCGGTTTGTCGCGCAGTGCGTTTTATAAGTATCGCGATACGGTGTTTCCTTTCGAATCAATCACAAGCGAAAGGATTTTGACGATTTTTATTCAATTGGAAGATCGGAAAGGTTCGCTCGCCACTTTGTTGCGGATCATTTCGGAAGCGAAATGCAATGTCTTGACCATTCACCAGACAATTCCGGTCCAGGCTCGGGCGAACATCACCCTTTCGCTAAACGTGACCGACATGTCCATTAAGTTGGAAGAGTTTTTGGGACGGCTCAAAGCGCCTGAATTTGTCGACTCTGTCGTGTTGATCAGTTCGGGGGCCATTTGAGCCGTGTTTTCCTCGCGGATACATTGCACGCCGTCCGAGATGGGGCGGCGTTGCTATTGATTTTGATTGGAACAATTGGAGGCTAGATGTATGGAGAACACAACATTTTCACCGACGGTCGCTTATTTGGGGCCGGAGGGTTCATTCACCCATATTGCGGCGGCCCACTTATTCGGGTCGACGGGGTTGGTACCACAGCAGACGATACCTGATTGCATTGAAGCGGTCACGGTCGGTCATGTCGCCTACGCGGTCGTCCCGTTGGAAAACGCGTTGGAAGGCTCGGTTCCGATGACGATGGATTATTTATTCCACGGAAGCGATCTGTTCATCAATGCGGAATTGTCGATTCCGATTGAGCAGCATCTTCTGGTCCATGAACGGCAACTGGACCACGTGGAGGAGTTGGAATCGGTTCATTCCCACCCGCATGCATTGGCGCAATGCCATAACTATTTGCGAAATCATTACCGCCGGGTTCCACTGATCCAGACAACTTCCACGGCGGCCGCTGCGAAATACGTCCAAGAACATCCGGAAGAGCGGATTGCAGCAATCGGCAACCGGCTGGCGGCGGAAACATATAATTTGCGCATTGCGGAGGAGAGCATCCATGATGTCCGCACGAACCATACCCGTTTTGTGGTCCTGTCATTGCGCAAGGAATTTTTGGAATTGGGCGGGAAATCGGAAAGCGCGAAAACGACGTTGATGATTAAATTGCCGGATGAGGACCGGCCGGGTATTTTGCATCAAATCCTATCCGTCTTCGCGTGGCGTCGTCTGAACTTGAGCAAAATTGAATCCCGTCCGATGAAAACCGGACTGGGCCACTATTTTTTCATCATCGACGTTTTGGAGGATGAACAGCATCCGATGATGAAAGGTGCGTTTGAAGAATTGGCCGCACTGAATTGCGCCGTCCATTCGCTTGGCTCCTTCTATACATATGAACAACAACCGTCACGCTGAACAAGCATGGCGGTTGTTTCTGTTTTGTTTTCCGGCAGGGGCTGACCGTATACTACTGTCCCCGTTTTCATATACATGACTAGAGGGAGGTTCCGCCTTGGGTTATAAATTGGGCGTCACAAAGCGGGCCATCCGTTCATACGATGAAATGATGGAAGGGGGAAATTTGTTAGTGGAAGTCCATGTTGTTGTCAAAGGGGATACCTTATGGAAAATTGCCAGGCAGTACGGGATCCCGTTCGAAGAGTTGAAACGGGTGAATGCACATCTGGCAAACCCCGATTATATCGTTCCTGGCATGAAAATTTTCTTGCCCGCCACACATGTGAAAAAGGGGGAGAAGGCACCCCATGTAAAGCCGGGGGAGAAAGGGCAGGCTCCGAAACCACCGCAACATAAGGCGCCAACATCCAAGCCTCCTCAGCAGAATCCGCCGAAATCCAAGCAGCCAATTCCGCTGCCGCCCGCTCCTAAAGTGAAGCCTGAGCGGCCGCCTGTCGCACCGCCGTCACCGCCAGTCACGGAAATGCCACAGATGCCGCAAATGCCGCAGATGCCGCAGATGCCACAGATGCCAATGCCACCGACTCAGACCCAGCCGATGCCATGCTATCAGCCGATCATCAGTATTCCATGCGGTTGGCTTCCGATTTTCGATGCGGACTGCTATCCATTTATGCATTCCGGCCAGATCCAAGCAATGCCGGCGCCCATGCAGCCGATGCCTGAAGTGCTACCCGACAGGGATATGGATATGGTAAAAGACGAATCTCCGATGCTTCCTATGGCTCCTATGACTCCGATTGCGCCAGCTCCACCACCGCCGATGCCCCGATTTGCAACGGAAGGTTGGGAAATGCTGGAGTCGCCAGACATCGAGGCGGATGATATCTCGTTAATGGAATCGGTCTATTGTCCGCCGGAAGATGGGTATATCCCGCAAGCCGTTTCGCCTGCCATGCAGCCGGAGCAGTGGGGGCCTGTCATGCCGATGCACCATCATCATGGTTGCGGCTGCGGATGTGGTTGTGGAGGAGGACATCAGATGCCGATGATGTCGCCGGTGCATGTCATGCATCCATGCGGCTGCCATTCGATGACCCATCCGTACGGATACAATTGGTACGGGAACTATTGACGGGTGTATGGCACTGGATGAGCGATATAAACAAATAAAAGAAAACGTCTGGAAATGGGAACAGGGGAAAAATTGTTTTTCCGTGAAACGATACCGTTCCATGTCCACCGCCATGAAAGTCCGGCATATCCATGAACAATTGCGCTTAATCGATTTTCCGCACATCATCCCGGTTGCTGCAGAGAGCGGCGATGGCCCTCTGACTTTCGTTCAGCCTTGGCTGGAGGAAGCAAGGGCGGTCAACTTTAAAAAGAGGGCGGATCGGACCGACTCCCTTGCCGCCCTCCATGCCTTGCATGCTACAAGGAAAGACGTGGATTGGGCCGTTTCCCCTTATTTGCATATCCACCCGCTCGTCGCCAAATGGGAAGACCGGATCGAGAGGTTCCATGACATCCGAGGTCCTTGCGAAACGTTCCTCGGGAAAGGTCCGGTGGATGACATCTTTTTCTATGCGACGGAGGCGATGAGCGTCATCCGGAAGACGTACGTCGGAACGAAGGACCTCACGTTGTTGCATGGCGATGTGGTACATCATAATATCCTCCGGGACCGATCTGGCGTCATCCGGTTCATAGACTTCGACCTCGCTTGTTCGGGGCCGGCAGGTACGGAGGTCGCCTTGTGGATTCATCGGGTGATGCCTCAAGTTGGATATGATATTGAATTCCTTTTTGATGAACAGCCGAGTCTGAAGGAATTGGATCCCGACTTGCTGCCGCTCTTGCTTTATCCTAATGAATTGCTTCGCGAATGGCTTCATTTGTTCACGTTGCCTGCAGACAGCCGGGCGAGGCAGGCGAATCGCCTCCTCCCTTTCACGCAGAGTGCACTCTCTCATTGGCCGAAACTATGGTATGATGTAGAACGGATCAATATATGAGGAGTGAAGTCATGGCAGGGCATTCCAAGTGGAAAAACATCCAGGCGCGCAAAGGGGCACAAGATGCAAAGCGGGGGAAGATTTTCCAGAAGATGTCGAAAGAAATTTATGTCGCAGCTAAAGCGGGTGGATCTGACACGGATTCCAACGCAGCATTGCGGCTAGCCATCGAAAAGGCAAAAAGTGCCAACGTTCCGAACGATGTCATCAAACGGGCAATTGACAAAGCGACAGGGGCGGGGGCAGCCGAGCATTATGAAGAAGTCGTCTATGAAGGATACGGTCCAGGCGGTGTCGCCGTATTGGTGTACTGTCTGACCGAAAACCGCAACCGGACGGCGCCGAATATCCGGGTCGCTTTCAACAAGAATGGGGGCAGCCTCGGGGAAAGCGGATCGGTCAGCTACCTATTCGATCGGAAAGGCCGATTGTTCATCGAACGGACAGCCGACACCGACGAAGATGCCGTCATGATGGCGGCGCTGGAAGCGGGCGCGGAAGATATCGTTTCGACCGAGGAAGGATTCGAAGTGTTGACGACGCCTTCCGAGTTCCTAAGTGTCAAGGGAGCGTTGGAAGAGGACGGCATCGAATTCGTTTCGGCAGAAATCGAAATGGTCCCTTCCATGTACAATGAGCTTTCCGGAGAGAATGAGGAACTGTTTGAAAAGATGATCGACGCACTCGAAGACGATGATGACGTGCAAGATGTCTATCATAATGCGAGTGAATGATGGGGGGAGGGCTATCCGGGAGCGCGGATAGCTCTTTTTTCTGTTTGTATTCTTGAAGGCTGATAACGTTTGCCGCGAATATGACAAAATTGGAGTCAAGGAGAAGCGGCGGTTTCTTTAGAAATAGCTTCCTTGTCGGAAGTGTGTCTGAATTGTCGTGGTGACTGTCACCAAATGGATGGAAAGTGCGTTCGTATGCTATAATGAAAGTTACGTTGAAAACTGTGTTCAGAATACCTCATTGTAGGGGGAGAAGTGGTTGTACGATTACATAAAAGGGATTGTCACCCGGGTGACACCCGAATATATTGCATTGGAACAGGGCGGAATCGGCTGGCAGGTCTTGACGCCGAACCCGTATGCTTTCCATATGACGGACGAGATTCAGCAAGTGTTCATTTACATGCACGTCCGGGAAGACACGCAGATGCTTCTGGGCTTTAAGACGCTGGAGCAGCGGGAGCTATTCAAGA
The DNA here is from genome assembly GCF_000829195.1 of Bacillus sp. OxB-1. Classification (GTDB taxonomy): domain Bacteria; phylum Bacillota; class Bacilli; order Bacillales_A; family Planococcaceae; genus Sporosarcina. Next base: position 3,085,652 of record NZ_AP013294.1, on the reverse strand, counting down.
AATTGATCACCGTTTCCGGCATCGGGCCGAAAGGGGCGTTGGCTATCCTGGCGAGCGGCATCCCTTCCCAAGTGATCGGCGCGATTGAACGGGAGGATGAATCCTTCCTCGTCCAATTTCCGGGAGTGGGCAAGAAAACGGCCCGCCAGATGATCCTCGACCTGAAAGGGAAGCTCCACGATCTGTTCACGGAAATCGATCTGCCGGATGAAGAAGTCACCTTGTTGACGATGGCTGAAAACGGCGCTCTCGATGAAGCGATGCTCGCCTTGGAAGCGCTTGGCTATTCGCAAAGGGAACTGGCAAAAGTCAAGCCGAAGCTCGAAGAAGAAGAGCGAGACACGGAAGGCTATATGAAATGGGCCCTTCAGCTTTTATTAAAACAGAAATGATGAACATAGAAAGGAGTACAGATGATGGAGGATCGGGTGCTATCGGCAGAGGTGACAAATTTCGATGAACACTTTGAACAATCTTTGAGACCTCAATTCCTGAACCAGTATATTGGGCAGGATAAGGTGAAGGACAATCTCGGCATCTTCATCGAAGCGGCGAAGGGGCGGCAGGAAAGTTTGGACCACGTTCTGCTCTATGGACCGCCCGGCCTCGGAAAGACGACGTTGGCGAACGTCATTGCGAATGAAATGGGAGTCAATGTCCGAATGACGAGCGGGCCCGCAATTGAACGTCCGGGCGATCTGGCGGCGGTCGTGTCGTCGCTTGAACCGGGGGATGTGCTGTTCATCGATGAAATCCATCGATTGAACCGTTCCATCGAGGAAGTGCTTTATCCGGCGATGGAGGATTTCTGCCTCGATATCATCGTCGGGAAAGGCCCTGCCGCCCGTTCAATCCGGCTCGATCTGCCTCCGTTTACCTTGATCGGTGCGACGACTCGTGCAGGATCCTTGTCGGCGCCTCTCCGTGACCGCTTCGGCGTGCCGTTGCGGCTGGAGTATTATGATGTCGATCCATTGAAAGAAATCGTCATACGCAGCGCTCATCTGTTCGAGGTGGAGATCGATGGACAGGCTGCCATGGAAATTGCGCGCCGTTCCCGTGGGACCCCGCGGATTGCGAACCGGCTATTGCGCCGCGTCCGTGATTATGCACAGGTGCGCGGAACGGGAGCGGTGACGCTGGAGATGTCGAAAGAAGCGCTTGAAATGCTGCAGGTCGACTCGCATGGTCTCGACCATATCGACCATAAGCTGCTGACCGGGATGATTGAACGGTTCCGGGGGGGGCCGGTCGGAATCGACACGATTGCTGCAAGCATCGGGGAGGAATCGGTGACGATCGAGGATGTGTATGAACCGTATTTATTGCAGATCGGTTTCATCCAACGGACTCCGCGCGGGCGGGTGGCGACCCCGCTGGCGTACGAACATTTCGGCTATCCGATCCATGATCAGGATGGAAATTAACCTTTAATAGAGGAGACGTTATCGAGTATGGAAGTAAATGATTTTGATTTTGATTTGCCGGAACGGCTGATTGCCCAGACTCCGTTGGCGGATCGGACGGCGAGCCGGCTCATGGTGCTCGATCGGAAGACCGGGGAAGTGACGCACCGTCATTTTCGTGATCTCGTCGATGAGCTGGAAGCGGGCGATCTTCTCGTCCTGAATGACACACGTGTCTTGCCTGCGCGGCTGATGGGATTAAAAGAGGACACGGGTGCCTCGATCGAAGTATTGTTGTTGAAGGAAATTGGGGAAGATGAGTGGGAGACGTTGGTCAAGCCCGCAAAACGGGTGAAAATCGGAACGATAGTGACATTCGGGGATGGTCGTCTGAAAGCGCGTTGTACGAGCATCTTGGAACAAGGCGGACGGACATTCCAGTTCTTATACGACGGCATCTTTTACGAAATTTTGGATGCGCTCGGCCAGATGCCGCTGCCACCTTATATTACGGAAACGCTTGACGATCAATCCCGCTACCAGACGGTCTTCGCGAAGGAGCGGGGCTCAGCGGCCGCACCGACTGCTGGCCTTCATTTCACAGAAGAGATTCTGGATGAAATCAAGGCGAAAGGCGTCGGCGTCGAATTCATCACACTGCATGTCGGGCTCGGGACATTCCGCCCGGTGAGCGTCGATTCGATCGAGGACCACACGATGCACTCCGAGTATTATCAAGTATCGGAAAGCACAGCCCAGGCAATCAATGCTGTGAAAGAAGCGGGTGGCCGGATCATCGCGGTCGGTACGACTTCCGCCCGGACGCTTGAAACGATCGGCTCGGCACATGATGGAAAGATTGTACCGGAGAGCGGCTGGACTTCGATTTTCATTTATCCGGGTTATGAATTCAAAATATTGGATGGTCTAGTAACCAATTTTCATTTGCCGAAATCGACATTGATCATGTTAGTATCCGCTTTATCGACGCGTGAACATGTACTGAAAGCATATCATGAGGCGGTTCAGGAAAATTATCGCTTCTTCAGTTTTGGAGATGCGATGTTCATGAAACCGCCGAAGAGGAAGGAATCATAAAGATGGCAGCAATCACCTACGAACATATTAAGACTTGCAAGCAGACCGGTGCCCGGCTTGGCATCGTCCATACACCGCACGGGTCGTTCGAAACGCCCGCATTCATGCCGGTTGGAACTCAAGCCACCGTCAAAACAATGTCTCCGGAAGAATTAAAAGAAAACGGTGCGGGCATCATCCTAAGTAATACGTACCATTTATGGCTTCGTCCAGGACACGACATTATCAAAGAGGCTGGAGGACTTCATGCCTTTATGAATTGGGACCGCCCGATTTTGACCGATTCCGGCGGATTCCAAGTGTTTTCCTTGAGCGAATTCCGGAAAATCGAAGAAGAAGGGGTTCATTTTAGACATCATCTGAATGGCAGCAAATTGTTCCTGAGCCCGGAAAAAGCGATGGAAATCCAAAATGCGCTCGGCTCGGATATTATGATGGCTTTCGATGAATGCCCACCATTTCCTGCAACGCATGAATATATGAAAGCGAGTGTCGAGCGGACTTCCCGCTGGGCCGAACGTTGTTTGTCCGCGCATGCCCGTCCGGAAGACCAAGGCCTATTCGGAATTGTCCAAGGTGGGGAATACGAAGACTTGCGCAAACAAAGCGCAAAAGACCTTGTGTCCCTTGACTTCCCAGGCTATGCGATCGGCGGCTTGTCGGTCGGAGAACCGAAAGATATCATGAACCGCGTGTTGGAGTTCACAACGCCTCTCCTGCCGCAGGATAAACCGCGCTATCTCATGGGGGTCGGATCGCCGGATTCACTTATCGACGGCGCCATCCGGGGCATCGATATGTTCGACTGCGTATTGCCGACGCGTATCGCTCGGAACGGTACACTCATGACGAGCAATGGCCGCGTCAATATTAAAAACGCCCAATACGAACGCGACTTCGGGCCACTTGATGAAAATTGCAGTTGCCATGTGTGCCAAACGTACAGCCGGGCGTACATCCGCCACCTCATTCGGGCAGGCGAGACATTCGGCATCCGATTGACGACCTATCACAACCTTTCATTCCTCTTGCAGCTGATGGAGCAAGTTCGGGAAGCTATTCGGAATGATCGTCTCGGTGATTTCCGGGAAGAATTTTTTGAGCAGTATGGATTCAACAAACCGAATGCAAAAAACTTCTGAATCTTGTATAATGAATCGAGATTGAAAGGGGGATGACTCAATGGAAAATTTAGCAGGTTTACTGCCATTTGTGGCCATGTTCGCAGTAATGTGGTTCTTGCTGATCCGACCAGCTCAAAAAAGACAAAAAGCGACGAAGGCGATGCAGGAAGGTTTGAAACGTGGAGATCACGTAATTACAATCGGCGGCCTTCATGGCACCATCGATGCTGTCGACGAAACGTCTGTGTTTTTGAAAGTCAACAATGGTACGATACTTCAATTCGATAGACAAGCAATCGGACGCGTGACAGAGTCCGTCTGATTTCGAATGACTCATCAAAGAGGCCAAGCACTGAGGGACACACCCTCGGACCTTGGTCTTTTTTTCGTGTATAGCCGCAGTTGCGGTATGGGTATCCTTCTTAAAAAAGGGGAGGGTTTTTGGATGTACGATTTGTTAGTCATCAGTTATCGGACTGTGTTGCTTTATGTGCTGATCTTGATCATCCTCCGAATCATGGGGAAGCGGGAAGTCGGTGAACTTGGTGTCATTGACGTAGTGGTCTTTGTCATCATGGCGGAGGTGGCGGCATTCGCATTGGACTCTCCCGACAAGAAACTGATCCAATCCATCGTGCCGATGATCATCCTGCTCGTCATTCAATATGCTTCTTCCTTCCTTTCATTAAAGAGCAAGAACTTCAGGGATATAGTGGACGGAGGTCCCGCTCTTATCATTCGGCATGGAATCATTATGGAAGAGGAAATGCGGCGGCAACGGTACAATTTGGATGACTTGTTTCAACAGCTCCGGGAACAGCAAGTCGGATCCATTCATGAAGTCTCATTCGCCTACTTGGAGCCGTCCGGAAATTTATCCGTTTTTAAGCATGATAGCGTTCAACCGGTCCTCGCCCTTATTTCGGACGGCGTCATCCAAGGCAAGCATGTGAAAATGATCGGGAAAACGGAAAAATGGCTCGAAACCGAACTGCGCAAAATGGGCATTTCGGATCCAAGCCATATCTTTTATTGTTCTTATGAAAACGGATCGTTGCAATATCAATTGAAGGAGCAGCATCAATGATGCTTCAATAGTCTTTTGAACAATGAAAAATCCCGCTTTTTCACTTGGCCCGTCAGAACAAGGACGGCCAAGAGGAATAAGGAAGTGATGAGACATTCCGTAAAAAGATGATACTCGCCGATCGGGATGAACAATGGCCGCATGATAATGGTCATGATAAACGAGGCATACGGCAAGACAAACATTGTGAATCCGGTATTCGTCGATTTGTTTTTCCGCAATGTGGCAATGTGGAGGAATGAAGTGACCAGGACCCCGAAACCGATGGCGAGCACGGCACCGGTCTCTTGCAACCCGGGTTGCGAGGCTAGGACGAACATGACACCTAGCTTGGCAATCCCGCCATAGACTGAGTTCATCATCCCCGCTTTCGCTTCGCCAGTTGCCTGTAAAATGGAGTAGAGCGGGCTTTGGATGTAATAAAAGAAAAAAACCGGAGCGAGGATGGACATATATTTGCCCCCCTCTGTCACATGGAACAGAGTTTCAGCGAGTGCCTGGCCATGTATGAAAAAGACGGCCGCTGCAAAAGTACCGGTCAACGCGGAAAGTCGGAGGGACAAATGGATCCGTTCCCGCAATTTCCCTTTATTCTTAGACGCTGCCGCCCCGCTGACAGCCGGTACGAGGACAACCGCCAGCGCATAAGGGATAAAGGACGGGAATAGCAGGAGCGGGATAAGCACTCCCGAAATGACGCCGTATAGTGAAGTTGCGGCAAGTGCGGTGACGCCTGACACAGCCAACGCACGTAAGAAAATGATCGGTTCAAGAAACCATGTGAAGGTGCCGAACAACCGGCTGCCCGACGAGGGAAGCGCGATGGAAAGCAACGGCTCGAACGGATAGCGATCTGGCTTTTCCTTAGTTGGCGTGACTCTCTTTTTCTTCTGCCAATATTTGAAGAGTAAATAAAGGACGGAGAGCATTTCAGCCAACAATGTAATCCCCATTGCATAGGCGGCATTCATTGCAGAATTATCGGCAACCAGAACTGAAGGGAGCAACCAGGTGATGAGTGCGATTCTGCAGATTTGCTCCAAAATTTGCGACCAAGCCGTTTCCTCAATCCGGGCAATCCCTTGGAAATAGCCCCGGATCAGACCACCGATGGCCGCAACAGGCACGATGGCGATTCCTACATACAACGTCAAGGAAGAGGCGGTATTGCCGAGCAGCGTCTCCGATAAATAAGGGACGAAAAGAACAGAGGCGGGTATGAAGACCATGCCCGTCAGGATGGTAATGAAAGTGGCTGTCCTCATGACGGCCGGGAGTTTGGCGCTTTGCCCTTTCACCTCCAGTTCGGCAATCACTTTGGCGATGGCGATCGGAACTCCGAGTTGAACGAGCGATAGGAAAAAAATGAACGCGGGATAGGCCGTCATATAGATTCCGACCGCTTCTTCACCCGCGACCCGCATGAATTGCATCCGATATACAAAACCTAGCAGTTTCGATAAAAAGACTGCGGCCATGAGCACGACCGTTCCCCGGATAAATGAAGACAACTTGAACAACTCCTTCTCATTTCCGATCATTTCGTATACAATAAATGTATGCACGCCATGTTGCACTTACGACTGCTCGGGAAGGGGAGGGAACGATGGCGATCAAATTCGAACAACATTTCATCCATATGTTGCCGGCGCTTCAAAGCAAGAGGAATGAACTGCATTTATACGGCTATACCTCGGTGACAGAAGAGGAAATCTGGACCTATTGCGTACATAAAAAATGGCGCAAGAAAGACGTCGACGCCATGCGCGTCTTTGAAATCGCCAAAGACATTCTACGAATTTCGCCCGCTGAATTCATGACATTCACCCAAATAGAAGAGCAACGTGAGGGTAATTGGTTCTCCGATTTGAACAGTGAAGAACTGCAAGCGTTGCTTGCACCGCCAAAAGTCGAAAATAATTAATAAAAAATGGTACACGTCCATTTGACACGCGGATGCCCGTGTTTCATAATGGACGTGTTGCATTTTTTTAAAATGATTAACTCGAAGTAATTTAATAGGAATATATGCTTTTTTTGGAAGAGAGTGCACTTGGTGCACGCTTCAAAGAATGAGGAGGAAATGGTTTTATGAAAAGTAGAAGTAGGATTGTCGCGTTCCTATTATTGCTCGTCTTATTCGGGTCACTAATCGGATCGACTGCCAATCCAATTGTGAAAGATGTCAAATTAGGTCTTGACTTACAAGGCGGATTCGAAGTCCTGTATCAAGTTGAACCGCTGAAAAAAGATGGACAAAAAATAACCGAAGATATGGTGAAGGACACGGCAAACGCCTTGTCGAACCGGATCGACGTGCTTGGCGTCAGCGAGCCGAGCATCCAAATCGAATCCAACAACCGAATCCGTGTCCAGCTTGCCGGAGTAGAAGATCAGAAATCAGCTCGTGAGTTATTATCCACGCAAGCGAATCTGACGTTCCGGGATGCTGATGATAACCTGATTTTGGACGGGAACGATCTGAAAGAAGGGAAAGCGAAAGCGAACTTTGACGATACCGGAAAACCGGTCGTAACGCTGGAAATGAAAGATCCGAAAAAATTCGGTGAAGTAACGACGATGATTTCACAGAAGAGACCGGAAAACGTAATGGTCATCTGGCTCGACTTTGTGGAGGGCGAGGATTCATTCCGGGAAGAGGCCCAAAAACCTAACCCGAAATTCATCTCCGCGCCGTATGTTCAAAATACGATCCAATCATCGAACGTAGAGATTTCTGGTAGTTTCACGGTGGAGGAGACGAAGAATCTCGCGGGAATCCTGAATGCCGGCGCCTTGCCGGTTCACTTGGAAGAAATCTATTCCACTTCGGTCGGTGCCCAGTTCGGTGAGCAGGCGTTGAACAAAACGGTTTTCGCCGGCATCGTCGGGATTGCGCTCATCTTCCTATTCATGCTGTTCTATTATAGACTGCCAGGGTTTGTGGCTGTCATCACCTTATCGGTTTATATCTATTTGATTTTACTTGTCTTTACATTGATTAACGGTGTGCTGACATTGCCGGGAATTGCCGCCCTTATGCTCGGGGTTGGGATGGCCGTCGATGCAAACATCCTGACATATGAAAGGATCCGGGAGGAACTGAGGGTCGGAAAATCAGTCAAGACATCCTTCATGGCGGGTGCGAAATCATCCTTTACTGCCATCCTGGACGCCAATATCACTACATTATTGGCAGCGGTTGTGCTGTTCATTTTCGGGACAAGTTCGGTCAAAGGGTTTGCGACGATGCTTATCATCAGTATCCTTGTCAGCTTCTTGACAGCGGTCTGGGGTTCGAGGTTGCTACTTGGATTGCTGGTCAATAGTGGATCTCTAGATGGAAAAACAGGTCTGTTCGGCATTTCCAAAAGCCGCGTTCATGCACCGGAAGAACAGATGGAATCGCTGGATCTTACGACGAAATTCGACCGTTTCGATTTTGTTCACAGCCGGAAGCGATTTTATGTAATTTCAACAGTGCTGTTGACAGCCGGCATTATCATGCTCGCTGTATTCAAATTGAACCTCGGGATCGACTTCTCGAGTGGTACCCGTATTGAAATCTTGGCGGAAAAGCCATTGACGAAGGAAGTTGTGACGGACTACTTGGAAGAGATCGGGCATCCGTCGAATGATATCGTCATTTCTGGTGAGTCGGGTAATATTGGGGTTATCCGATATAAGGAAGAGTTTAAACAGGAAGAGATCAATAAACTAAAATCAGAAATCGCAACGGAGTATGGAGCGGAACCGAATATCTCGACCGTTTCGTCGACAGTCGGTGAAGAATTGGCGCTAAATGCGTTTAAAGCGCTCTTAGTTGCCGCATTAGGTATCATCATCTATGTCGCCTTCCGTTTTGAATGGCGGATGGGGGTCGCATCGATTGTCGGGCTGATCCACGATGCTTTCTTCATGGTTGCCCTCTTCAGCATCTTGCGTCTTGAAGTGGATATCACGTTCATTGCGGCAGTCCTGACGATTGTCGGATATTCGATCAATGATACGATCGTTACCTTCGACCGGATTCGTGAAAACTTGAATCGCCGTGGCGTCATCGATAATGTGGATGAGTTGGCCGATATCGTGAATAAATCCCTCCGTCAAACATTGGGACGTTCCGTCAACACCGTGCTAACCGTCATCTTCGTTGTCGTCGCCTTGATGCTGCTAGGGGCTGAATCGATCAAGACCTTCTCGATCGCCTTGCTCGTCGGTTTGCTGGCCGGTACGTACTCTTCGATCTTCATTTCCGCTCAAATCTGGTTTGACTTGAAAAAGCGGCAACTGAAAGACAAAGGCACATTGAATGTCAAACAAGAGAAGAAACAATGGGGATCGGACGAACCGGTCGTCTAATTGAATACGGAATTGCCCGTCTGCCCACCAGACGATGCGTTTCATCTTTGGGAACAGGGTATACTACGGTATACCTTGTTTTTTTATGCACTGGGGGCGAGAAGTGCTGATATCCCGTACGAAGCGCTGATGACATACACCAAAAGCTATGAACCCCCGCTTATGAACCACATCATCGAAAGGAGGAAATCCCGTGAAATTCCAATGGACTCTGTTATTCGGACTTTTATTTGCGATTTTGATTGCCGTCTTCGCTGTTTTCAATGTGGATTCGGTCGAAGTGAATTATGTTTTTGGTACAGCGATGTGGCCGCTCGTCTTGGTCATTTTGGGATCGGCCCTGCTCGGTGCGTTGACAAGCGGGTTTGTTGCCATCTTCCGCTCCTACCGCTCCAACCGCCGTATCAAAGAATTGCAGAAAGAGCTGGCGGCCAAGGAAACGACCATTGCCGCGCAGCAAAATGAAATTGCCGGCCTTCAACGATATTACAAACCATTCGAACCGGAATCCGTCGACCTCAACGAAAAAGCTGCAGAATGACCTACCCAACTAACTTTCCCGAACTCTCTGGGAAAGTTTTTTTCTTTTCTACTTCGACATAGTATTTCCTTTTAGATACATAGGACATCCGGTATAATGACGATAAGGATGTGAACCAAATTGATTGAATCAAAGAAAAGATGGACGATTAGTAGGCCGGATGACGAGATTGTCAAAACGCTGCAATCGACTCTCGGTATTCCATCTGTCCACGCCAAAATCCTGGCTGCCCGTGGGATTACAGACCCGACCGAGGCGAAAGCTTTTTTACATATGGATGAAACTTGCTTGCATGACCCGTTTTTATTTCACGATATGGACAAAGCGGTCAAGATCATCGGCCGTGCCATTTCCGAACAGAAGAAGATTGTCGTCTATGGGGACTATGATGCGGATGGCGTGACGAGTGTCTCCGTCTTGACGACGGCATTGGAACGACTGGGGGCAGATGTCTTCTTCGCCATTCCAGACCGCTTTAAACACGGCTACGGGCCGAATCGGGAGCTGTTCGAGGAATTGCATGAGCAAGGGGCATCGCTCATTATCACAGTCGATAACGGAATTTCCGGAATCGGTCAGATCGCCCATGCCAAATCGCTCGGTATGGACGTGATCATCACCGACCACCATGAAATCGGGGAAACGATGCCGGCAGCGGATGCTGTCATCCATCCCCGGCACCCGGAAGGCTCCTATCCGTTCGGTGAATTGGCCGGCGTCGGGGTGGCGTTCAAATTGGCCTGTGCCTTGCTCGGCGAAATCCCACATGACTTGATCGAGCTTGTCGCAATCGGCACGGTGGCCGACCTGGTGCCGCTTCGGGACGAAAACCGCTATTTGGTCAAAGAGGGGATCCGTCGCATGCGCCGCTCCACACGTCCGGCCATCCAGGCGCTTGCCCGTGTGGCAGGTGCGGAGCAAGCCGGGTTGAATGAAGAATCGATCGGTTTCACGATCGGCCCTCGAATCAATGCGGCAGGACGCTTGGGCGATGCAAAACCCGCTGTCGATCTTCTGAAAACGGACGATGAGGGGGTTGCCATGGCATTGGCCGAGCAACTGGACTCGTTGAACAAAGAAAGGCAAGCCATCGTTTCGAATATCACAAAGGAAGCGGAGCGGATGATCTCCGACACCTACGGGGACAAGATCCCATACGTATTCGTCATAGCGGGCGAGGGATGGAATCCGGGTGTCGTCGGAATCGTCGCCAGCCGGTTGACGGAGAAATATCATCGGCCTTCCATCGTCCTTTCATTGGATTCGGAAGCGGGCACGGCAAAAGGGTCGGCCCGCAGTATTTCGGGATTCGACTTGTTCGGGGAACTGTCAAAAAATACGAATCTACTGCCGCATTTCGGAGGCCATCAAATGGCGGCCGGCATGTCCCTGGCGATCGAAGATATCGACGACCTGCGCCAAAATTTGAATGCCCAAGCGGCGGAAGTTCTGACGGAACAGATGTTGATTCCCGAAAAAGTGATCGATGTCCCGTTAAAGTTGGAAGAGATCAATGTGGATGTGCTGGAATCGCTTGAAATCCTCCGACCTTTCGGAATGAGTTTCGAAAAGCCGGCTTATATGATCGAAAAGTTGACGACTGCAACCGTACGGCAAATCGGGGCGGATAAAAACCATTTGAAGCTGGAACTGCAGGATGGGGAGTGGAAGCTGGACGCGATCGGTTTCCGGTTTGGCCATATGGCGGATCATATGACACCGGACATCACGTTGTCCCTCGTCGGTGACTTGCAGGTGAATGAATGGAACGGCCATAAAAAGCCGCAGTTGTTGATCGAAGACGTCCGTTCGGATGACTGGCAGTTATTCGATTTGCGCGGCATCCGGGAACCGTCCCGTTGGCTTCCGAAAATTCCGCTGAAGCATACCTTATTTGTCGCGTTCCGGGATCGGACCATTTCCCGCCTCCCGTCTACGATGCAAGGAATTTCCGTCCTTCATTATGGGAAAGATCAATTAAAGGAAGCGGAAAATGTTGTCTTGCTCGATATGCCGAATGCCAAGACGGAATTGGAACATGTCATCCAGACGATTGTGCCCGACCGGATCTATGCCCATCTGCATGAGCCTGAATCGAAGTATTTCGACGGGATTCCGGGCCGTGATCAGTTCGGATGGTTTTACACCTTTTTGAAAAAACGGGGCAGTTTCGATATGAACCAAAACGCGGATCTGCTGACCAAACATATGGGTTGGAAAAAGGATACGGTTTATTTCATGTCTCAGGTGTTTTCCGAGCTTGGATTTGTTAAGATAGAGAATGGCGTGGCTTCCGTCGTGGAAACTGCCGACAAGCGGGATTTAGCGGAAGCGCCGTCTTATCGACAGAGACAACGGCAAATCGAATTGGAAAAAAGATTGCTTTATGCATCCTATTTCGAGTTGAAGCAATGGTTCGAGACGATCCGGAATGGGATCGACAGGGAGGAATAATTGATGGATTTGAAACAATATGTAACGCTTGTCCCGGATTATCCAAAAGAAGGGATCAGCTTTAAAGATATCTCAACGATCATGGATAATGGCAAAGCTTATAAATATGCTACGGATGAAATCGTCAAGTATGCGAAAGAGGTAGGGACGGACATTATCGTTGGCCCGGAAGCAAGGGGCTTCATCATCGGTTGTCCGGTAGCGTATGCGTTGGAAGTCGGCTTTGCTCCGGTCCGCAAGCCTGGCAAATTGCCGCGCGAAACCATCGCGGTGGAATATGATCTGGAATACGGAAAAGATACGTTGACAATCCATAAAGATGCCATCCAACCAGGACAGCGCGTCTTGATTGTCGATGATTTGTTGGCAACCGGCGGGACAGTCGGCGCGACCATCCAATTGGTGGAGAAGCTGGGCGGCATTGTGGCGGGTTGCGCATTCATCATTGAGCTTTCCTATTTGAACGGACGTGAAAAACTGCAAGGTTATGATACACGCTCGTTAATCACCTATTAAAAAATTGACAATACTTAGTCCTCCGTGGAAACAGCGGGGGATTTTTCTATACATGGACTCTTTACATTCAGCTAGTATTACACATACAATAAGAATATTATCATTTTTTTGCGTAACGGTTCGAAAGGGGTAGAAGAATGGCGAAAAATCGTGACATGACAGCGGACGACATATTTGAGTTGGTCTCCTCGTACATGAATGAAGAACACGTCGAATTTGTCAAGAAAGCATATGAAGCCGCTAAGTCTGCACACGAAGGACAATTTAGAAGTTCAGGAGAGCCGTATATTCTCCATCCCGTCCAGGTGGCGGGTATTCTAGCTGAATTGCAAATGGATCCTGAAACGGTCGCGGCCGGGTTCCTCCATGATGTTGTAGAGGATACGAGCGTCAGCAGGGAAGACATCATCCGGGAATTCGGGGAAGAAGTCGCACTGCTCGTGGACGGGGTGACCAAGCTGGAAAAATTGAAATATAAATCGAAAGAAGAGAAACAAGCCGAAAACCATCGTAAAATGTTTGTCGCGATGGCCCAAGACATCCGCGTCATCTTGATCAAATTGGCGGACCGGCTCCATAATATGCGGACGTTGAAGCATGTATCGGAAGAGAAGCAGCGTCGTGTAGCGGCGGAAACGCTCGAAATTTTCGCTCCATTAGCCCATCGACTAGGAATCTCGGCAATCAAATGGGAATTGGAAGATATCGCCCTCCGTTATTTGAAACCGCAGCAATATTACCGCATCGTGAACTTGATGAAGCGGAAACGGGTGGAAAGGGAAAAGTATTTGGAAGATGTCATGGACACGATCCGATCTGAAATTAAAGCAGTCGGAATCGAAGCCGATATTTCCGGACGTCCGAAGCATCTTTATTCCATTTACAGAAAAATGGCGATGCAGCAAAAAGAGTTCAATGAGATTTATGATCTGCTCGCTGTACGGATTCTTGTCTCCAGCATCAAGGACTGCTATGCCGTCTTAGGCATCATTCATACACTTTGGAAACCGATGCCCGGAAGATTCAAAGATTATATCGCCATGCCAAAGCAAAACTTATACCAATCGATCCATACGACTGTCGTCGGTCCGGCAGGGGATCCGCTGGAAGTCCAGATCCGGACGGAAGAGATGCACAAAATTTCCGAGTTCGGTGTGGCGGCGCATTGGGCTTATAAAGAAGGGAAGTCCACAAATAGAAATCCGAGCGATATCGATTCGAAACTGACATGGTTCCGGGAAATCCTCGAGTTCCAAAACGAATCTTCCAATGCTGAAGAGTTCATGGAATCATTGAAATTCGATTTATTCTCCGATATGGTCTATGTCTTCACGCCCGATGGGGATGTCATTGAGCTGCCGGCCAGTTCCGTGACGATCGACTTTGCCTATCGCGTCCACTCGGAAGTCGGCAACCGGACAATCGGGGCGAAGGTGAACGGAAAAATCGTACCGCTCGATACCGAGCTACATACAGGAGATATTGTCGAAATATTAACTTCCAATCAATCATTCGGACCAAGCCGGGATTGGTTGAAGATCGCAAATACGTCTCAAGCGAAAAACAAGATCAGGCAATACTTCAAAAAGCAGCTGCGGGAAGAGAATATTACTAAAGGCCGAGAGATGATCGAAAGAGAAATCAAAGCGCAAGATTACGACCTCAAAGAAATCTTGACGCCGGAAAATATGAATCGGGCGATTGAAAAGTTCAGCTTCACCTCGGAAGAAGATATGTACGCCGCTGTAGGCTTTAACGGCATCACGGCGCAGCAAGTGGTAAACCGGATGGCGGAAAAAATACGGAGAAAACGGGAAGAGCAAGATACAATCGATAAAATCGTTTCCGACATGAATTCCCCGCAACACCAAAAAACGACGGAATCGGGGGTCATTGTCAAAGGAATCGAAAACTTGCTCATCCGGTTGTCGAAATGCTGCAACCCAGTCCCAGGCGATTCGATTGTCGGCTTCATTACAAAAGGCCGGGGAGTGTCGGTGCACCGGACCGATTGTCCCAACATTCACGCGGAAGAGGAAGAGGACAGCGACCGGCTGATCGACGTTGAATGGGCGATCGGTCAATCGAACGTCAAAAAAGAGTTCCATGTCGACATCGAGATTTCCGCATTTGACCGACAAGGCTTGCTGAATGAAGTGATGATGGTCGTGGCGGATACGAAGACGCCGATTGTCGCCGTAAGCGGCAAGGCCGATAAGGATAAAATCGCCAGGATTCATATGACTATAAAGATCACGGATATTACCCATCTGTACCGGATCGTAGACCGGATTAAGCAAATCCCGGATATTTATTCCGTACAACGGGTCATTAACTGATCGGAGGTAGAATTAGTGAGAGTCGTGCTGCAAAGGTCCGGTCCGGCAACCGTCCGCGTTGACGGGGAAGTGACCGGTTCAATTGAAAAGGGATATGTCCTGCTCGTCGGCATAACCCATTCGGATACTGAAGCGGATATGGAGTATGTTGCGAAGAAAATAGCGGGCCTCCGTCTATGGGAAGATGAAGAGGGGAAAATGAACCGCTCCATCGAGGAAGTGGACGGCGCCATCCTATCCGTTTCCCAGTTCACCTTATACGGGGATGTGAGAAAAGGGCGGCGTCCCAGCTTCATCGAGGCGGCCCGTCCGGAGCAAGCCGAACCGCTCTGGCATTATTTCAACGATCGGTTGCGGGAGAAAGGCTTGAAGGTGGAGACCGGCGTTTTCGGCGCCATGATGGACGTCGAACTGCTGAACGATGGTCCTGTCACAATCATTGTAGAATCCAAATGAAAAAGGTTGTTTCACCAGTCCGCTACGGGACCGATGAAACAACCTTTTTATGTCGATGGAGGCGGCGCAGGGCTTGCGCAAAGCGTTCACACATTGCACCCGTTCGGCTGCTTGCGCCCGGCGTCGCGCTCAAAAGACAGTGCTCCGCGCTCATAACTTCCGTCGTCGCGCTCAAAAGACAGTGCTCCGCGCTCATAACTTCCGGCGCCGCGCTCAAAAGACAGTGCTCCGCGCTCGTAACTTCCGCGTCGCGCTCAAAAGACAGTGCTCCGCGCTCATAACTTCCGCGTCGCGCTCAAAAGACTGTGCTCCGCGCTCATAACTTCCGCGTCGCGCTCAAAAGACAGTGCTCCGCGCTCATAACTTCCGGCGCCGCGCTCAAAAGACAGTGCTCCGCGCTCGTAACTTCCGCATCGCGCTCAAAAGACTGTGCTCCGCGCTCATAACTTCCGCGTCGCGCTCAAAAGACTGTGCTCCGCGCTCATAACTTCCGCGTCGCGCTCAAAAGACAGTGCTCCGCGCCCATAACTTCCGCGTCGCGCTCAAAAGACTGTGCTCCGCGCTCATAACTTCCGCGTCGCGCTCAAAAGACTGTGCTCCACGCTCGTAACTTCCGCCGCCGCGCTCAAAAGTCAGCGTTCCGCGCTCATAACACTTCGACTTCCGCTTATAAGTCCAACTCCCGCGTACATAACACTGCGCTTTACGCTCAAAAGTTCCACGCCCCAGCGCCCACACACCTGGACTTAACCCGATCCGTCAGTTTTCATTAAAGTAGTCAAGCAATCCTTTGTAAATCCCATGTGTCGCTTGCTCACGGAATAGGTCGGCAGAGACGATCCGTTCCTCGTTCGGGTTCGACAGGAAGCCAAGCTCGATCAATATGGCATTTTGCCGGTTTTCGCGCAGTACGAGGAAATTACCCGGTTGGGCCCCGCGATTCCGCAACGGCACAGTGGATGCCAGTCCGTCGTTCACCGCTGCAGCCAATTGTTGATGGGCCGAACGGGTGTAGTAAGTGGTGAACCCGTGGATGGACGCATCGGGGTTGGCGTCATAATGGATACTGACGAAGGCATCCGCCTCATGCTGATGGCTGACGGCCACCCGTTTTCGTAGAGATACGTAAGTATCCGCTTCCCTTGTCATGATGACATCTGCCCCGGCGGCTTTCAACTTCGCCGCCAGCAGTTCTGACGTCAACATGGTAAGCCCTTTTTCATCAGTTCCACGTGCGCCTGTCGTTCCTCTGTCATTTCCCCCGTGCCCCGGATCGATGACGATGGTGAGCCCTTTCAATGTACCGGGAACGCGCTCGGCTTTTTTCTTTCCGGTGTTTTCGGCGATGATCCGTTCTTCATCCGTTGAAACGACCCAATTGGCGACATAGGCGGGCTCTCCCGAAGGCAACTCGATCGTGTACCAATTGTCCTTTTCTTCCAAAATGCGGAATTTCTCCCCGGCATCCGCTCGTCTGACAATCTCCGAGGAAGTGGTGGCAGCTTGCCGGATATTCGTGCCATCTGTCAAAATCGTCACCACGGCCCCGCCAGCGCCGTCCGGATTTTCTGTTGAATGTGGCTCCGTCTCGGAAGCTAGCAATGTCCCATGGAATGAATAGACCCAGCCCTCCTTCTTCTTATCAAGCACGATCCGGACCCAGTTGCCCTGGATTTCCTTGATGGCGTAAGTTTCTCCCCGCTGAATCGTGCCGATCTGCTTGGAGGACTGATCTGCTTTTTTTCGTACATGGAGTGCATTGACCGAGACTAGGTATGTATCTGGCTGGATTTCCTTGGAGGCGGATGGACCCTTGGGCGGAGCGGGTTCCGGTTCTTCGGCTGCTCCTTCTCCTGGATACCCGTTATTCTCTTTCGGCTGGGGACTGGACTCCGTAATGTAATCCATATGGACCCAACCTTCCAAGCCGTTCGCCGCAATCTTTGCCCAGTTGCCGTCCTGGTCGATTCGGATTCCTTCATCTCCAGCCTGCAATCGTCCGAGGACTGCCGACTCTACGGAAGGCCCCGTACGAATATTCAAGGCATCCACTTGCGAAACGATGGTGGTCTGTTCAGCGGATGATTGATTTTCCGGAACTGTCAGCCAAGAGGCGATCCATCCGTTACCATTCCCGATACTGATTTCATACCAATCATCAGATGCGGAGTGGACTTTCACACGATCGCCTTTTTTCAATGAACCGATCACATCGTAGGTAAGTCCTGGTCCTGAGCGGATATGCAATGAAGGAGCGTCCACAATGACTTCGTTTTCATTCGCCTGTATGGAGTGCACAAACAGCAACAAACTGAAGAGAACTGTGAGCGAAATAATCCGTTTGTTCATTTTCGGCAAAGTATCACCTTCCTTTCCTACTATCTTAAATTGTTCTGGCAGAAAAAACTACAATGAATCCAAAAAGGTTGACACTTTCGCAAGGAATCATTAAGATGATACCAGTTGTATTATTTATGTTCGCCGTTGAAGTGGAGAGTACTCATAAACCAGGCTGGCAAGAGAGGGCAGGACGTGGCTGAAATCCCGCCTACAGAACGTTATGACGAACAACACCACCGAGGCTCTGCGCTGAACGCGACCGATTCAGTAGGTGCAGACGGAACCGGCCGTTATCCGGATTCAGAGTGGGCGCTTCATGGCGCCAATTTGGGTGGAACCGCGGAAGCTGATGAAAGCTCTCGTCCCTTGTTGTCAAGGGAGGAGGGCTTTTTTTATTCAGCGGGTGTTCAAACCCCTGTTGAATAAAGATAAAGTCTCCGGACGCAATTACGCTGAAGTGTGGTTAATGTCATTCTACCTGAAGTCGATTTCGTGAAAGGGGAAACAGTGATGAATTTCAAAGTGCCAAGAGGAACGCAAGACATCTTGCCTTCCGAATCATGGAAATGGCGGCAGGTCGAACAAATCATCGATGAATTATGCGATGTGTACCGTTACAAGGAAATCCGGACGCCGATTTTCGAACAGACGGAACTTTTTCAGCGGCTCGTCGGTGACACGACAGATGTCGTGCAGAAAGAGATGTACACCTTTACGGACAAAGGGGACCGTTCACTGACACTCCGGCCGGAAGGGACCGCTCCTGTCGTCCGCTCCTTTGTGGAAAACAAGATGTTCGGCTATCCCGACCAGCCGGTCAAACTCTATTACACGGGTCCGATGTTCCGCTATGAACGTCAGCAAGCAGGCCGCTACCGCCAGTTCGTCCAATTCGGTGCAGAGGCGATCGGCAGTGCGGATCCCGCTATCGACGCCGAATTGATCGCTCTGGCGATGGATGTCTACAAGCGGGCCGGATTGACGAAGTTGAAGCTCGTCATCAATTCGCTTGGCGACACGGAATGCCGGGCGGGGCACCGGAAAGCGCTTGTTGCGCATTTTGAGCCGCATATCGGCGAGTTCTGCGCGGATTGCCAATCGCGACTCCAGAAGAATCCGCTCCGCATCCTCGATTGCAAAGTGGACAGCAAACATCCGTTGATGGCGAGTGCCCCATCTTTAGCGGATTATTTGAACGAGGAGTCCATACGTTATTTTGAAGCGGTGAAAAGCTATTTGGAAGACGCCGGCATCGACTATGAAGTGGACGCGAACTTGGTGCGGGGCCTGGATTATTATAATCATACGGCATTTGAAATCATGAGCACATCCGAAGGGTTCGGCGCCATCACGACATTATGCGGCGGGGGCCGGTACAACGGATTGGCTGAGGAGATCGGCGGGCCATCCGCGCCGGGGATCGGCTTTGCGATGAGCATCGAGCGCCTTCTCCTTGCGATGGAAGCGGAAGGGGTCGCGTTCGAAGATCCATCCGAACTGGACGTCTATATCGTCACGCTTGGCGATGCAGCACGCCATCCGGGATTCAACTTGCTCCGTGAATTGCGCGCAGCAGGAATCCGTTCGGATATGGATTACATGGACCGGAAAATGAAAGCGCAGATGAAATCGGCGGATCGGCTGGACGCAAAGATCGTCCTTGTCATCGGGGAAGACGAAGTCGCGGAAAAAGTGGTCCAAATGAAAAACATGGCGGAAGGTACACAAGAGAAAGTGGCCCATGCCGATATTTTGACAATGCTACAAGAGAAGTTGAACTAAGAGAGGCGGAACAAGAAATGCAACGAACACATTATTGCGGTAATCTATCGGAACAACAAATTGGAGAGAACGTGACATTGAAAGGTTGGGTGCAGCGACGACGGGACCTCGGCGGACTCATTTTCGTCGATGTCCGGGACCGGACGGGAATCGTCCAAGCGGTATTCAACCCGGACTTCTCCGAAGAGGCCCATGCAGTTGCGGATAAGCTTCGGAATGAATATGTTGTCGAGTTGACAGGCAAAGTCATCGAGCGGGAAGAAGAAACGAAGAACCCGAACTTGGAAACAGGGGAAATCGAGATTCAAGTGACGGAGCTGCATATCATCAATGAAGCGAAAAACCCGCCGTTCATGATTGAAGATGAAACGGACGTAGGTGAGGACATCCGTCTGAAATACCGTTACCTAGACTTACGCCGCCCTCAATTGGCGAAGACATTCAAAATGCGTTCGGATATTACAAAGACGGTCCGCAATTTCCTCGATGATGAAGGGTTCCTGGAAGTGGAAACCCCGATTTTGACAAAATCGACTCCGGAAGGCGCTCGTGACTATCTCGTACCAAGCCGCGTGCATGAAGGGGAATTCTATGCGCTTCCGCAATCCCCGCAACTGTTCAAGCAATTGCTGATGGTATCCGGGTTTGACCGTTATTACCAAATCGCACGCTGTTTCCGGGATGAGGACCTCCGTGCCGACCGTCAGCCGGAATTCACCCAAATCGATATGGAGATGAGCTTCCTGTCGATGGAAGAGATCTTGGAAATGAACGAGCGTCTCATGCAGAAAATCATGAAAGATGTAAAAGGGATCGATATTCAAATCCCGTTCAAACGTCTGCCTTATGATGAAGCGATGGCACGTTTTGGCTCCGACAAGCCGGATACACGTTTCGGCCTGGAATTGATTGACGTTTCGGAAACGGTGAAAGATACCGAGATGAAAGTGTTCGCGAATGCAATTGAAGCGGGCGGCCAAGTGAAACTGATCAACGTCAAAGGCGCAGCGGAACGTTACACGCGAAAAGAAATTGACGGGTTTGCCGAGTATGCGGCTATCTACGGAGCGAAAGGCCTTGCGTGGTTGAAAGTGGATGAAGAAGGAATGAAAGGGCCGATCGCGAAATTCTTCCAAGGAGAAGAAGGGGAAGCATTGCGTTCAGCGGCAGAAGCGGAAGCGGGAGACCTTCTGCTATTCGTAGCGGATAAGAAATCGGTTGTCGCGGATGCCCTTGGAGCCCTCCGTTTGAAATTCGGTAAAGAGCTCGGTTTGATCGACGAATCCACATTCGATTTCCTATGGATCACGGACTGGCCGCTATTCGAATACGACGAGGAAGATGGCCGCTATTATGCAGCGCATCATCCATTCACGAGGCCGTCCGACGTCGATGAACTTGTGAACAGCCCGGAAACTGTCAAAGCGCAAGCCTATGACCTTGTATTGAACGGTTATGAGCTGGGCGGCGGATCGCTTCGGATCTATGAACGCGACGTCCAGGAGAAAATGTTCAAAGCGCTCGGCTTCACGGAAGAACAAGCGAGGGAGCAATTCGGCTTCCTTCTCGATGCTTTTGATTACGGGACGCCTCCGCATGGGGGAATCGCCTTCGGTCTGGACCGGATCGTCATGATCCTCGCTGGTTCGACAAACTTGCGGGATACGATCGCATTCCCGAAAACTGCAAGCGCCAGCGATCTGCTCACAGCCGCTCCGAATACAGTGGATCCCGCCCAACTTGCGGAACTCGGCATCCAAATCGCATCGAAGAAGAATTGATTTTGTCGAAACTTGAAGGTTCCGCAAAAAACCTTCTAGTAAAATTGTTGAATCGAAATCGGATGTGTGATAGGATACAGATAATACAAATCCTGAAGTGTTCGTCATTTGCTAATCAGTTTTGACCGAACATCTAAATCGTCGGGAGTCTGCATTTCGGTTAGGATGACATGCCCATTATCGGGACGTCAGAGGAACCGGATAGGACACCCACCTGCTAAGTGCGGGTTCAAAACGATACTTCAAAGACGGCACATTCGGGATTTGCCTTTATACTTCACTTATAATGTTAAACATGATAGCCCCTCTGTTCACGGAGGGGTTTTTTAATGGGGAAAAGTGAAAATGGTGCCAGGCCGATGCTATTTAAGATTCAGGTTTATTTCCGTGCCTGGCATGAAAAATGAGAGGTGGATATAAGTTGTTACATCAATTTTCGAGAAATGAATTAGCTATCGGGACTGAAGGGGTCCAGCGCATGAAAGAAAAGACCGTCGCCATTCTCGGCGTCGGCGGCGTCGGCTCGTTTGCCGCTGAAGCCTGTGCAAGGAGTGGGATCGGCCGGATCATCCTCGTCGATAAGGATGATGTCGATATTACAAATGTCAATCGCCAGCTCGTTGCCTACCTTTCCACAATCGGTCGTTCCAAATCGGAAGTTATGAAGGAGCGGATCGCCGATATTAATCCGGGGTGTGAAGTGGTCGATCTTCATATGTTTTACACGGAAGAGACGGCAGACGAGTTTTTCAGCTATGAGCCGGACTATGTCATCGACGCTTCCGACACGATCAGCTATAAAATTCACCTCATCACCCAATGTGTGGGGCGTGGAGTGAAAATCATTTCCAGTATGGGTGCTGCAAATAAATTGGATCCGACCCGTTTCCAGATTGCGGATATTTCCAAGACCCATACCGATCCGATCGCCAAAGTAATCCGGCTTAGATTGCGGAAGGCCGGTATCCGGAAAGGGGTCCCTGTCGTGTTTTCGGATGAAAGTCCAATCGTCGTCCGCGAAGACGTCGTCGAGACGGTCGGGAAGCCCGATGCCGTCATTCGGAAAGCAAAAATGCCGCCTGCCTCCAATGCGTACGTTCCATCTGTTGCAGGCCTTGTCTGCGCGAGCTGGGTCATGAATGATATTGTGAAAGATATCCATATTGAGCGTGTGAAAGATAAAGCATGAATAATTTTATTATGTAAACCCTGTTTATAGAACATCAGGAACTCTATCCGTGTCACCAAGGAAGGCTCTTGACAATTCCAACATCTGATGTATGATGTAGTAAAATGAAGAATAGTCCAGCAGCATTGCTGAAATGAACGAAGACGAAGGGCTAGTATGTGGACGAACGGCGTGTCAGAGAGCGGGATTTACGAGCTGAAAGATTCCGTCACTGCCAATCTGCAGAACCTGCCTTCGGAGTCCTATGCAAAACATGGGCGTGATTTCCGACGTTACCGGGAGCAAGGGGGATGCATCTTTTGGGCGCATCCAATGATGGTGGTACCGCGGAAGCAAAGCTCTTTCGTCCTGATCAATTCAGGACGGATGGGCTTTTTTTATTATTATATATTATCAGGTACATGGTAGGAGATAGTGAAATGAGTAAACAACGGGTTGTCGTAAAAATAGGAAGCAGTTCGTTAACGAATGATAGGGGAGAGATCGATAACACGAAGTTTGATGATCATATCCAAGCTTTAGCCGCGCTGCGAGAGGCTGGACATGACGTGATAGTTGTCTCGTCAGGTGCGGTAGCGGCGGGATTTGCGGCGCTCGGATACCCGGCCAGACCAGTTACCTTGAAAGGGCGGCAGGCGGCAGCGGCAGTCGGGCAAAGCCTTCTTGTACAATCCTATATCGAGAAATTCCGGCCTTATCGGCTCGTTCCGGCCCAGATTTTATTGACGAGGAGCGATTTTGCCAACCGGGAAAGGTACCGGAATGCTTTTGCGACGATGACGGAATTGTTGGAACGGGGGATAATTCCGATCATTAATGAAAATGACACCGTTTCGGTCGATGAGTTGACATTCGGGGACAATGATATGCTGTCTGCGCTCGTAAGCGGGTTCCTTCATGCCGATCAGCTCATCATCTTGACGGATATAAACGGGATTTATAGTGCGAACCCCCGGACGAATCCGCTCGCGCAGCGATACGACATGCTGGATGACATTTCCGAAGAATTGCTGGCGGGTGCGGATGAAAACGGCTCGAAAGTGGGGACGGGCGGCATGCGGTCGAAGTTGCTTGCCGCTAAAACAGCCCATTCGCTCGGAGTTCCGATTTTCATAGGAACCGGCAGCGGTCCGGAAAAATTAATCGATATTTTAGACGGAAAAGGGGATGGGACGTATATCTCCAATCCTGCCAATGCGACAATTAATACCAGACGGCAATGGATTGCGCTCCACTCCGAATCGTCGGGGAAACTGTTCGTCGACCAGGGTGCGGAAGACGCTATCCTTTGCAACGGAAAAAGCTTGCTTCCGGCCGGTGTCTTCAAAGTGAAAGGCACCTTCCAAAAAGGGGATGTCGTTGAAGTGTATGGAGTAGGCGGCTTGCTTGGAAAAGGGGTCGTCACGTATTCTTCCGATGAATTGAAGGAAACGATTGAAAAAAGGAACCGGGAACGGCTAGGGGATGTACTGTCCCCGACAGTTGAAGTGATCCATAGGGATCGCTGGGTTCCCCAGATGTAAGAGTTAGTCGAAAAGAGTATGGAGGGATAATGATGAGTGCAGTCATAGTGAGCGAAGTTCAATTGAAAGGGAAAGCGGCCAAGGAAGCAAGTTATGTCATGGTCGATGTATCTACGGAAGAAAAAAATAGGGCATTGGAATTGATTGCCGAGCAATTGTTGAAGGACCAGGAAATCTTGCTTGCGGAAAATAAAAAAGATTTGCTTGACGGGAAGGCGGCAGGTCTGACGGATGCTATCTTGGATCGGATTTTATTGAATGAACAACGCATCCAAGATATGTCGGATGCCATCCGGTTGCTAATCGAGCTGAAGGACCCGATCGGGGAAACGTTGGAGAAGATTACGAAGGAAAACGGGTTGAATATCGAAAAGAAACGGGTTCCTCTTGGAGTGATCGGCATGATCTACGAGGCTCGTCCGAACGTGACGGTCGATGCGGCGACACTCGCATTGAAAACTGGAAATGCAGTGATTTTGCGTGGAAGTTCATCCGCGAAATATTCCAACCAGGCATTGGTCAGATCGATTCACACGGCATTGTCGCAAAGCGGAATCCCGACAGATGCCATCCAGTTGCTGGAGGACACAAGCCGGGAAACGGCGAAGGAATTGTTCCAGTTAAACGAATATTTGGATGTCCTCATTCCACGGGGCGGAAAACAGCTGATCGAGACGGTCATCCGGGAATCGACAGTGCCCGTCATCGAAACAGGGGCAGGGAATTGTCATATTTACGTGGACGAAGCGGCTCAGCAAAACATGGCGGAAACGATCGTGTTAAATGCCAAAACTCAGCGACCATCCGTATGTAATGCAATTGAAACCGTGCTCGTTCACAACAAATGGTTCGCAAACTACGGCAAGGCACTTGTTTCTGCACTTCAGGAAAAAGGTGTGGAAGTATACGGTGATGAAACAGTCCGTCAAGCATGTCCGGACGTGAAAAACGTAGAGGAGACAGATTGGGCTTCCGAATTTTTAGGGTTATCCGTCCGGATCAAATGCGTGGGCGACGTCTTTGAAGCGATCGACCATATCCATAAATATGGTACGAAACATTCCGAAGCGATCATCACGGATGACGAGGCGACAGCCGCTGCCTTCCTGAACCGCGTCGATGCGGCAGCCGTCTATCATAATGCGTCCACGCGCTTCACCGATGGATTCGAATTCGGATATGGCGCGGAAATCGGCATCAGCACCCAGAAACTACATGCCCGTGGACCAATGGGGCTGAACGCCTTGACCTCCAGCAAGTTTGTCATCACTGGCACCGGTCAAGTACGAGGGTAAGACTCATATAAACTGATTCAATTGCCCCTTCTCCGTCGCAACCGGCGGGAAGGGGTTTTTTCCTGTTTCCGTGAATCGCTCATTGAAGAACAACCTCACCGTGACATCGGTTTTAAAATAAAGTAAAATGAGTGTATTGTTCGTAGAAAGGAAGTTACAAATTGAAAAGTATGCTCAAGTTCATGATGCTTGGAGTGCTTCTTCTCGTAGCGGCCGGATGCACTCAAGTGAAAGCCGGCAAAAGCTTGACCGCGAAAGATGTTTTTGATAAGACGGTGGAGGCTGCCAGCGAGCTTAAGGATGTCCAAGCCCATTTTGCCATTGAAAATCTATCAGCACCAGTCGATCCGGAACAGAAAAAAACAACAAAGTATGACATCCAATCGATTTATACTTCAGAGCCGGCCATTCTTCACCAAACGGCCCGGGTTTCACAAACCGGAGCCGAACCGTGGGATGTGGAATTATACCGCATCAATGATCGCCTATTCGGCAAGGACGGAGAGGAATCGGGATGGGGAGAAGTCCCTTTCCTTTTCACGGAAACATTCGGTCCGATCTATCAATATATTAATCCGACAATGGATCTTTCTCTATTCGAAAACTTCAAGGAAGAATTTGAATTGGAACCGGTCGATTACGGTTATTCGCTGACGCTGAACATGACGAAGGAACAATTTGAACAGTTCAGCCAACAGCTTGGTCCGGAATATGGCGGGGCATTCCAAGATGATAAGGCGTTTCTATTGGTGGAGCGGCTGGATTTTGAAATTGTAGTGGATCGCAGCACCTTTTTCGTGACGGATTTCAAAATGTTGACCGATACAACCACTTATGTCGGCCGAGACTCCCACCGGACACGGCAAAAAGTGAATGCGACCTATAGCTATTTCAACGATGTCGATGCGATTCAAGTACCAGAGAAAATCCGGAACCTCGCGAAGTGAAGCTTTCAAAGTTCCGAAATTCGACGAAAACGAATTGAATTACCATCTTGTGTAAAGAAGGAAACATGATACAATCAAATCAGATAGGTCTATTCTCACAATCTAAGCCTAGTCGCTTTGGTATAAATGGAATTGAGAGGAATGAACGTGATGTCACAGCAGACAAATATATTATTGGAAAGCGGTACAAACGAGTTGGAAATCATCGAATTCGAGATGGGGAACAATCGGTACGGCATCAATGTCATTAAAGTGAAAGAGATCATTATGCCGATGAAGGTAACGCCGATCCCGCATGCCAACCCGGCTGTCGAAGGCATCATCCAACTGCGTGGGGAGGTGTTGCCGGTCATCAATATGGAGAGGGTGCTCGGCATGCCGCCGTCTTCCAACAAAAGCGATGAAAAGTATATCGTCGCCGCTTTCAATAAGACGCAAGTCGTGTTCCATGTCCATAATGTGACTCAAATACATCGGATTTCGTGGGATCAAATCGAAAAGCCGTCCGATATCTACTCTGCAGAATCTTCACAAGTCATCGGAGTCATCAAACGGGGCAGCGATATGTTGCTGCTGCTCGATTTCGAGAAAATCATCTTGGACATTAGCCCGGAGACCGGCATCCGGATCGAGCAAGTGAAAAAACTGGGCAAACGGGAGCGCTCCGATAAACGGCTCGTCTGTGCAGAGGATTCTCCGCTCCTTCGAAAATTGCTGGATAATACACTGAGAGAAGCCGGCTACGTCAATCTTGAGTTTTTTGAAAATGGAAAAGATGCACTGGACTATTTGGAAAGCATCGTCACAAGCGGCAAAAAGGTGACAGATGAAGTCCAATTGGTGATCACGGATATCGAGATGCCCCAGATGGACGGACATCACTTCACGAAAAGAATCCGGGACAATGCAGACTTGGCACCGTTGCCGGTCATCATTTTCTCTTCTCTCATTACGGATGATTTGAAACATAAAGGGGAAAGCGTCGGCGCAAATGATCAGGTAAGTAAACCGGAAATCGCTGAACTCGTTCTGAAGATCGATCAATATATTTTATAAGGAACAGGAGGCAATCCTAGAAATCGGAACGCCTCCTGTTTTTTTAGCTTATAAGTCTGTAGATAGCATCCTGACCAGTCGTGCTCCAATGGTCTCGAATGCTTTTATAGGATGCGAGTCAGCAAGCCTCACACTTAGACTAGGAATCTCAATAAGCAGGCACCCCGCACCTTTGTTCATTTACGGAAGTTTTTCAGCCTGTCGTAAATGGCGGCCAACCTTTTTTCCTCCCCGGCATTTACAGGGGAATAAAACTCCACGTTTTGGATGGCGTCGGGCAAATATTGCTGGTTGACCCAGCCGCCGAAAGAACCGATCGGCGTGTCATGTGGATATTGGTAACCGGCATGTCCGAGTTCGACTGCTCCTGCGTAATGAGTATCCCGCAGATGCAGCGGAATATCTCCTGTTTGTCCTTTATGTATGGCACTGATGGCCGCATCGACTGCCTTGTATGCGGAGTTCGATTTGGACGCGAGGCACATCTCAATGACTGCGTTGGCCAGCGGAATGCGGGCTTCCGGCATGCCGAGGCGTGTGGCAGCTTCCGTTGCCGCCAAGACACGGGGTGCCACTTCCGGGGAAGCGAGGCCGACATCTTCATAAGCCATGACGAGCATCCTTCTGCAAACCGCGACGAGATCCCCCGTTTCCAAAAGGTTGGCAAGGTAGAAGATGGACGCATTGACATCACTTCCTCGCACCGATTTCTGAAGAGCGGATAAGAGATTATAAAAATGAGAGCCTTTCTTATCCCCGAATAGGCCGACCCTGCCGATCAGATTATCGACGAGCCAATCTTCCACAATCGTTTTCCCGTCCTCTTCATCGCTGGCATTGACGACAGATTCCAAGACTGTCAATGCTTTTCGGGCGTCCCCGTTGACACCTTCCGCAATTTTTCGCAGCTGTTCGTCGGAAATGACGATTTTCATCTTCCCCAGGCCCCGGTCTGGGTCCGCTAATGCCCGTTCCAATAATTCCATCACATCTTGCGGTTCCAGCCGGGATAATTGTTTGATTTCCCCGCATCGTGAACGGATGGCCGGGTTGACGTCATGAAATGGATTTTCAGTCGTTGCCCCGATAAGGGTGATGGCCCCATTTTCGACATGAGGCAATAACGTATCTTGCTGTAATTTATTGAAACGATGAATTTCATCCAAAAACAGCAGGACTTTCCCGGTGATTCGCGATTCCGCCACGACATCTTCTACCTCTTTCTTTCCGGACGTCGTGGCATTCAATGCGATGAAGGGAAGTCCGCTCGTACCGGCAATCGCATGGGCGAGTGACGTCTTTCCGATTCCCGGCTCTCCGTAAAGCAGCATGGATGGGACATGGCCGTTCTTGATCATCCGGTAGAGGGCCGTGTCGGGGCCGATAATTTGCTGTTGACCGGCGATTTCATCAATATTGTTCGGCCGCATCCGGAAGGCCAGCGGTTCATTTTGCAATATGATCACTCCTCGTACGTCTGTTCCTTCATTATACATATACATTTAGGAAATATCATTTTCAGCAGGTTTTCGCTCCTGTATGCTATACTATTTTGAAGTGAAAGCATAAAAAAGGGCGGGGGATTTATTATGAAAATTTCAACTAAAGGACGTTACGGATTGACAGTTGTCGTCGAACTGGGGGCGAAATATGGACAAGGACCTGTACCGCTCCGGAAAATAGCGGAGGAGCAGAACTTGTCCGAAGCTTATTTGGAGCAACTGATCCCGCCATTGCGGAACAACCGGATCGTCAAAAGTGTCAGAGGGGCCTATGGTGGCTACATGCTTGCCAAGGAGCCGGAAGAGATTACAGCGGGTGACGTTATCCGTATTTTGGAAGGGCCGATCCAAGTCGTCGAAGGATTGGATGAAACGGATATTCCTCAACAGGAACTATGGAAGCGGATCGGGGATGCGGTCCGGGATGTGTTGGACAAGACGACCATCCGAGATCTGATGGAATCCGAGAATGAGCCGATCAGCGACGGCTATATGTTCTATATTTAAGAAGGAGTAATGGAAATGAACTCAATTTATTTAGACCATGCGGCCACTACACCGGTCCATCCAAAAGTCGGAGCAGTGTACGTGGAAATGCTGGAAACCACATTCGGCAATCCTTCCAGCATCCATGGCTACGGCCGGGAAGCGCGGAAACATCTGGATGGAGCACGGAAAGTGTTAGCCGCTTCCATCCACGCCCAACCTACCGAAATCATTTTCACTTCGGGTGGAACGGAAGCTGATAATATAGCGGTTTTCGGGACGGCTGCCGCTATGAAAGAGGAAGGCAATCATATTATTACGACAACTATCGAACATCCCGCCGTTTTGGAATCATGCAAACGTTTGGAAGAACAAGGGTACGATATCACTTATTTAGAGGTGAATGAACAAGGGCAAATCGATGTTTGGCAAGTACAGGAGGCATTGTCCGACAAGACGATCCTTGTTTCCATTATGTTCGGCAACAACGAAGTGGGAACGATCCAACCAATCCGTGAAATCGGAAAGGTCTTGCAAAATCATCAAGCGATTTTCCATACCGATGCGGTCCAAGCGTATGGAATCGTGCCACTCCATGTGGATGAACTGGGTGTCGACTTGCTATCCGTATCCGCCCATAAATTGAATGGTCCGAAAGGGATCGGCTTCCTCTATCAGCGGAAAGGGCTGAAAACGGCCCCTCTCCTGTTCGGAGGCGGTCAGGAGAGGAAACGGAGGGCTGGCACTGAAAACCTGCCCGCTGTTGCGGCTTTTGCAGAAGCTGTTTCCATTGCACAAGCATCGATGGAGGACAACCGCAAGAAGTATGGAAACTATGCCAAAATCCTGAAGTCGACCTTGGATGGAAAAGAAGTGGCATATGAGGAGAATGCGGCCGAGGTAGACAGGCTTCCTCATATACTCAACATCAGCTTTCCGGGAACAGATATCGAATCATTGCTTGTAAACCTGGATATGGGCGGCATCGCGGTTTCCAGCGGTTCGGCTTGTTCAGCCGGCTCTTTGGATCCTTCTCATGTATTGACGGCCATGTTCGGCCAAGGCTCCCCGAAATTGCGCAATTCCGTCCGTTTCAGCTTCGGTTTGGGGCTTGACGAAGAAGCGATGCGGGAAGCGGCTGTTACAATAGCCACAATCGTAAACCGGCTTGTGAAATGAATGAAAAAAGGATGAAAAACATATGAGAACTACAAAAGCTCCGGCAGATACCCGTGTCGTCGTCGGCATGTCGGGCGGCGTCGATTCATCGGTCGCGGCATTACTGTTAAAAGAACAAGGGTATGATGTCATCGGCATTTTCATGAAAAACTGGGATGACACTGATGAATTCGGACACTGCACGGCGACCGAAGATTATGAGGACGTCATCAGCGTCTGTAACGAAATCGGCATCCCGTACTATGCCGTCAATTTCGAAAAGCAATATTGGGATAAAGTGTTCACCTATTTTTTGGAGGAATATAAAGCGGGGCGCACACCGAATCCAGACGTCATGTGCAATAAAGAAATCAAATTCAAAGCGTTCCTGGATCATGCGATGAGCTTAGGCGCCGATTATTTAGCGACAGGCCATTATGCCCAAGTCGTCGAAACGGATGGCGGCGTAGCGATGCTCCGTGGAAAAGACACGAATAAGGATCAGACATACTTTTTGAATCAACTAAGCCAAGAGCAGCTGCAAAAAGTGATGTTCCCGATCGGTCATTTGGATAAAAGCGATGTCCGTAAAAAAGCGGAAGAAGCGGGATTGACGACTGCTTCGAAAAAAGATTCCACCGGCATTTGCTTTATCGGTGAACGGAATTTCAAGGAATTCCTTGGCCAATATCTACCGGCCCAACCCGGGGAAATGCAGACGATGGAAGGAAGGACAGTCGGACGCCATGATGGCTTGATGTATTATACGATCGGGCAGCGACATGGACTCGGCATCGGCGGGGCAGGGGATCCTTGGTTCGTCTTAGGAAAGGATCTTGAGCGGAACGTCCTGCTCGTCGGCCAGAATTTCCATAACGATGCACTTTATTCGGACAGTTTGACCGCTGTCAACATCAGTTTCGCCACGGCACGCGAACTGCCGAAAAAATTCGAGTGCACGGCGAAATTCCGTTATCGGCAGCCGGATACGAAAGTAACGGTTGAAATGACCGGGGATAGGGAGGCAATCGTTCATTTTGCTGAACCGGTACGCGCCATCACACCGGGACAAGCGGTCGTCTTTTATGACGGGGAAGAATGCCTCGGCGGAGGGACGATCGATACGGTCATCAAAAATGGGCGCCAGCTCGATTATGTCGGATAAGGGGAATGCGTTATGAAATATAATGAAATCGGCATCGCCGCCTTACAAGACGGTGAGCTGGAAAAAGCAGTGGAATCCTTCATGAAAGCTGTGGAGGAGCAGCCTGAAGATCCGGTCGGCTATATTAACTTGGGCAATGTCTTTGCATCGCTTGGGGACATCGAAAAAGCCGAGCCGTTCTTCCAAAAAGCGATTACCCTGGACGAAGAAGCGGGAACCGCCTATTACGGGCTTGCGAATCTGTACTACAATGCGGAGAGGTATACTGAAGCGGTGACATTGTATGAGAAGGCGGTTCGCAAAGGCGTGGAAGACGCGGATGCGTACTTCATGCTCGGAAAAAGCTTGGAGCGTTCATCAAACGATAAATTTGCATTGCCTTATTTGCAAAGAGCGGCGGAACTGGCGCCGAGGGATTTGGAAATCCGATTATCCTATGGAATCCTCCTGGCGAAACTGGAATTGTTTGTCGAAGCTGCGGATGAATTCCGTTTCGTTCTGGAACTGGACGAGGAAAATGCGGACGCTCATTACAATTTAGGCATTGTCTATGCTGTCTCGACAAATCGGAAAGAGGATGCGCTCCGTCATCTGGAGCAAGCCTTTACAATCGAACCGGACCATATGGAAGCGCGAAATATTTACAATATGATCAAAATGGCGGGCGAGTAAGAAAGGAGGGAAGATGGAGATGAGCGGTGAGACGGAGGAAATCTTCTTGAGGGGGCGCCCGGTCGTCACCATCTTCCATAATCCCGATAACCTTTTCACGATTCTGAAACTGAAAGTCCGTGAAACAAATTCCGGTTATTCAGAGAAAGAGATCATCGTGAAGGGAAACTTCCCACAATTGAATGAAGATGAAGAATACCGTTTCACAGGCGGGCTCGTCACCCATCCGTCCTACGGCTTGCAATTTGACGTCCGGACCTTCGAGAAGGAGATGCCGTCCACCGAGACCGGGCTGATCCATTATTTGTCTGGCGACCTTTTTCCGGGCATCGGATTGAAGACGGCGGATGCGATCGTAAAGAAACTGGGCAAAGATGCCATCAAGAAAATTATGAACGATCCGACTGTCCTCGACACGATTCCTCGTCTATCGGACGAGCGGAAAGAGACGTTGGTGACAGTATTGCAACAGAATATGGGGATGGAACGGACGATCATTCAGTTGAATGAATGGGGTTTCGGACCCCAGATCAGCATGCGGATCTATCAGACATACCGGGAAGAGTCCATCGAATTGTTAAATGAAAATCCATATCGCCTGATCGAGGAAGTTGAAGGCGTCGGTTTCCAACGGGCGGATGAGCTCGGAAAAAATCTCGGAATTACAGGTGCCCATCCTTCCAGGGTCAAAGCGGCGATCCTCCATTCAATGAACCAATCAGTGCAAGCGGCGGGCCATGTCTATTTGGAGGCGAAAGAGGTTTTACCCGACGTCAAACGCATCTTGGAAATGAGCCAGCCGATCGATATCCCGTTCAAAACGATCTCACAAGCGATCATCGAGCTTGTAGAGGAGAGCAAATTGTCAGCGGAAGGCAGGAAATTGTATATTCCCTCCCTTTACTTTTCCGAGCTTGGCATCGCGTCGAAAGTGGCGCGTCTCATGGAAAATGAAGTGGCGGACCAATTTCCGGCTTCCGAGATCAGGAAAGCTGTCGGAGAAGTCGAAGAACGTCTCGGGGTCAATTATGCAGAAACGCAAGTGTCTGCGATTGAGACGGCTCTTCATTCTCCCGTGATGATCTTGACGGGCGGACCGGGGACCGGGAAGACGACGGTCATCCGAGGTCTTGTCGAAGTGTACGCGGAACTGCACGGGCTTTCATTGGACCCGAAAGAGTATGCGAAAAAGAAGGAGCCCTTCCCGATCGTGCTGGCGGCTCCGACTGGACGGGCGGCGAAACGGATGTCCGAATCGACCGGTCTGCCTGCCATGACGATCCACCGGCTGCTCGGTTTCACCGGGCAGGAGAAGGAAGAAGAAGTGGAGCGGGAGGTGGAAGGCCGCCTGATCATCATCGATGAAATGTCGATGGTCGATACGTGGCTGGCCCACCAACTGTTGAAGGCGTTGCCGGATGATGTCCAATTGCTGTTTGTCGGGGACCAAGATCAATTGCCGCCCGTAGGCCCGGGTCAAGTGCTCCGGGATTTGTTGGAGTCCGGCAAAGTCCCTGTCGTGGAATTGACGGAAATCTATCGGCAAAGCGCCGGGTCGACAATTATCGAAATGGCTCATATGATCAAACGTTCCGAATGGTCCGGGGATATTGCTGCGAAGACCTCCGATCGTTCGTTCATCAAAGCGGATAGCGAACGGATTTTGGAAGTCGTCGAGCAGGTCATTTCCAACGCCCTATCGAAAGGGCATGCGATCAAGGATATCCAAGTCCTAGCCCCGATGTACAAAGGACCCGCCGGCATCGACGGCTTGAATAAAATGATCCAGGAAATGGTCAATCCGCCCTCTCCCGACCGGAAAGAGGTCGTGTTTGGAGACGCGGTCTACCGGATCGGAGACAAGGTCCTCCAACTGGTCAACCAGCCGGAGAGCAATGTGTTCAATGGCGATATGGGCGAAGTGATCGCCATCATCAAAGCGAAAGAAACGATCGATAAAAAAGAGCTGCTCGTCGTTTCCTATGATGGAATCGAAGTGACGTACGAGCGTAGCGACCTGAATCAGATCACCCTCGCCTACTGCTGTTCCATCCATAAATCGCAAGGCAGCGAATTTCCGATCGTCATTATGCCGGTCGTCCGCAGCCATCGTAAAATGCTTCGCAGGAACCTGTTATATACAGGCATCACCCGTGCCAAGAATTTCTTGATCCTTTGCGGGGAGCCTGAAGAATTCAAGATGGGAATCTTCCGTACAGATGAAATGCAGCGGCAAACGACCCTCAAGGAAAGGCTGAATGGGGATTCGGTTATCGAAATGGAGACCGAGCAGCAGGCTGCGGAGCCGAAAGCCGAAGAAGCGGATATGTCAGAACCGAAGGAATATAAGCTTACTGCTGAAAATTTCATCTCCATCGACCCGATGATCGGCATGCAAGGCATCACGCCTTTTGCTTTCTTGGAAGAGTAAGGTCATTCGTGGATTGACATCACGCGCAAACTTATCTATAATCCAGATATTCATAAGAAATTCGATGACGGAGAAAGTACGCATGCTTCGGCTTGTGCAGAAAGAGGCCCCTAGGCTGGAAGGGCTTCCTTGCTGATATGACGGAAAGCTACTCCCGAGTGCAGCTCATCCCTGCCGTTTCGCCGCGTTAAGGCTTCCAAAGAGATTGGCGATAATCTATTGCCGATAAGTAGGGTGGTACCGCGAGATAAAATCCTCGCCCCTTGTATACGAGGGGGAGGATTTTTTTATTGCCGAAAAATTGTTCTACAATATTCATTAATTGGAGGATTACAAAATGAGAAACTTCACATCTGCAGAAATACGCAATCTGTTCTTGGAATACTTCAAGCAGCATGGGCATAGTGTAGAGCCATCCGCACCGCTTGTCCCAATCGACGATCCGTCTTTGCTATGGATCAATAGCGGTGTCGCGACTTTGAAAAAATATTTTGATGGACGGGTCGTCCCGGACAATCCACGGATAGTCAATGCCCAAAAATCGATCCGGACAAATGATATCGAGAACGTCGGGAAAACGGCACGTCACCATACGTTCTTCGAGATGCTCGGGAACTTTTCCATCGGGGACTATTTCAAGGAAGAAGCGATCATCCGTGCATGGGATTTCTTGACAAATGACAAATGGATCGGCTTTGATCCGGAACTGCTATCGGTCACCGTCCATCCGGAAGATGAAGAGGCGTACGCGATTTGGCGCGATCAAATCGGCATTCCGGAAGAACGCATCATCCGCTTGGAAGGGAACTTCTGGGACATCGGAGAAGGCCCGAGCGGACCGAACTCCGAGATTTTCTACGACCGGGGCCCTTCTTATGGGGACGATTTTTCCGATCCGGAACTGTATCCGGGTGGGGAGAATGAGCGTTATCTGGAAATCTGGAACCTCGTTTTCTCAGAATTCAACCATAATCCCGATCATACGTACACGCCGCTGCCGAAGAAGAACATCGATACAGGAATGGGGCTGGAGCGGATCGTATCGGTCATCCAAGACGTGCCGACGAATTTTGACACGGACCTGTTCATGCCGATCATGCATGCCATCGAAGAGACATCCGGCGTGAAGTACGGAGAGGATCAAGAGAAGGATACGGCGTTCAAAGTGATTGCCGACCATATTCGCACCGTGGCGTTCGCGATCGGTGACGGAGCTTTGCCGTCCAATGAAGGGCGCGGCTATGTCCTCCGCAGATTGTTGCGCCGGGCAGTCCGGTTTGCTAAACAGCTGGGAATCGAAAAACCGTTCATGTACAATCTGGTGCCGGTTGTCGGCGAGATCATGGTCGGTTTTTATCCGGAAGTGAAAGAGAAACAGGACTTCATTATGAAAGTCATTAAAAACGAGGAAGACCGTTTCCATGAAACATTGACGGAAGGGATGGCCATCCTCTCGGGCGTCATCGAAAAATCGAAAGCGAACGGTACATCCATCGTTCCTGGAGCGGATGCGTTCCGCCTCTACGACACATATGGTTTTCCGTTCGAATTGACGGAAGAGTTTGCGGAAGAAGCAGGGGTTGCTGTCGACCGGGAAGGCTTCGAGGCTGAGATGGAGAACCAGCGGAACCGTGCGCGTGCCGCCCGCCAAGATGTCGATTCGATGCACGTCCAATCCGGTGTGCTCGGGGAAATCCATGAGTCCAGTGTATTCATCGGATATGATCAACTGTCCTGCAAAGCGAACGTGCTTGTCCTGTTATCGGAAGGGAACACCGTCGACCAGGCAGCCGAGGGGGCGGAAGTCCAATTCATACTGGATCGGACGCCATTCTATGCGGAAAGCGGCGGCCAGGTGGCGGACAAGGGGACGGTTGTCGGTGAAACGTTCGTAGCCGATGTCAAAGACGTCCAAAAAGCACCGAACGGCCAAAACTTGCATACTGCTGTCATCCGTTCCGGTGAAATGACGGCAGGGGCGGCAGTCCAGGCGGAAGTCGATGAACAGGCCAGGAAGCTGATCATCCGCAACCATACTGCGACGCATTTGCTCCATAAAGCGTTGAAAGAAGTGCTTGGGGAACATGTCAATCAGGCAGGTTCTTATGTCGGCCCGGATCGGCTTCGTTTCGACTTCTCCCATTTCGGACAAGTGACAAAAGAGGAACTTGAGAAAATCGAACAGATGGTCAATGAAAAGATTTGGGAAGATATCCACGTCGATATTTCTCAAAAACCGATTGACGAAGCGAAAAAGATGGGCGCGATGGCGCTTTTCGGAGAGAAATACGGGGCGGTCGTCCGTGTCGTTACAGTCGGCGATTATTCCCTCGAACTTTGCGGAGGCTGCCACGTACCTTCCACAGGTTTCATCGGCCTGTTCAAGATCGTTTCCGAAGGGGGGATCGGGGCAGGGACACGCCGGATCGAAGCGGTCACTGGCCAACAGGCATACCGTTCATTCAAGGAAGAGGAAGCGAAATTGAACGAAGCGGCAGTTTTATTGAAATCGAACCCGAAAGACATTCTGACAAAGATCGGCACTGTCCTATCCGACATGAAAGATCTGCAGCGTGAAAACGAATCGCTGTCCGCCAAACTTGGCAATAGTCAACTGGACGATGTGTTGGCAGCGGCCCAGCAAGTCGGAGATGTCACCGTCATTGCGAGCCGTGTCGATGTCAAAGACAATAACGGCCTTCGTCAAATGATGGATGAAATGAAACAGAAAGTGAAGTCGGGTGTCATCGTCTTAGGCGCGGCAGCAGACGGAAAAGTGATGCTCATTGCAGGAGTGACGGAAGATTTGAAATCCGGGAACTATCATGCCGGTAAACTCGTCAATCATGTAGCGGCACAATGTGACGGCAAAGGCGGAGGCCGGCCGGATATGGCGATGGCAGGAGCGAAAGATGTTTCCAAGCTTGATGCTGCTCTCCAATCCGTGTATGATTATGTCAAATCCGTTTAACGGAAATGAAAGATTGGGTATACTAAATCAGATGGCCTGAAAGTGGGGTGGGTATCGAACATGGATTCATACGACAAAACGATGAAATTCAACTTTCCAGAAGAGTCGATGAAGGATGAGGTCAAAGAAGTGATGCTCCATGTGTATAAGGCACTGGATGACAAAGGGTACAATCCGATCAACCAGATAGTCGGCTATCTATTGTCGGGCGATCCGGCCTATATACCCCGGCATGAGGAAGCGCGTAATAAAATCCGGAAGCTGGAGCGGGATGAGATTCTGGAAGAGCTCGTCAAGTTTTATATCCGTGAAAACGGAGGGACGCCGGATTGAGGACAATGGGATTGGATGTCGGGACCAAAACGGTCGGCATTGCGATAAGCGATGCTTTGGGATGGACAGCCCAAGGGGTCGAGACGATGAAAATCGATGAAAATGCCGGCCAATTCGGCATGGAAAGAATTGAACAACTCGTTTCCGAGTATGGCGTAAACGAATTCGTTGTTGGTTACCCTAAAAACATGAATAATACAATCGGCCCCCGCGGCGAGGCATGTGAAAACTACGCCCGCTTGCTTGAAGAGAAGTTCGGCCTCCCCGTGAAGTTATGGGATGAACGCCTATCGACGATGGCGGCGGAGCGGATGCTGATCGAAGCGGATGTTAGCCGGAAAAAAAGGAAGACGGTCATCGATAAGATGGCAGCCGTCCTAATTTTGCAAGGATATCTTGACTCAAAAAATTGAAGAGGTGAGCGAATTGGATCATGGACAGGAAACGATGACCATCGTGGACGAGCAAGGAAATGAACATGTCTGCGAAGTGATTTTTACATTCGAATCAGAAGAATATGGAAAATCTTACGTCCTTTATCACGTGCTGGGAGAGGAAGAATCAGAAGACGGAGAAATTGAAATCCACGCTTCTGCCTTCATTCCGACGGAAGACGGCGAAGACGGTGAGTTATTCCCAATTGAAGACGACGAGGAATGGGAAATGGTCGAAGAAATGCTGAACACGTTCCTTGCGGAAGAGGAAGAAGAGTGATCCATAGGCGCTCGGACGGGACGGTAACCACCGCCCCGTCTTTTCTTCGTCGTTGGGAAAATAGCAACTTTCTTCGAGAAGGATAGAGAGCGGTTTTTAAAGCGTCCGTCCGGAGCGGAAATCCGGTCAGAGGTTACTTTATGTTGTTCTTATGAAAGAGGTGAACATCGCATGGAAAATGGGACGAAAAAAGATATCATGCTGGAGCGGATGAGGGAAAAGAAGAAAGAAGTGAGAGTGGTCCGGAAGATTGTCTTTATTATTACATCCGTTCTTCTTTTTATCGGTTTGGTCGGTGGCTTTTTCGGATACCGTTATATTAAAGGCTCCCTTCAACCCGTCGATCCGGATTCCGAAGAAGTGATCGAAGTTGTCATCCCGATCGGGTCAGGCGTCAATACGATTGCAACCGAACTTCAGAAAAAAGGGATCATAAAAAATGCCAAGATATTCAAGTATTATGCAAAATTCAACAATGAATCCCAGTTCCAGGCAGGTACATACGGATTGACAAAGGCGATGACACCCGATGAACTGATCCGCAGCTTGAAAACCGGTAAAGTCTATCGGACGCCTGTTTTCACAATGACGGTGCCCGAAGGATTGACCGTCCGGCAAATTGCTGGCATTGTAGAGAAAAAGGCGGGCATACCGGCGGATGAATTCCTAACATACATAAATGAGGAATCGACCATTAACCGGTTGATGGCGAAGTACCCGAAAGTGTTGACAGAAGAAGTGCAAGGGGAACAGATCAAATATCCTTTGGAAGGCTATCTCTTCCCTGCAACCTATCCGTTTTACGAGGAAGCCCCTTCGATTGAAACGATCGTTGATGCAATGGTACAAGCGACCGCCGCGAATGTGACCCCTTATTTCGATTACTTGGAAACGGAAGGGCAATCGGTTCATTGGCTGCTGACGTTCGCATCCTTGCTGGAGAAGGAAGCCACTGCCCAATCGGACCGTGAAACGATTGCAAGCGTGTTTTATAACCGGATGGAGATCGACATGCCGTTGCAGACGGACCCGACCGTGTTATATTCGCTTGGGGAGCATAAGGACCGGGTGCTCTATGCCGATCTGGAAATCGATGACCCGTACAATACGTATAAACATAAAGGGTTGCCTCCAGGCCCGATCGCGGGTGCAGGCAAGGCATCCATCGAAGCCGTAATCGACCCTTCCAATACGGATTATTTATACTTCCTGGCAGATAAGAAAGGAACGAATCATTTCACCAAATCATACGAGGAGCACCTGAAAAATCGGGAGCTCTATCTTTCGGGGGATTGATTGCCCAAGTAAAGCACGAGGATTGGAGGAGGCATGTTGGAGGAGTATTTAAGATATATAGAAGCTTTGCAAAAAGATGAAAATGCGCTTTTCGGCCGTATGGAACAATACGCGGAAGAGCACCGGGTCCCCATCATGGACCGACTAGGCATCGAGACGTTCCTCGGCCTCCTGCGCATCCAACAGCCGAAAGCCATATTGGAAATAGGAAGTGCCATTGGCTATTCCGCCCTGCGCATTGCGACGGCACTGAAAGACACGACAATTGTCACGATTGAAAGGGATTCCGACCGCTTTTCGAAAGCTGTCGAATACATCGGAGAGAGCGATGTGGGAAGCCGTATTCTGATCTTGGAAGCAGATGCCTTGGAAGCGGAAGCGGAAGAGATATTCAGCCGACAGTATGATGCTTTGTTCATCGATGCTGCGAAAGGGCAATATAAACGGTTCTTCGAAAAGTATGAACCGACAGTGAAATCGGGCGGAGTAATTTATTGTGATAATATGTTCATGCATGGTATGGTGCTACAGGAAGATGGGGAAGTGCCGAAGCGGAACCGCACGATGATCCGGAAGCTGAAGGAGTTTACGCAATGGATGTATGCACATCCGGGTTTTGAAACATCCTTGCTGCCGGTCGGGGACGGTATTTTGATAGCGGTGAAGCGATAGCCGGCCGTGTAAGGCGAAAAGCATCCGGGCAACGACAAGGAGCGAGCTGATATGAAACAAAGAAAGCCTCTCGTAATTGGAATAGCAGGCGGGTCCGGTTCCGGGAAGACGAGCGTCACCCATGCCATCTATGACGTCTTCAAAAAGCATTCCGTCGTTGTCATCGAACAGGATTATTATTACAAGGACCAGAGCCATCTTGAGTTTGACCAGCGCCTCGGCGTGAATTATGACCATCCTTTGGCATTCGACACGGATTTGCTGATTGAACATATGGACCGTCTACTGCAACGCGAATCGATTGAGAAACCGGTCTATGATTATGCGCTCCACACGCGTTCGGCGGAAATAGTGCTGATTGAACCGAAGGATGTCATCATCCTGGAAGGGATCCTTGTACTGGAGGATGAACGGCTGCGCGACTTGATGGATATAAAATTGTTTGTCGACACGGATGCGGACTTGCGCATCATCCGCCGGATCCTCCGTGATTTGAAAGAGAGGGGACGCTCGATTGATTCGGTGATCGAGCAATATTTGTCCGTTGTCCGGCCGATGCACAACCAATTCATCGAACCGACGAAACGATATGCCGATATCATCATTCCGGAAGGCGGACAAAATGCGGTGGCCATCGATCTGATGGTTACCAAAATAAAAACAATTCTTGAATCTGGAACGGATATATAATATGATGTTGTCATCATTATATACAGATGAACACTATGTCACATACCTGTCAAAGGAGTGGCATAGTATTTTTATTGAACAGGATTATGAGGAGTGTTGGCTAATGATCACAGAAAAGAAATTTCCAATGACCGCTTCAGGCAAGGAAAAGCTTGAAGAAGAATTACAGTATTTGAAAACAGTGAAACGGAAAGAAGTCGTAGAACGCATCAAAATCGCACGCAGTTATGGCGACCTTTCCGAGAACTCGGAATATGATTCAGCGAAAGAGGACCAGGCGTTTGTAGAAGGGAAGATTTCATCCCTGGAATCGATGATCCGGAACGCAGTCATCATTACCGAAGACGAGTTGAATACCGATGAAGTGCAGCTTGGTAAAACGGTCACATTCAAGGAATTGCCTGATGGCGACGAGGAAACTTATACAATTGTCGGCTCAGCGGAGGCCAATCCGATGGAAGGTTTGATCTCCAATGATTCGCCGATTGCCAAAGGTTTGATTGGCCGGAAAAAAGGCGACGAAGTGAAGATCATGACTCCTGGCGGAGAGATGGCAGTCGAAATTTTGGAAATCAAGTAACACGGCATAGGACCGCCTTCCGTGGAAGGCGGTTTTTGTTTTTGATTCGATGAAACTCTCTGATTCTTACAACGTCCAATACATAGGAATATGGCAATAGACATGAAATGGAGTTGAATGTGGATGAAAGAGCGGGAACCTGACTTTTCCAGGACAAGCCGAAAGCGGAGACGGAGCAAGTCAAATAACATTTTGAATGCTTTGATCGGACTCGTTGTCGTACTCATTATCATTACAGCAAGCATTATATTCACCGGCAATAAAGACGAACAGCAAGCCGAGCGGGAAGAGGAAGCGCAGACGGACAGCGCGCAGGAAGAGGCGGAGGAGCAGCAGGATACGGATTTGGTGCTGGAAGGCCAAGCGGATGAAGAAGAGGCTGAAACTCCTGCAGTCGAATCGGATCGGACGGAAACAGCACAGCCTCCCGTGGATTCAGATCAAGGCCAAAATGGTGAGAGCACGTCTCAGCGGGAAGAAACTACATTGGAACCAGCCGATAAGGAAGAAAAAACAGACGAAGGCCAGGGCGGAAAGGTGACGTACGCCAATCCGGATGACCCGGTCATTGCCGAGACGATCGTCAATAGTTCATGGAAACCGATCGGCACGACACAGACTGGAAACCATGTTTCCCAGTATGACGGAACATCCGTGGACTGGCAGGAGAAAAAACAAGCGATCGCCTATTCGACCGGCATTCCGGAAGAATCGCTGATCTACTGGAAGATCAAAAACGGTGGAAGTCCGCAAAAGTCGATTGGCATTGTATCCACGAAAGACAAGTCGAAGAAATATCAAGTGCACTTGGAATGGGTGGATGGCGCAGGTTGGAAGCCGGTTCAAATGGATGTTTTGAACACTTTGGAATTTGACTATTAAAAATGTATGAGAATGGCGGAGGGATTTCATGAAGATTGCGGTAATCGGAGCAATGGAGCAAGAAGTGGAACTGTTGCGGGAGGAAATCGACAATGCACAAACAACGGTCATTGCCGACTGTGAATTTATCGAAGGAGAAGTCGGAGGACGCTCGGTCATCCTGGTGAAAAGCGGGATTGGGAAAGTGAATGCGGCGATTGCTACGACATTGTTATTGGATAATTATAAGCCTGATGTCGTCCTGAATACCGGTTCGGCGGGCGGGTTTGACGAACGTTTGGAGGTCGGCACTGTCGTCATTTCAGATGAAGTGCGCCACCATGACGTGGATGTGACAGCTTTTGGATACGAACATGGCCAAGTGCCGGGGCTTCCCGCAGCATACGGATCCGATGAACGGTTGATCCAAATTGCCCGGGAAGTGGTCGAGGAGATCGGGGAACACCAACATGCCACAGGGTTGATTGCATCCGGG
Organism: Bacillus sp. OxB-1; assembly: GCF_000829195.1. GTDB lineage: Bacteria > Bacillota > Bacilli > Bacillales_A > Planococcaceae > Sporosarcina. The sequence continues at coordinate 3,042,329 of NZ_AP013294.1, read as the reverse complement.
GATACATTCATGAGCGACCTGGACCATGTGAATGCCGTGAAAGAACACTTCCCTTCGATGATAGCGGGGGAAATGGAGGCGGCTGCGGTGGCGCAAGTCTGCCATCGCTTCGGAACGCCCTTCGTCGTCATCCGGGCGCTTTCCGACATAGCCGGGAAGGACTCGTCCATCAGCTTTGATGAATTCTTGCCGATTGCGGCCCGCCATTCAACGGATATCGTTTTGAAAGCCATCTCGAAATTATAGACCTTTCATGGTAAGATGGACGTAGATGGTCAATTTCACTTAGTGTTGAGGGGGGAATCCGGACTATGCTATTTTTGATGGCAGGTGTATTCATTGTTTCGACAATCCTTGCAGCAGTCATTCTGCGTGAGGTTAGTGCGGACTGAAGACCGAACAATATGATGAGGCGTTTCCGATGCCGGGACCACTCCCGCTAGGAAACGCCTTTTACTTATATAGTTGTGGTGGTATGGTTAGATCCAAATGCTGGTAGGTCATAAGTCAACTCCGATTATTCGTTATATTCATGTTTGAAAAGTTGGTAGAGTTTTACAATTGCCCGCTTTTCGATCCTTGAGACATAGCTTCTGGAAATATTGAGTTGCGCGGCGATCTCTTTTTGGGTCATCGGCTGATCATCCAGCAATCCATAGCGGCGCTGAATGATTTCCAGTTCTCTCCCATCCAGTTTTCCGAGATGCCGGTACAGTCTTTCGATTCTTTCTCGTTGTTCTACTGCGTCAATCGGCGCTTCATCATCAGTTTGCAGCAAATCCGCGATTTGAAGCGATTGGCCGTCTTTATCCATTCCGATCGGGTCGAACAAAGAGACGTCTTTCTGCACTTTTTTCTGCGTCCGCAAATACATAAGGATTTCGTTTTCAATACAACGTGCCGCATAGGTCGCAAGTTTGGTCTTCCGATCCGGGGTGAAGCTGTTTACTGCTTTCATCAAACCGATAGTGCCAATGGAAATATAGTCGTCGAGCAGTTCATGTTTCGGGTGGAACTTTTTTACGATGTGGGCCACGAGCCGCATATTCCGTTCAATTAGTTCGTCTTTGGCGGATTCATCACCTTCTGCAAGACGTTTCAGACAATCCGCCTCCTCTTCCTTTGATAGCGGCCGTTGAAACGCTTGCCCTCTGATATACCCAAGCATTGCAGGGATTTCAAGCCATAGCTGAACCATTGCCATGACAAGCCCGCTCATCGGTTCACCTCCTGTTGTCGTTGTATGACAGCATATGCAGCCGAAGTCTTGTCTTATCACTGGGGACTATGCCGGACGATGTTCGGCTTGTATTCCGCGTTGCAAAAAGCCGGTTCCGAACAATTCAATCCGTACGGACAGGTGTGTTATAATCATTTCAGAATTAGATGCTAATCGGAGTGGATGTTGTGTATAAATATTTTTTGCCGGATGAATATGTAAAAAGCGTCTTTTCGCTCTCTCCGGAGAAGTTGAAAGAGAAAGGAATCAAGGCGATTATTACAGATTTGGACAATACCCTCGTCGCTTGGGATTGCCCGGATGCGACTCCCGAAATTTCCCGATGGGTGAAGGAAATGCGGGACGCCGGGTTGAAAGTGACCGTAGTATCAAATAATAATGAGAGCCGGGTGAAGACTTTTTGTGATCCGATCTCCATCTCTTTCATCTTTGATGCGCATAAACCTCTGACGAGATCATTCCATAAAGCTGTATCGTTGATGGGTGTCCGTAAGGAAGAAGTGGTCGTCATCGGGGATCAGCTGCTGACAGATATTTTTGGCGGGAATCGGGCAGGGCTTCATACGATTCTCGTCGTACCGGTCGCCAAATCGGACGGCTTCGTTACAAGATTCAACAGAATGATTGAGAGAAGAATCATGGCGGGCATGAAACGTCGCGGCATGATCAAATGGGAGGACTGAATTTGGAGCTATTGAAATGTATCGGCTGTGGGATCACCATTCAGACGGAGGACCCGAAAAAGGAAGGGTACGCCCCGCCCGCATCATTGGATAAGGACGACGTCGTCTGCCAGCGTTGCTTCCGCTTGCGGAACTACAATGAGCTGCAGCCGGTATCCCTTTCAGGGGATGACTTCCTGAAAATATTGAACGGAATCGGTCAAAAAGAGGGGATTGTCGTCAAAATCGTCGATATCTTTGATTTCAACGGAAGTTGGATAAACGGCTTGCACCGGTTCGTCGGAAATAAAGATATATTGCTGATCGGCAACAAGGCGGACATCTTGCCGAAATCCGTGAAACCGAACCGGCTGATCCATTGGATGAAATCGGAAGCAGTCAAACTGGGATTGAAACCCGCTGACGTCCTTCTAGTGTCTGCCCATCGCGGGACCGGCATGGAAGACGCACTTGATGCAATTGATGAACTCCGGAAAGGGAAGGATGTCTATGTCGTCGGTTGCACGAATGTCGGCAAATCGACATTCATCAACCGGATCATCAAACGTGCAACCGGCATCGGGGAAGTCATCACGACTTCACATTTCCCGGGAACTACCTTGGACCTCGTCGAAATCCCATTGGACGACGGGAAAGCGATTTACGATACACCGGGAATCATTAATGATCACCAAATAGCGCACCACCTGGACGCCAAGGATTTGAAAGCGATCACCCCGAAAAAAGAATTAAAACCGAAAGTGTATCAGTTGAATCCGGAACAGACGCTCTATATCGGAGGGCTGGCACGGTTCGATTTCCTCACGGGAGACCGTTCTTCATTCACTATTCACGTATCGAATGATCTAGCGATTCACCGGACGAAATTGGAAAATGCAGATCATTTATATAAAGAACATCTGGGAGCATTGCTCTCTCCGCCGTCGGAAGCATCGCTTGAGTCCTTGCCGCCGCTCGTCCGCCATGAATTTTCCATAAAGCAGGCCAAGACGGATATCGTCATCTCGGGGCTCGGCTGGATCACTGTCCAGCATCCGGATGTCGTCGTAGCCGTCCATGCACCGCGCGGAGTGAATGTACTATTGCGTCCATCGTTGATTTGATAGTGTTTTGAAGGGTTGGATTAGGGGGAAATGAAATGAAAAAATGGTATTCGGTAATCGGCGATCCGATTGCCCAGTCAATGTCTCCATCCATGCATGGAACATGGTTCCAAGAAAATGAAGTGGACGCCACCTATATTCCGCTCCATATTCCAGCCGATCAGTTGGAAAAAGCGGTGGAAGGCCTTCGGACGCTTGGATGCAGTGGATGGAATGTCACGGTTCCGCATAAGACGGCCATCCTCCCTTACTTGGATAACTTGGATGAATCGGCACAGCTCATGCAGGCCGTCAATACGGTCCATGTCATGCCGGATGGCTCGTTGTCCGGTTCCAATACGGACGGTCCGGGGTTTGTCCGGTCGCTGGAAGAGGCGTATAGTGACCGTGCGAAAGCAGATCCGGTGCTCGTAATCGGGGCAGGCGGAGCCGCCCGGGGCATCGCCCATGCACTTCATTCCAAAGGTTATGGTCCGATCACTTTCACCAATCGGACGTTGGGGAAGGCCAAGGATTTGGCGACCGGGATATCAGGCGCTTCGGTCATGTCGATCCAAGGAGCGGAGAAGGCATTGGCGGATTTCGGTTTGATTGTCCAGACGACATCGGTCGGTATGAATTTCGCGCAGGAGGGGATGCCGCTCGATCCAGCCGGAGTCCGGGAAGGGACAGTTGTCGCGGATATCATCTATAACCCGCTCGAAACCGAATTCCTGAAACAGGCGAAACAGCGGGGAGCATTGACAATGAATGGCGTCGGCATGTTCGTCCATCAAGGCGCCTTGGCGTTTGAAACGTGGACAGGCATCCAACCTGATACGGAAAAGACGATCATGAAAATAACAGCGACACTTGGAGGGTAATGGATGTTAACAGGTAAACAAAAACGATTTCTGCGCAGTGAGGCGCATCATCTGCAACCAGTATTCCAAATCGGGAAAAGCGGCTTGACAGAATCGGTCATCGCACAGATCGAAGAAGCATTGGAAGCGAAAGAATTGATCAAAGTGAATATATTACAAAACTGCGACGAGGATAAAAATGAAATCGCTGCTAAGCTGGAAGCGCGGGATGGGCTTGAAATCGTGCAAGTGATCGGAAATATGCTGATCCTCTATAAGGAATCGAAAGAGAAAAAGCAGATCAAGTTGCCATAAGGAGGGGTTCATTGAAAAAGGTTGGAATCCTGGGAGGCACTTTCAACCCTCCCCATATCGGCCATCTCATCGTGGCCAATGAAGTGCGGATTGCACTTGGGCTCGCTGAAGTCCGGCTCATGCCAGCTGCCGTGCCGCCACATAAGATGGTTCCGCATGATGCGACGGTCCTGCAGCGCCTGCATATGGTGGAACTGGCAGTGGCCGGGCTGGAAGGATTGGCGGTATCGGATTTCGAAGTCGAACGGGGCGGAATTTCTTACACGTATGATACGATGTCCGAAATGACTGCGCGGGAACCGGATGTCGATTTCCATTTCATCATCGGTGGGGATATGATCGATATGCTTCCGCAATGGTATAAAATCGATGAGTTGTCAAGGCTCGTCAAACTGGTCGGTGTGCATCGTCCGGGAACAATCGGTGAAACAGAATACCCGATCATCTATGTGGACATTCCTCAGATCGACCTTTCATCGACAATGATCCGGAACCGCTATTCAGATAGGGGAACTGCACAGCTGCTCGTCCTTCCCGCGGTAGAGGAATATATCCATAAGGAGAATCTATATGGATCTTGACATAATACAAAAAGCTGTCGCCGAACGCCTGTCGAATGACCGCCATGCGCATGTTCTACGGGTCGTTGAAATGGCGAAAGCGTTGAACAGCCTCCATGGCCTGCCGCAAGACGACGTGGAAGTGGCGGCCTATATGCACGATATCGCAAAGTGCATGGAGAAAAAAGAGATGCAGGCGATCTTGGAGGCAGAACAAGCGGATCCTAGATTGTTGTCCTTCCATCCTGAACTTTGGCATGCGCCTGTCGGGATGGCGATCGCCCGCAACGAATTCGGTATCCGGGACGAAGCCGTCTTGCAGGCGATCCGTTATCATACAACAGGAAGAGCCGGAATGTCTCCATTGGAAAAATTGATCTATGTAGCGGATATGATTGAAGCGGGAAGGGATTTTCCAGGAGTCGAAGAACTGCGGAAGGCGGCCGAAGGGCCATTGGATACGGCAATGAGTGCATGTATCATCCACTCGGTCCGTTTCCTTGCGAATAAAGGGGTGCCGATTTTTCCGGACTCCATCGAGTGCTATAACGAACATGTCCATATGAAAGGAAAGTGACTATGACTACATTATTGGAAATCGCATATAAAGCAGTGGACGACAAAAAAGGGGAAGACATTGTCGTTTTGAATATGGAAGGCGTCTCCCTCATTGCAGATCAGTTCATTATTACCCATGCCAATTCGGAAAGGCAAGTCCAAGCCATCGCGAGAGAAGTGACTGAAAAAGCGGGAGAAGCGGGCTACCATACGAAGAGGATGGAAGGGTTTGATTTGGGGAGATGGGTGCTGATCGACTTGGGTGACGTTGTTGTCCATGTGTTCCATCGGGATGAACGCGGCTATTACAATCTGGAAAAGCTGTGGGGAGATGCCCCGATGCTCGATATGGCCGAGGGAAAATGATGAAAGCTTATTCAGACTTCGCGGCTATCTATGATGAGTTGATGACGGATATCCCGTACGATTCTTACGTCGATTTTTTGGATTTGGCGTTGGGTGGATTGGAAGGGAAGCGGGTCTTGGATATCGGTTGCGGAACCGGTCTGCTCAGTTTAAAGTTTGCTGGACACGGATCAGAAGTGACGGGAATCGATGTATCGGCAAATATGTTGGAAATGGCAAAGGAGCGTGCTGCCACGCTTTCTTTGCCTGTGGAGTTCATCCAGCAGCGGATGGAGGAATTGGAAGGCTTCCAACAATTCGATGCCGCAATCATCGCAATTGATTCTTTGAACTATGTAACGCAGCAATCGGCAGTCGAGGAAACTTTCCGTCGGATCTATGCTTCCTTAAAAAAGGGCGGCATCTTGCTGTTTGATGTCCACTCCACGTATAAGATGGACGAGATATTTTTAGAAGGCCCTTTTACATATGATGATGGAAGAATCGCTTACATATGGGAGACTGAGATGGGGGAGGCACCGCACTCCATCCAATCCGAGCTAGCTTTTTTCGTGGAGCAGGAAAAAGGGCTGTACCACCGCTTCAACGAGGAGCATGAGCAACGTACATTCCCGGTGAATGAGTATGTCGAGATGTTGACGGATGCCGGATTTTCCATCGAGCGGATCTTTGCCGATTGGGAAGATGAACCTCCGGTAGAAGATAGTGAACGAATATTCTTTCAAGTCCGTAAATGATGCTTTTCTTTTCTCGTCAATTCAGATATAGTGGAGAAGACTCCATATGGGTGCCGATCTTAAGAAAGGGTGAACGACCTGTTTCTTTCGTCAGTATCCAGCAAATGGCGGAAGTTCATCACCCCCCTCGCAGCAATCGCTGTTCTAGCCGCTTTTCTGTTCTTTCCCAGAGGACAATCCACGACCGATATGTATACGGTGAGCGGCCAACACCCATTCCCTGAATTGATTGATGAAGCAAAAGAAGAGATAGTGCAAGAAGACGCCATCGTCGAACCGCCTGGACCGATTATCGTCGATGTCAAAGGAGCTGTCCGCTACCCGGGTGTATACGCCTTGGAGGAAGGGGACCGGCTCATAGATGCAATCCAAGCGGCAGGCGGTTACTTGGCGGACGCTGATACCCGCTTGTTGAACCATGCGATGAAGTTAGCGGATGAAGCGGTCATCTATGTTCCGGCCCAAGGAGAGACACTGGAGGACATGCCTATTTTCCAGGCGATGGAAGCACCAGGACAGCAAGACGAAGGCAAGGTTAATATTAACACCGCTGATGAGCAAGCCCTCATGACCATACCAGGCATCGGGCCTGCGAAGGCGGCTGCCATTGTCCAATACCGGACCGACCATGGCAGTTTCCAAACGGTGGAGGCCATTATGGAAGTAACCGGGATTGGCAAAAAGACATTCGAGAATTTGGAACCTTATATTAAAGTGAAATGACTTTTGATGAATTAAGCCCTTTGCGTTTCGGAAGGCGGCGACGCTGACTGTAGACGGAAAGTGAAGCAGTCATAGTTTTAAAGGAGGCAACCTATATGGAGCGAATTACATGGGACCAGTTTTTCATGGCCCAATGCCATCTTCTGGCAATGCGGAGCACCTGCACCCGATTGGCGGTCGGTGCCATCATCGTCCGGGACAACCGGATCATAGCAGGTGGCTACAACGGTTCGATTTCAGGAGGAGACCATTGCATCGACCACGGTTGCTATGTAATTGACAACCATTGCGTCCGCACCATCCATGCGGAAATGAATGCCCTTTTGCAATGTTCGAAGTACGGGAGTCCGGTCGACGGTTCAACCTTGTATGTGACCCATTTCCCATGTTTGCAGTGTGCGAAAGCGATCATCCAATCGGGGGTCAAGCATATTTTCTATGCGACCGATTATAAAAACGATCCGTATGCCATACAATTGTTCGCACAATCGGGGGTATCCGTCCAACAAGTGCCTTTTGATGAAAAGAAAGTCGATTTCTCCTACGGTTCAAAATTCGGGCTGTTCGAGGATATGTTGAAGACGATGGAGGCGCTTGGTGCCGCAGAAGATCAATTGGTCCCGTTCAAGAAAAGGATGGATGATCTATTCTAAGAAAATTAGGCGATGTCCGCTTTCTATACATCGCCATACCAGTCGCCGTATCGGCTTTTGCCGCATACGGATCGGCCTGGTTGATGTTCTGCAACATATTTTTAATCCCTATTTTCGTATTGCGCAAAAACGATTTCCTCACTCCCATCCTCGCGGCACTTGCCGCATTCCTCTCTTTCCATTACATATCGTCATCCATCCCCCAGCCAAAAGAAGAAGGACCCGCGACCATGGAGTTGATCTGGTCGGAAAATGCAAAAATTGACGGCGGCCGGCTGAAAGGCTTTGCGAAGAACCTGTCCGGTGAAACTTATTACGTCATATACAAACTAGCGGATGAAAAAGAGAAGGAGCTCTTCCTGACTGCCCATTTGCCATCTTTCAAGTTCACGTTCTCGGGCAATCTGAAAGGGCCTGACCTCCCTGCACATGAATTTTCCTTTGATATGAAAAAGTATATGAGGATGTATGGGGCCGCTGCCATTTTTGAGACGGAGAACCTCGTCAGGATGAAAGAAAATGACCGCTTCACAGCACGGCTTTCCAAACAGCGAAGAAAGGTGAAGGAACAGATCCAGGCAGCATTTCCCGAACCTCTGATCCCGGAAGCGAAGGCGCTGCTGATCGGAGACCGGAGTGGGATGGATGACCGGCTTGCTGCGGATTATCGCACGCTTGGCATCTCGCATTTATTCGCCATATCCGGCCTGCATGTCGGATTGCTTGTCTTTTTCATGAGGGAGGCCATGCTACGTTTCGCGATGCGGAAAGAGACGGTGGATGTGCTGCTGATCCTCGCTTTGCCATTTTACGCTGTATTGGCCGGTGGAGCGCCGTCCGTCTGGCGAGCAGTATCGGTTACGGTGATGGTCTTGCTTGCCGCTTCGGGCCGGTTGCGGATCCGGCTCGACGACGCTGTTTCGATTAGCGCCATTGTGTTCATCCTATACCAACCCTTTGTCGTCTTCCAACCCGGTTTTCAATTGTCCTATATGGCAGCCTGTTCCTTGATCCATTCATCCGCCATCTTGAGGAAATCAATCCATCCGCTGACCGTCTCTTTCCTCGTAACCATGATTAGCCAAGTGGCGCTATATCCGGTCTTGCTCCATCATTTTCACGAATTATCGATATCTTCCTTAATGGTGAATTTAGTTTATGTACCACTCTATTCCGTCATCATTTTGCCGGCCAATCTAATCCTGCTGATCATCAGTTATATATCGCCTTTGCTGGCCGGGTATCTGTTCATGCCGTATGTCCCTTTCCGAACCGGGATTGCCGTTGTGACGGAATGGCTTGCGTCCCTTCCTTACCAGCTTTGGACTCCCGGACGCCCATCGGCTTTTCTGCTGTTGCTGGCTAGCGCGGGGACGCTGTTGTTCCTAGTCGGGATGGAACGGGGGAACCGGAAATCGTGGATGGCGGCTGGACTGCTCGTTCCCGCGCTGCTGATCCACTGTCTGCCTTATTTCGACAAAGCGCTTCACGTCACATTTCTGGATGTCGGACAAGGAGATAGCATTGTCATTGAACTCCCTTATCGAAAAGCGGTGTATCTGATTGACACGGGAGGGTCTGTATCATTCGGGGACCCCGACTGGCGGACGCCTGACCAACCTTTCGAAATCGGTCGGCAAATTGTCGTACCTTATTTGAAAGGGAGAGGAATCACGACTATCGATAAACTCATCTTGACCCATGCAGATGCCGATCATATCGAAGGGGCGGATGAAGTGATGGAAGAATTGAACGTGAAGGAAATTCATATTTCGCCTGGAAGCCGCAAAGAGATGACAATGGCTGATGTCAATCGGCTGGCGGCTGAAAAGGGGATCCCTCTGCTGGAAACGGAGGCCGGTCTATTTTGGAGAGATGGAAATGCAGGATTCCTTTTTGCGGCTCCGGCGGCAAATAGGATATATGAAGGAAATGACAGTTCCCTCGTGCTCTTCATGAAAACGACAGGGCCATCATTTTTATTTACAGGAGATTTGGAAGCGGAGGGGGAAGAGCGCTTTCTTCGCCAGTATGGACAATTCGATTTTGGACAGGTCATCTTAAAAGCCGGGCATCACGGCAGTCGGACGTCGAGCACGGAACTTTTTGTGGAGTCGTTGCGACCTATATTGACTATCTTTTCGGCCGGACGGAACAATCGGTATGGTCATCCGCATCCGGAAGTGATCGAGACATTCGAGCGGCTCGGCTTTCCGACATTATCCACTGCGGAATTCGGTTCAATCATGGTCACTGTAGAGAAGGAAAAATGGAGCGTTAAAACGATGAACCAATAAAAAACGGACACCCTTCCCAATCCGGAATGGATGTCCATCTTTCGACTGACACGTTTATCGTGCGACGAAGTCGATAACTGTAGCAACAATAAAGATAAGTGAAAAAGCGACGAAAGAAACTGCAAAACCGACACCGGAGTATACCGCATCGTTTTCTTTCGATTGTACATCATGTTCAAATTCGTTCATTGCTACACCTCCTAATTCCTATTTAGTATAGATGAAAGCCCTCTAAAAATCTAGAGAAATCCGTATTTTGTAGCAGATGGGGAGCAACTGACACAAATTGTTCAAACAGTTCCCCGCGAATGAGGTATAATTTGTAGAGAGATATAGTCGAAGAGGTGATTTGAGTGGCAACCGCGGTTTGGAAAAAAATAAATGCGGGTGAAATCGATTCTGTCTATTTGCTGACCGGGCCCGAGCAGCATTTGATCGATGAGACGATCAGCCGATTGAAGAAATCGATCCTGCCCTTGGACGGAGAGGATGTCATCCGGTTCGACCTGGAGGAGACTCCGGTAGAGATGGTTATTGAAGAGGCGGATACCATTCCCTTTCTAGCGGACCGGAAACTGATCATTGCGGGGAATGCCAATTTTTTAAAGGCTCAAGATAAGGCGAGAGAAAAAGTGGCCCATAATGTGGAGATGCTGGCTGCTTGGTTGAAGGATCCATCCCCGACTTCGACAGTCGTATTTGTCGCCCCATATGAAAAATTGGATGGACGAAAGACGATCACCAAACTGATGAAAGAGACTGCGACAGTCGTCGAAGCGGAACGCATCCAGGGGAAAGATCTGTTCACGTGGGTCCAGCAAGAAGCGGGCTCCCATGGCGTTCGAATCACACTGGAAGCGGCAGAATATCTCGTTAAAATGGGGGGAGATGACCTCTTATCCCTATCATCCGAAATTTCTAAAATGGCCATGTATTTGGGCCAATCCGGTAATATTACGGAAACGATCATCGAAGAACTGGTCCCGAGGACGCCTGAAATGGATGTTTTCCGTCTGACCGACGCCTATATATCAGGGAAAACGGCGGATGCGGTCTTGATTTATAATGATTTATTGAGAAGCGGGGAAGAGCCGATCATGCTGACATCGCTGATTGCCAGCCAAATCCGTTTGATGATCCATGTGGGGACATTACGGAAAAAAGGCTATCCCCAGCATCAGATTGCCAAAACAGTGAATGTCCATCCATATCGGGTGAAGCTGGTGATGGAAAATCGGAATATCCCCCATGCGGAACGGCTGTTATCGGTGCTTGACCAATTAGCCGGTATCGACCATCAATTAAAGACCTCCAGCGGGAGACGGGAGCGTATCTTGGAACTATTCCTGATGGCGCCTTTGAAACGTTGACAGGTTTGCAGGGAAATAGAAAAGGGGCTGTCCATACCGGACAGTCCCTTCTTTTCATGTCTAGCTCCGTGCGCCAGCTCTACGCAATTTGAATTATTGCGCTTTTTTCGTAAGACGTGCTTTTTGACGAGCTGCTGTGTTTTTATGGATAAGGCCTTTACGTGCAGCAGTGTCCATTTTTTTGATCGCAACTTTCAAAAGTTCAGCAGCGTTCTCATCTTTATTCTCAAGAGCAACTTCAGCTTTACGCATTGCAGTACGCATTGCAGCTTTCGTTTGTGAGTTCTGTTCGTTAGCAGCGGCGCTTTGTTTTACGCGTTTGATCGCACCTTTGATGTTTGGCATTTCATTCACCTCCAATTTCAGGTAAGGCAAGAGTGTTTCCACAATCATTCGGATATCTCTTTTACAACAAGCATTATTTTATCAAAGCGCCGGTTCGATTGCAACAATTAAAAGAATAATAACCTCGACACTCCGCGGCGTTGAACGGTTTCTTGGAAGAATATAATCTTGCGGCTTGGTGCAAACTTTCATCAGAGGTGATGGAAAATGGCGACGTTCGACTTTTTCAGGACAGACCTGATTGATGAAAGTGAAGAGATGGTGCGTCATCGGACAGCGAGTGAAAAAAATAGGCTGGAGGACACGAGAGGCGTTGAATTCGGGGAATCTAGACTGGGTCGGGTCGTATTGACGACGGTGAAGGTGGACGAAGAAGGGGAGGAACGGATCGGGAAAAAGAAAGGGACATATATCACGTTGACGGTCCCCGCCTTGACGACCGAAGATCCGGAAGGGATGGAGGATCTATCCCGGGTGCTTATCGAGAAGTTGAATGAGATGATCGCCCAAAAGACCCCCTTGAACAAGGGCAAGTTCCTGTTCATCGGGTTGGGCAACCGGGATGTGACACCCGACGCGGTCGGTCCTCTGACGATGGATCGCTTGAAAACGATCGTCCCGGAATATTATTCCGAGGACGGCAGCGAGGTGTACGTGTATGCTCCCGGCGTCACTATCCAAACAGGCCTTGAGACGGCCAACTTCGTCCGCGCACTCGTGACGGAAATTCAGCCCGATCTGATCATTGTTGTCGATGCTCTGGCGGCCAGGGATAGCTCAAGACTTTGCCGTACGATCCAATTGACCGACACCGGTATCCATCCAGGGTCGGGAGTCGGGAATAGCCGGAAGGAAGTGTCGGAGGAGACGCTCGGCATTCCGGTCATCGCGATCGGAATCCCGACGGTGGTCGATGGCCCCGTTCTAATTGCGGATGCCATCGATACGATGTTCGGTTATATCGCTTCGAAAATAAGTGAAAAAGACCGCCCGTCCTCCCGCCTTTCCGTTTCGCCGTGGCTCCATAGCGAAAACAAGGATGCGGATCGGTCTACATTGATCCCGATTTTCGGCGACTGGTCTTCCTGGCCGCATGAGGACCGGATCCAGTTGTTTGAAGAAGTGTTGACGAATCATGAGTTGCGGACTTTCATTTCCCCGAAAGAGATCGATTCGTGGGTGTCCATATATGCGGAAACGTTATCTGATTCTCTGACGAAATGGGTCGGTGATCTAAAAAGTAGTAATTGAGGCCCTCCCTCCGACATATAGTTGAAGACGGAGGGATGCCATTTGAAAAATCCATTGCATATTTGGGGCACACTCATTCTCATCCTCTTCCTATTTCCTGTCGTCATTCAATTTGTACCTGGCGGACCGACGGTGAAATCGAGCAATCTTGCGAAAGAGTCGACTTATATCGTCTACGCATCCAATGTGGTCGAAGAAGAGCCGGCACCGGAAGTGAAAGAGGCAACGGGCGGGGATAGCAAAGTACTACTCTATTTCACCCACTCCCACGAAGCATTTGAGCCGATTACGAAAGCAGTCGCCGGCAAAGTGGCCGTGTCCCACCAAACGGAGAACATTGTGAAAGTTGGCGGGAAACTGCAAAACCAACTGCAGTTCCATGGAATTCCGACAGATGTTCTGCCAGTGGATAACGCGAAAGAAATGAGTTCCAAAGGGATTCCCCATTCTCGGGCATATGCCGCTATCCGGCCACACGTCAAACAACGGCTTGGAGAGAAAGAGTATGAGTTGATCATCGATTTGCACCGGGACTCAGTCGGGCCTGCCAAGACAACAATGACGCATGAAGGGGAGCGGTTCGCAAAGGTCGCTTTCGTCATTGGCACGGAACATCCGAAGTACAAGGAAAACCAAGCGAAAGCGAACCGGTTGAAGCAAGAGATGGAGAAACTCGTTCCCGGCATTACGCGGAGCTTCATCATGAAAGGCGGAGCTGGTGTGGATGGCAAGTACAACCAGGACCTCGATCCATCCATCATGCTGCTCGAACTCGGAGGCATCGGTAATACGGAGGATGAATTGAATCGGACGGTTTCCGTCATCGCACAGGCCGCATCGACCATGTTATCCGAAGAGTCTCCTTCATATGCCGAATATTGAAGTCTGGACAGTTCACTGCTATAATTTTCAGTAGCTTAAATAGGAGTGAACTGAGATGAATCATGAAGAGAGATTGGCACGTCAGAAAAACATCCGAAACTTTTCCATCATTGCCCATATCGATCACGGGAAATCGACGTTGGCCGATCGCATTTTGGAACAGACGCAGACGTTGAGTTCCAGGGAGATGAAGTCCCAAACATTGGATTCCATGGACCTTGAAAGGGAACGGGGAATCACGATCAAATTGAATGCTGTGCAGTTGACGTACACGGCGAAGGACGGCCAGGAGTATATATTCCACCTGATCGACACGCCGGGGCACGTCGACTTTACATATGAAGTATCCCGCAGTCTGGCCGCATGCGAAGGGGCTATTCTTGTCGTGGATGCAGCGCAAGGGATCGAAGCCCAGACGTTGGCGAATGTCTATTTGGCACTCGACAATGATCTGGAAATCTTGCCGGTCATCAATAAAATCGATTTGCCGGCGGCCGATCCGGAAAGAGTGAAACAAGAAATCGAGGATGTCATTGGACTGGATGCGTCCGAAGCCGTCCATGCATCCGCGAAAGCCGGAATCGGTATCGAAGAGATCTTGGAGCAGATCGTCGAAAAGGTGCCCGCGCCACAAGGGGATCCGGATGCTCCTTTGAAAGCCTTGATTTTCGATTCGCATTATGACCCATATAAAGGGGTGATCGTCAACATCCGGATTATGGAAGGTTCCGTAAAACCAGGCGATGAAATCCGGATGATGGCGACAGGGAAGACATTCGAAGTCATCGAGACCGGAGTTTTTACGCCGAATATTTCCATGCGGGATGAATTGACGGTCGGTGACGTCGGCTTCTTATCGGCTTCCATTAAAAATGTTGGCGATACGCGAGTCGGGGATACGATCACAAGTGTCAAAAATCCAGCCAGCGAACCGCTGCCGGGATATCGCCGGATGAATCCGATGGTATTCTGCGGACTGTATCCGATCGATACATCGAAATATAATGACTTGCGGGAAGCGTTGGAAAAATTGGAATTGAATGACTCAGCTCTGGAATATGAGGCAGAAACGTCCCAAGCGCTCGGATTTGGCTACCGATGCGGTTTTCTTGGCCTGCTCCATATGGAAATCATCCAAGAGCGGATTGAACGGGAATTCAAGATCGATTTGATCACCACTGCGCCGAGCGTTATTTATAATGTCGTCATGACGGATGGGACCGAGCTGAAAGTGGACAACCCTGCTATGATGCCGGACGCACAAAAAATTGACCATGTCGAAGAGCCATACGTCAAAGCGTCGATCATGGTGCCGAATGATTATGTCGGTGCGGTCATGGAACTCTGCCAGCAAAAGCGGGGCAATTTCGTGACGATGGACTATTTGGATGCTTCCCGGGTGAACATCATCTATGAATTGCCATTGGCGGAAATCGTCTACGACTTCTTCGACCAATTAAAATCAGGGACAAAGGGATATGCGTCCCTTGATTATGAATTGATCGGCTATAAACAATCGAAACTCGTCAAAATGGATATTTTGCTCAATGGAGAACAAGTGGATGCGCTCAGTTTCATTGTCCACCGCGATTTTTCATACGAACGGGGTAAAGCGATTGTCGAGAAGTTACGATCATTGATCCCACGCCAGCAGTTCGAAGTTCCGGTACAAGCGGCCATCGGACAAAAAATCGTCGCACGTTCCACGATCAAATCGATTGGGAAAAACGTCCTGGCGAAATGTTACGGTGGTGACATTTCCCGTAAGCGGAAACTTCTGGAGAAACAGAAGGAAGGGAAAAAGCGCATGAAGCAAGTCGGTTCCGTTGAAGTGCCGCAAGAAGCGTTCATGGCTGTGTTGAAGATGGACGAGGAGTAACGAGATGATAGAAAAAAAGGGGGCATCGTTGCCCTCTTTTTGGCGTTTATTATCTTTATTCAGCCGAAGATTCAGGTAGAAGTTCCGACAATGCCACGGATTTTGTTAATTGAAAAGGAGGTGGCGGCATGCGAGGGATCTATATCCACATTCCGTTTTGCCACCAGATTTGTCATTATTGTGATTTCAATAAAGTATTTTTCAAAAATCAGCCGGTCGATGAATATATCGAATCAATCGGCGAGGAATTAGCCATCTTGCAAAAGGAAGGGAATTCTTTTGATAAGGTGGAGACCGTCTTTCTTGGAGGAGGGACGCCGACATCTCTCTCAGAAGCGCAGCTTGATCGCCTGCTGGAAATTGTAAATCGTTTTGTCCGAGTGAAGTCGTTAAAAGAATTCACGACGGAAGCCAACCCGGACGAATTGACGCCCGGTAAGTTGGCGGTCCTGCATAACGGGGGAGTGAACCGGCTGAGCATCGGCGTCCAGTCTTTCGATTCCGGGCTGCTTGCGAAAATCGGGCGTACGCATGGACCGAATGACGCGGTCCGGGTTGTGGGGGATGCGCGCAAAGCGGGTTTCGACAATATTAGCATCGACCTTATGTATGGGCTGCCGGGACAAACGATCGAGCAATGGCGGCATACGTTGGAGCAAGCAGTGGCTCTTGATCTGCCGCATACTTCCGGCTACTCGCTCATCGTCGAGCCGAAGACCGTCTTCTATAATTTGATGAACAAAGGGAAGCTGCCGCTGCCTGGCGAGGATACCGAAGCTGAAATGTTTGAAATGCTTATCGATTCGATGGAAAAGCAAAGTAGGAAGCAGTATGAAATAAGCAATTTTGCGCTTCCCGGTTATGAATCGTTGCACAATCTGATTTACTGGGAAAATGAAAATTATGCCGGGATTGGGGCAGGCGCACATGGGTATGTAAAGGGTAGGCGCTATTCCAATATCGGCCCGCTAGCCAAATATATGAATGCTGTTTCGGCGGGCGGACGGCCCGTGCAGCAAGAGCATGAGGTGACGGATGCCGAGTGTATGGAAGAAGAGATGTTCCTGGGACTTCGGAAAATGGAAGGGGTCTCTGCTTCTTTCTTTCATCTTAAATTCGGGAAGCCGCTGGAAGAGATCTATGGAGCGAAGTTGGAAAGACTTAGGGCGGATGGTCTCATGGAACAACAAGGAGACCATTGGAAGTTGACAAGGAAAGGGATCTTCCGCGGAAACGATGTCTTTCAACAATTTCTTTTTTAATGAATTTCAAGAGGGGAGACAGGATTGAACGGCGTGAATCCGGACTTGTTTTTTGTCGATTTGCGCCGGAGTCAATTCATTGACACGGCATTTTGGATTTGTTAAATTATCAATAGCATTAGCACTCATGTAATTAGAGTGCTAACAGGAGTGATGATCATGTTGACAAACAGACAATTGCTTATATTGCAACTGACGGTTGACGATTTCATCGAATCCGCACAGCCTGTAGGATCCAGGCAGTTATCGAAAAAGCCGGAAGCGCCATTCAGTCCGGCAACGATACGAAATGAAATGGCTGATCTGGAGGAAATGGGGTATTTGGAAAAGCCCCATACTTCGTCCGGCCGGGTCCCATCCGAACAAGGGTATAGGTATTATGTTGATCACTTACTGACGCCTGAAAAACTGACAAAAGAAGACAGTACCCGACTGCGCTCCATTTTCAAGGAGAGAGTGGTCGAAACCGAGGAATTGATCCGGAAATCGGCAACCATTCTCTCGGATTTGACGAATTACACATCCATCTTGCTTGGACCGAATACAGCGCAGCACGCGGTGAAGCGTTTCTCGATCGTGCCGTTGGATGACCGGATGGCTGTGGCCATCATTGTGACGGACAACGGCCATGTGGAAAACCGATTATTCACCGTGCCCGATGGGTTCACTTCATCCGACATTGAAAAGATGGTCAACATCCTGAATGAACGGCTCGTCGGGACGCCGCTGCATCATCTGCAAAAAATGCTCGTGAAAGAGACGAAAATGGTTTTGGAACGGCATATCCGGCATGCAGGTGATTTGTATGCATCCTTCCATAATGCGATTGCCATCGAACCGGAGGAGCGCCTCTATTTCGGTGGAAAGATGAACATGATGAAACAGCCGGAGTTCAACGACATCCAGAAAGTGAAAACCTTTTTCGAACTGATGGAGAAAGGGCTCCCAGCCATGACTTTTTTCCAAGAGGATGTTCTGGGCATCCATGTCCGCATCGGTTCGGAAAACAAGGATAACGCAATGGAAGATTGCAGTGTCATCACCGCAACGTATGAAGCCGGCGAGAACACGACCGGCTCGATAGCCATCATCGGACCGAAGCGGATGGATTATGGACGGGTCATCACATTGCTCGACAGCATGAGCAAGGATCTGTCCAAAGAGTTGACAAAGTTGGCGATTGGTAGCGAAGCGGCAAGGAGGAACGAATCGTGACTGAAGTGGAAAAAAACAAGGACGAAAACAAGTCCCAAGAAGCGCAATTGGACGGGAATGAAAGCCCAGAAGAAACAAAAGGGGAAACCGATGCAGCTGAATTGGAAACAGAAGCGACAACTGAGGCGGAACTCTCGGAGGAATCCGAAGTGGATAGAGTGGCCGAGTTGACAGCCCTCTTGGAGGAAGAAGAAAACAAGCGCCTTCGATTGCTCGCTGATTTTGAAAATTTCAAGAGAAGGGCGTCGCTCGATAAAGAAGCGCTACAAAAATATAGAGCCCAAGAGCTCGTGACCAACCTAATCCCGGTCTTGGATAATTTCGAACGGGCATTGACTGTCGAAGCAAAGACCGAAGAAGCTCAGTCATTGCTGACGGGTATGGAAATGGTGCACCGCAGCCTTGTGCAGGCTCTTGAAACGGAAGGACTTGCGGAAATCGATGCGCAAGACCGGGAATTCGATCCGAATTTCCATCAAGCGATCATGACTGGGAACGATGAGGAAAAGGATTCAGGCATCGTGCTTGAAGTATTCCAAAAAGGGTATCAGTTAAAAGATCGGGTTCTACGGCCTACAATGGTAAAAGTGAACGAATAATAGCAAGCGATTTAGTTAGGAGGACATATTGGCATGAGTAAAATCATTGGTATTGACTTAGGGACAACAAACTCGGTAGTAGCGGTATTTGAGGGCGGAGAAGCAAAAGTAATTCCGAACCCGGAAGGCAACCGGACGACGCCTTCTGTCGTTGCGTTTAAAAATGGGGAACGGCAAGTCGGTGAAGTGGCGAAGCGTCAATCGATCACGAATCCAAATACTGTCATGTCTGTAAAACGTCATATGGGTACGGATTATAAAGAGACAGTGGAAGGCAAGGATTACACGCCACAAGAAATTTCTGCAATGATCCTGCAATATATGAAAGGCTATGCGGAAGACTATCTTGGCGAAAAAGTGACGAAAGCCGTCATTACGGTACCTGCCTACTTCAACGATGCACAACGTCAAGCGACGAAAGATGCCGGGACGATCGCAGGCCTTGAAGTGGAACGTATCATCAACGAGCCGACTGCCGCAGCATTGGCATACGGCATGGACAAAATGGATGAAGATCAAATCATCCTTGTATATGACTTGGGAGGCGGGACATTCGACGTTTCCATTCTCGAACTGGGAGACGGCGTGTTCCAAGTACGCTCTACAGCCGGGGACAATAAACTCGGCGGCGATGATTTCGACGACGTTATTATCGACTATCTCGTCCAGGAATTCCGCAAAGAGAATGCAATTGATTTATCAAAAGATAAAATGGCGATGCAACGCTTGAAAGATGCAGCGGAAAAAGCGAAAAAAGACCTTTCCGGCGTCACTTCCACACAAATCTCTTTGCCATTCATCACCGCAGGCGAAGCAGGCCCGCTTCACCTTGAAATTAATTTGACACGTGCCAAATTCGATGAACTGACAGCGCATTTGGTTGAGCGCTCCATGGTACCAACGCGTCAAGCATTGAAAGATGCGGGACTTTCTGCATCCGAAATCGACCGCGTCATCTTGGTCGGTGGTTCCACACGGATCCCGGCAGTCCAAGAAGCGATCAAAAAGGAGACTGGAAAAGAACCGTTCAAAGGGGTCAACCCGGATGAGGTCGTCGCAATGGGGGCAGCAGTCCAAGGTTCCATTTTAAGCGGTGATGTGAAAGATGTCGTCCTTCTTGACGTCACACCACTATCACTTGGTATTGAGACGATGGGTGGCGTATTCACGAAGTTGATTGAACGAAATACGACAATTCCGACAAGCAAGTCGCAAGTGTTTTCAACAGCGGCGGACAACCAGCCAGCGGTCGATATCCACGTCCTCCAAGGGGAGCGTCCGATGTCGGCTGACAACAAGACACTTGGCCGTTTCCAATTGACGGATATTCCGCCGGCACCACGTGGAATCCCACAAATTGAAGTGACATTCGATATTGACAAGAACGGTATCGTAACGGTTAAAGCAAAAGACCTCGGAACGCAAAAAGAGCAGAACATCACGATCCAGTCGAGCTCCGGCCTTTCCGACGATGAAATCGAACGCATGGTGAAAGACGCGGAAGCGAATGCGGAAGAGGATAAAAAACGGAAAGAAGAAGCGGATTTGCGGAACGAAGCCGACCAACTCGTATTCATGGCAGACAAGACGTTGAAAGACCTGGAAGGCAAAGTATCCGAGGATGAGATCAAAAATGTCACGGAAGCGAAAGACGAGTTGAAATCCGCTATCGAAGCCGGCAACTTGGACGATATCCGGACGAAGAAACAGAAACTCGAAGAGCTTGTACAGCAGCTATCGATGAAGCTGTATGAACAAGCGGCAGCTGAAGGTGCTGCAAATGCGGACCAGCCGCAAGACGACGGCGTAGTCGATGCCGACTTTGAAGAAGTGGACGATAAAAAATAAGGTATATGTAATTGATGCTTGACGGAAAAGTCAAAGTCCGATATTCCGGCTTTGGCTTTTTCCTTTTGTCCATAGGCAAGGAGTGAGCAGCAGGCCTCAGAGAATTGACTCGTATGGTTACGCTTTTTCTTCTTGCATGTTACAATAATCAACATGTCAATGTGATGCGGGAGAGTGGAAAATGAGTAAGAGAGACTATTATGAAGTGCTAGGATTATCGAAATCCGCTACAAAAGAGGAGATCCGGAAAGCCTATCGCTCATTGTCAAAAAAGTACCACCCGGATTTGAATAAAGAACCTGGAGCAGAAGAGAAATTCAAAGAAGTGACGGAAGCATTCGAAGTACTCAGCGATGATACGAAAAAGGCTAATTATGACCAATTCGGCCATGCCGATCCGAATCAAGGTTTCGGTGGGTTCGGCGGTTTCGGAGGCGGGGGAGGAGACGGCTTCGGGTTCGAGGATATTTTCAGCACATTTTTCGGGGGCAGCACACGCCGCCGGGATCCGAATGCACCGCGTAAAGGGAACGACCTGCAGTATACGATGACAATCGATTTCATGGATGCGGTCTTCGGCAAGCAAACGGAAATCGAAATCCCACGTGAAGAAGCTTGTGAGACCTGTCACGGGTCAGGAGCCAAAAAAGGGACCACTCCAGAGACTTGTACCAATTGTGGAGGAACAGGTCAGATCAGCGTAACCCAAAATACGCCGCTTGGTCAAATGGTCAATCGCCGCGCCTGTTCACAATGTCAGGGAACCGGCAAGATCATCCCGGAAAAATGCGAAACATGCCATGGCAGCGGCAGAGTGACGCATCGGAAAAAGATCAAAGTGACCATTCCCGCTGGCGTGGATGATGGCCAACAGCTGCGCGTATCCGGCCAAGGAGAAGAAGGATATAATGGTGGTCCCACAGGCGACCTATATATCGTATTCCGGGTTCGGCCGCATGAAAAGTTCATCCGGGAAGAGGACGACATCTATTTGGAATTGAATCTTTCATTTCCGCAGGCTGCTCTGGGAGATGAAATCGAAGTGCCGACCGTCCACGGTAACGTCAAGCTTAAAATCCCTGCCGGAACACAGACGGGAACGAATTTCCGTCTGCGCGGAAAAGGAGTGCAAAACGTCCACGGCCGTGGAACCGGCGACCAGCATGTCGTCGTCAAAGTGGTGACGCCAAAAAAAATGACGGAAAAGCAGAAGGAATTGCTGCGTGAATTCGCGACGATTGACGGCAGCACGCCGGAAGAGTATTCAAGTTCGTTGTTCGATAAAATCAAACGTACTATCAAGGGCGAATGAAAGGGATGATCTATAGTGAAATGGTCGGAAATATCCATTCATACGACGCATGAAGCGACGGAGGCGGTTGCGAACATTTTGCACGAGGCAGGCGCAAGCGGGGTCGTCATTGAAGATTCCATTGAACCGGACAGAATCCATGAGGACCGTTTCGGTGAAATCTATGAACTGGACAAAGATGATTTCCCGGCTGACGGCGTGCTCGTCAAAGCCTACTTGCCAGTCAATAGTTTCTTGAACGAAACGATGAAAGAATTGGAGTTGGCCATCAGCCGGCTGGCGGAATTCGGTCTGGCGGAGAAGCAGCCCGTCATCAGCACGAATGAAGTGGATGACGAGGATTGGGCGACTGCTTGGAAGCAGTTTTACCATCCTGTCAAAATTTCCAGCCGCTTTACGATCGTCCCGACATGGGAACAATACGAACCTGTCGTTTCGGATGAACTGATCATCGAATTGGATCCCGGGATGGCTTTTGGAACGGGTACGCATCCGACGACTGTCATGTGTTTGCAAGCGCTCGAGAAGTATGTAAAAGAAGGGGATGCCGTCGTCGATGTCGGCACAGGTTCCGGCGTATTATCGATCGGAGCTGCGCTGTTAGGGGCAGCTCGCGTCCACGCTTTGGATTTGGACGATGTGGCGGTCGTCGCCGCGAAAGAGAACATTAAACTTAACGATGTCGAAGACCGTATCAAGGTGACACATGGCAATCTACTCGACTCGGTCAATGAAAATCCCGATGTCATCGTGGCGAATATTTTAGCCGAAGTCATCTTGTCGTTCTCCGCGGATGCTTTTGATTTATTGCCAACGGACGGTCTTTTCATTGTCTCAGGCATCATCGGGCAGAAAAGGGATCTGGTCAAAGATGACCTTGTATCCAAAGGGTTTGATATCGTCGAATCGGTCTTGATGGAAGACTGGGTCGCCATCATCGCCAGAAAAAGGGGCGAGTAAGTTTGCAACGTTATTTTCTGCAACATCCATTTGATAACGAAGGGCAATCAACAATCTCCGGGGAGGACGGCAAGCATATTGTCCGCGTCATGCGGATGGAGCCCGGAGAAGGATTGATTGCCGTTTCCGAGGGGGAAGCTTTTCTTTCCTCGATTACCGAGATCACGGCTGACGGAGTCGTCATTCAACAACAGGATGGGTCTCTGCCTTCCAATGAAATGCCTCTACATGTGACAATTGCTTGTGGTTTGCCGAAAGGGGATAAGCTCGATTTAATCGTCCAAAAAGGGACGGAGCTCGGGATGGCAGGCATCATCCCTTTCCAAGCGGAACGCTCCATTGTGAAATGGGATGAGCAGAAAGGCGGCAAGAAGGTCGAGCGCTTGCAGAAAATCGCCAAGGAAGCGGCCGAGCAATGCCATCGCACACGCATTCCGACCGTTTCAAGCCCGATGACATTCCGTCAATTGCTCGCCGAAGCATCCAACTTCGACGTGCTCCTCTTGGCGGATGAAGAAGACGCCAAAAGCGGAGAACCGCATAAGATTGCAGAGCGGTTGAAAAACGTGTATCATAAACAAACGGTACTGGCTGTTTTCGGACCGGAAGGCGGCCTGTCCCGAACGGAAGCGGAGGCGCTGCGATCGGCAGGATTCCTTCCCATGTCGTTAGGCCCGAGGATTTTGCGAACGGAAACGGCACCTTTGTATCTATTGTCCGCACTGTCTTACGAATTTGAATGAAAGAGGTGAGCAGCCCATGTCTTCTGTCGCTTTTCAAACGCTAGGCTGTGGGGTTGTAAACATGTCTACGATTGCGTAGGAACTCAATGACACCAGGGCTTCAACCTCTTGGCAAAACTCTCTTGAAATCATCGTTTCGGGGAGTTTTGCTTATATAAATTCATACTCCTTTATAAGGAACCTTGCATATTATATACTAGAAGTGGGAAGGAATAGAGGGAGGGGATGAATTATGACTATCACAGTTGAAAAAGTTGCATCGTATCTTGCTAAGCAACCCGATTGTCATTTCAGTAATACTTTTGATGGAAACATGAAATTGCAAAAACTGCTTGTATTTGCTAACTTGATCCATTTTACCGAATATAACGAATTTCTGTTTCCGGAAGAAATGTTTGCATTTAAAAACGGAATAGTAGTAGAAGATGTACGAATTCCATTTCACCACGATTATTTCAACTATATGAACAAGCTTCGGGAGCATTCGGATTTTGAACTTGGAAATGATCAGAAAAACTCCATTGACATGAGCATTTCCCTATTCAATAAACTTAGTGCTAAGGAGCTTTCGGATTTACATCATGAAATGGAAACGTGGAAAATCAAGTACCATAAATCGCGTATAGGCAGTTTTTATGATAAAAATATTAGCTTGATCAGAAATGACGAAGTCTTGGAAAGCGATTTAGCTAAATTAAGAAAAGTTATTCAAGGTTTCAAGCGCAATGAAAAAGAACAGTTTGCATGCGAAAAAGTAAACGGGATCACTTTTTACTTTGATCCATCTGAAATTGAACTTTCACTGAGCAACGAAAGTTTCATGGATTATTTAGAAGATCTATCAAGAAGTGTAGTACTTGGCGAAGACGACACGTTTTACTTGGCTTACGATGAGGACCAGGGGATTTACTATTACTAACCTCGGTCAAGGTCTTCTTCTTCAATTGCCTTTCGCCGATAATGGTGTTCTTTCGAGAAACAGAACATTTTTGGCAATTGGAGAAGAGGACGGATACATATTGCTTTTGAATGTTAGTTCTACAAGAGGAAAAGAACATAAGCTACTCTTTGAATCGAACGAGGAAATATTTCATTATAATCCTCCATTTAGGGTGAGTTCATTTGTTAAATTTGATGCTTTATATAAGGTTGAAAAGTGTGTTGAGTTGAATAATTGCATCTTGTCTAGAAAACAAAAGTTGGATTCTGATGAACTTACAAGACTTATAGATTTATACGAGCAATACATCGGTCAGAATGAAATCAAAGAGTCGATTACAACAGCAAATGAACTACGAAGGTATTTAGCCAGACCATAAGAAAACTCACTTGAAATGACGGTTTCAAGTGAGTTTTTCTATATATTCATACCGTGTTTGAGTGGATTGCCCGGTTTTTGTCACAAGTCCGCGCTCTATCAATTCAGCTAATAATTTATAAAAGCCATCACGCGTGATGTTGGTGGCTTTTTGTAGATCGTTGCGTGATGCTGGGCCGTTTTCTTTCAAATACTCCAAGACTACCTCTTCGTATTCTTTATACTGCATTCTTGCTGGCGCGATGCCTTTGCTATCCAGCAACGGCTTATATGCAAAAGTGTGTGTAATGCCGTTTTTAAATGTGATCGATTGAACGCGCTTATCTGCAACGACAATGCGATCAATTATAGTGTGCATGAAATCGGACAAAGCCTCCCGACCGACTGTTTCAGACAAAGCCCGATAATCAACGTTCCTTGCCTGTTGCATCTCCCTCGTAATCAAAAAATGCCGGGCGTGATCGATAAACGCGTCGCTCGTCCTATCCTCGCCTTTTTGTTGCAACGCATCGATCTCCATCTCGATACCTTCCAACCTTTCTTGTATATCGCGCTTCTTGAAAATATAATCCTTCTGGCTGATGCCATCCTCGCCGAATAAATATAAATCCTCCAATCGGATTAACGCCTTCTCGTATTTCAATTTTTCCTTAACCAAACGATCGACATCCAAGTTTGGCATGATGTTCCCATCATCAGTTGCCATGGAATATTCTTGGTCAGGCATGCCGTTGGTTAGCGCGAAGTACGTTTCTTTCAATGCAGTATCGTCTATCCCTACGACATCGATAAAAGCATTCCCGCGCAGCAGGGCGCGCTCCATATCACGTGTCGAGTGTTTAGTTGTTATTCTCTCCTGTAAACGAATCAAATTGGACACATAGTTAAAAATAAAAGGGCCAATAATGAGGTCGCTCACATAGTTGCTGCATCGATTCGATCCGGTACGCGATGATATGCAGGTATATCGAGATGGGCGATAGCCGTCTTTTCTGGCAACATCTAATCCGGAGGTCAATAGCGCATCACATTTTCCGCAATATATCATCTTCGAAAAGATGTGTTTGTGAATATCCGCGCGCTGCACGTCCGTCAAACCGCGATAGTTATCAGATAGTAGCTGATTGACTCGCTTGAATTGCTCCTTATCTATGATGGCCGGATGGTTATCCTCGACGACGATCCACTCGCCCTTATCCTTCAAACGCCTACTACCTGTGCTCTCACGCATGTTATAACGGTATGTTCCAATATAAAAAGGATTGCGAAGGATATCACGTACCGTTTTAGCCGTCCACCGGCCTCCACGCTTCGTTTTAACGGCCTTCTCGTTCAATTGGTAGGCAACCTTCAAGGTGGAACGTGTCTGCTCGTACAGGCTGTAAATAAGGCGTACAATAGCCACTTCCTCCGGATCTTCGACCGGGAACTTCTTTTCTTCGGACCATACAAACCCCAAAGGTACAGTCGCGCCGTTCCATAAGCCTTTTTCCGCGCGAGAGAGCATGATGGAAAACACACGCTCGGCAGTCAGTTTCCGTTCAAGTTCGGCAAACACCAAGATAATTTTGAGCATAGCTTCACCCATCGCGGTTGAAGTGTCGAATTGCTCGTTTTTCGAAACGAACGTCACTTTGTAACTCTTCAATTCCTCGTACATCTCCGAAAAGTCTTTAAGATTACGAGAAATCCGGTCTATCTTCCAGACAATCAAATGTGTAAACTCCCCATTGCGAATGCGTTTCATCATTTGCTGATACTTCGGCCGGTCGGTATTCTTAGCGGAATAGCCGGCGTCTTCAAATATTTCCACATCCTCTATATTGAGCGCGTATTTAGCGTAATTGGTCAACTCTTGACGCTGGAATGGTAGTGAATCCTTATCAATTTGATGTAGCGTACTTACTCGTACATATAGTGCGGCTTTCTTGATTGCCATTACAATGCTCCTTTCAAATAACTAATCTCCTTGCGGGAATATACGTTCGTTTGATGGGTAAAAAAACACCCCACTTGTTGTGGGGGAGAGAGTTTAGAGTAACATAGGAATAGCTGTTGCGACAAGTGTAGCTGCAGCTACGACTATCCTCAGAAGTTAACCGATCCACTCAAAAGTCTGTAGCTTACCTCGCAACGAAGTAATAGCATCCACTTTATGATGAAAGATCAACTCCAACCGATACCGTGCAAATTCATCTGTCACCATAAAATAGTCCGCGATATCACTAATTAGGACTGCTTCATCTATGGCCTCATCATATACTTGTCCCAAGAATCGTTGTGGCATCAGTAGATAAGCTGACATCCTTTTGGCTTGGTGTTCGTTTTTGGCCAATATGTATTCGTCGACGTTCAATTGAGGGGAGTAGTGAGCATACAAATGACAAAACTCCTCAGCGATGAGTAGCTTTCTTTCGACGTGAGGCAAGTTCTCTTTTAAAAATATTGTCCCTTGCCGATCATCTTCTTTTGGAACGGAATATGCTTTTACTCCCTCTAAATTCTCCAGCTCGACATCGCAATACTCCAAAAACGGAACATCTAAAGGCAGGATTTTAATTCCATACAACCAGCAAATATGAGCGATGTCGATTTCATCCGGATATTTAAGATTGAAATTGGAGAGAACTTTTTCAGCTCGTTCTTCCCAGTAATCGGTATGCTGTTGTCTAGGTTGTAGTTGAATTATTTGAATCACAACCTTTTTAATCTGTTCTCAATTGCAGTTTGTGTTGCTAAGTTCATCAATAGTTGCTAAATCACGCCTAATCTTTTAACGTTCCAAAACCGTCTCCCAAATCTTCCTCCTCATCATCTTCTAAAAACAACTTTTTCATTTTATATAGCTTGATTAGTTCTTTCACTTTCCGTTCAGGATCAGATACCAAATCATGCAGCATGATTGGGTGTTTTTTTAGTTCGTTAAAAAGGATAATTTCCTCTTCGGATAAATTTATTTCTCTACCGGCGACAAATACTGGTTCAGGGTTTTGAATGTCCGATCTACCTAGGAGGTAGTCCGTAGAAACCCCGAAGAAGGAAGCAATCTTTTCAAGAGTGTCAAAGTCAGGTTGTCTGTTCCCTTGTTCGTAAGCACCGTATGTAGCCCGTGCGACACCAATCTTTTCAGCTACATCTGTTTGCAAAAGCTTTTTCTTTTTTCTCAAGTCAATAAGCCTTTTGCTAAATTCCACAGTTAGCCACTCCTTATAAAATATACATCCATTGTAACTCTACAAAAAGAAGAATTCATATAATTCTTCAAAAAGAAGAATAAACTGTTGACGTGCTACAAAATGTAGTTTATAGTGAAGGTACAACCAAGCCACGATATGAAGAATTGAGGTGATATAGTGAGAACATGGTTGAAAGAAATCCGTGATAAAGCCGGTCTCACGCAAGAACAAGTAGCAGACCAAGCTGGTATCGGAAGATCCACGTATGGACATATTGAATCCGGTGAGCGAGGGGCTACTGTAAATAATGCTAAAAAAATATCCCAAGTGCTTGGTTTTCATTGGACAATTTTTTTTGAGGATGAAAGCCACGAAATGAAGAATAGGGAAGTCGGGTAGGAGGTGAGAAGGATGGAGAAGGAAATGCAGGAGCGTTTGATTGATTATTTATTAAATGCAACTTGCTCGAAGATAGCTTCGGATCTTGGCGTCAGTAACAACCACGCTAGACGATTAAAAGAAGATGCTAAAAGAGCCAGAGCAGGCGAAAAAGAAAAACTTGAAGGACCTGCTCGGATGGCTAAATTAATTGCATTTTACCTTACTGAATTGCATCAAAGTTCATTTGAATAAGTTGAAGAGGCTTGAATGGCTTCATGAAATCGAGATCAGATTCTGCTGAAAGATTATACCAAATCGAATCTTTCAATTCTTTATCCAGTTTAGAAGAATCGAATTGACTGCTATCCCGTTCGTCATCTAGCCACACTAACAAAATGGAATACAAGAATTTATCATAAGCAACTAATAGATTTAGGGTATCTCGATCAAATTGCTTTTGAAGATTCCCGTAAGCGGCTTTTGCTTTCGCTTGGTAGGTATGAAAGTAAGAAAGCAACTGTGCGTGATAGTCAACTGGATGGAAGAAGACACCCTCAATCATCATACCGTTTGGGTAATTTTCAAATGCGTCTTCATAAATATCGCTCCATCCTAAAGGCAATTGTTCGATATCAATATCCCATAAGTATTCAGGCATTGGTTTCACCTCCTTCCTATGAGAATCGTATCACATTCATAGAGAGGGGAGGAAGTTGGAAAGGAGATGGGAAAATTGCCAAACAATGAAGAAAAAGTCGAAAAAATTTGGAAAGCTTTGGCTAAGTACGGAATAAAAACCGAAGCAGAATTGAATGAAGCTATTAAAGAAATGAAGCCTTTGAACATCGGATGTATGGTTTCTCCTGTAGAAGAACGGGGGAGCAAGGTTGCTCAATAAAATAGGTGGATCAAAGATGAAAGGGAGTGGCAGCATGATCACTAATGATCAAGAAGACAGACGACGTTTGGTGGAAAGGATAAATGCCGAAATGGTGGCTATTATTAACAGCCCATCCACGAATGTGGAGAAGTTCCGTTTCGGTATTTTAGCAAAGCTCGGAGGAGAACTGAAAACTGTCAATGACAGAATTCGAAGAAAAGCTAATGCTAATCAGTATGAGAGGGTTTCGTAACGAGGATGACAGGTGCGTCATCTATCTTCTATAAATAATTTTACCAGGTTCATAGAAAAATACTGTTCATTGTTTGAACATGTTCTGTTTTTGAACATTTGAGGGGGGAGAGGGAATGAATGTTGGACAACTCTTGCGAGCCACGCGCAAAGGTGCTGGATTGACACAAGAGGAAATGTCCCCGTTAGTTAATATCTCTAGGAGCACCATTTCAAAAGTCGAGCGCAACGAAATGACACTGGCAACGGAGGACTTTATCCGGTGGCTGCAAGTAATTCAAATTCGATTAACATCGAACACGACAACAGTCGAAGCCGGAATGTACCTTATTAACGGCGTGGATATCAATTTATTGGTAGACATGTTGACGAAAGTGGTAGGGGGATTTATCAGATTTTTATTCTAGGAGGTTTCAAATGGTCACTATCAATCCCGATCAAGAGATTTACGCAGCGGAATGTTGTTTGAGGGTTGCGTTTAAACGATTGAAAAAAGGAGATTACGAGCAAGCGCTTAAGCGCACGGAGGATGCTATTAGGTCATTGAAGGTCTTACGAGAAAACGAAAAAACCGACTGATGTTGGCCCATCAATCGGCTGAAGATAAAAGTTTAGATTGTACATTTTATTATGACGGAGCGTTTGGCTCCTGTCAAGAAGTCCATGAGAATGAATCCCGTTACTATCTCATACCTCCCAAAATCGTTCTCTACTCCACGGCAACTCATGGGCTTCTTGATGGGATTCACCATCAAAAAAATAAAAGGAGAGATACAAATGAATCATTTGAACGAGCTTATCGACCTGACTCAGCAACTTGTATCGGTGCTGGATGACACGGAGAGGGGAATTATCTCAACTTCTATCCATCCGGCAGGAGGTCGGGTAGAACATTTTTGCAACCCCGAGTTTTTCTTAAATTACTTTACGACGTTCGACGTTCAAAAGCGATCCGCGTGTGGGGATTACCCAGTGGAGATCCGGACGGAAATAGAGGGGGTTCAGTTTATCGCAATTCTGAGTCAGAACGAACTTCAACTGATCGAAGAGCATCTACCCCAAGATTGGCTTGAACCTGTTCAAACTCAAACAGAGGTAATCCACGTGAATTTCGGACAAATAAAAAACCCACTCGCACTGGCATGCGAATGAGTCGGTAAACAAATCATATAAAACAAACGTTCTCCCTTGATTATAGACGATCAGGGGAGAGACGTCAAGGGAGGAAAGACTGTGTGGATAAACCTCAAGTAATCGAACACGCTTCCAGGAGAGTCCTTTCGACGAGCCAGATCGCCGAACTGTTTGAGACGGATAGTAAGACGATTACCCGTAACTTCCAACGGAACCGAAATCGTTACACTGCCGGTGTCCACTACTACGTGCTTGTCGGAGAGGAATTGAAGGCTTTCAAAACCGGGCGACAAAATGAGGACAGCCTTAAATATGTTTCTGTTTTGTATTTGTGGACCGAACAGGGTGCGTTGCTACTTGCCCGTTCGCTGAACAATGACCAAGCTTGGCAATCGTATCAAATGCTCATTGATAAATATTATGCAATCCATACGAGAGGGCAACGATTAGAGGCAGACGACAAAATGAGGACAGCCTTGCCTCCGGCTGTCAAAGAAGCGATCAATCATTTAGAAAGTAGGGTGATAGCTTTGGAAACTCAGATTCAGAATTCTACTTTGCATTCGGGGGAGCAGCGCAGGCTTCGTAATGCTGTCGGTGAGCGGGTCTATCATTTGACGAAAAAGGAAATCGGCGCTCGTCCAGTGATCTTTCGCGCGATCTATTCGGAAATGCGCGAACGGTATGAAGTGGATTCGTACCGGGACATCAAGCAATCGCAACTGCAAGACGCACTGCGATTCGTCGAGACGTGGGGAGGTGACAGTATTGAAGCGAGGACGTAAACCGTCGGTGGCTGAGTGCAATCACATCAAATCTTTCAAACTTGCTCCAGCTAACTGGCTGATCAGTAAGAAGATGACGGATGAATGGTTGATCGTGCATCGCGAATCCGGCAAGCCGAGAGTCATACCAGCACCATAGGAGGGGCATGAATGAATCTATTAATCAGTGAGCCTCCCCTGCAAGTCTTGCCTTCACTGGCGAAAAACATAGGGCTTAACGAGGCTATTTTATTGCAACAACTGCACTACCGTTCGCTTATTTCGACCAACATCAAGGATGGTTATAGATGGGTCTATAAAACTTTCGAAGAATGGCAGGAAGAGTTCCCGTTCTGGTCCGTTAAAACAATCAAGCGTACTGTGAAGAAGCTTGAAGATGAGGGCTACGTCATTTCGACGTCTGCCCATAACAAGATGAAAATGGACCGGACAAAATGGTATCGAATCGATTATTCCAAGTGTGTTTCGGAAAGCGGGCAAACTGTCCCGACCATCGGGTCAAATTGTCCCAATGGAGAGGGTCAAAGTGCCCCGAACGTTGAGGACAATACGGCCCCATGTCATCGGGACAATATGACCCCACCAATAACCAAAGAGATTAAGAGTAATAAAAAAGATATTGTCGAGAATGATCTCGACGTCGCTTTTCAGATCATTGATTACCTAAACGAAAAAACTGGGAAGCGTTTCAAAGCCTCGTCATCCGCAACCAAGAAACTGATTAACGGACGGCTTAGCGATGGATACACACTTGAAGACTTTAAGTCCGTTATTGATAGCAAGGCGAATCAATGGCTGAACGATCCGCAGTTCAATAATTACCTGCGCCCGTCCACCTTGTTCAATGCTACTAATTTCGAAAACTATCTGAACGAGAACTTTCAAAAAAGAAAACTTCCGGCATCGGCACCGTATCAGCCACCACAGCTGGACTTTGGGAGAGGGGAAGAATAAATGAATTTTGAACTTGCCGAGAAAAGTATTTTAGGTTCGATGCTGCGGGAAGACTACCTGATTCTTGACAGTGGGATTCAGGAAGCCTATTTCACGAAGCAGATGCACAAAAACATTTTTTCCGCCATGAAGGAATTGGTGAGGCAGAAGCGACCAGTTGATTATATCACGATCATGACAATGCGGGAGCCGACTGAATTAGGTGGCGCAAACTACTTGGCCGATCTTAACAATTTCGCGAACCCCTCTCGATTTGACGAATACAGAGAAATTGTTGTCGAGGGATGGAAATCAAGGGAAAAAGGCCGTCTGCTCCAGCAAGCGCAAACGGAAAATTGGGAGATCGCAGACATTCAAAAAGCCTTTGACGACTTGCAGATGGAGCATACTCCCCAAGAAGATGCGTCAATAAAAGACGATTTGGCCACCCTTTTCGAAATGCCTTTTCAGCCGATGATTGTTGATACTGGAGTTTCGAGTGGGCTGAGAGACTTGGACAAACTCCTGAATGGTTTCCAAAATAGCGAAATGATAATTGTAGCTGCTAGGCCATCTATGGGGAAGACGGACACATTGAATCATTTCGCCCTATCTGCCGGCTGGTCCAAACATTTACCAATCATCTTTTCACTTGAAATGAGCCGAAAATTAATGGTCACACGTCTAATCGCCTCGGCAGGGGGATATAACCGGCTCCGCATGCGTAACCCGTATGAATATTTCGATCAAAAGCAAAAGAACAAATGGCCCCAAGCAATCGGCCATCTCGGAGATGCCAATATCCAGATCGATGACCGCAGTGGGCTGACTACCGGTCAGATCAAAGCAAAAGCTCGCCAAATCATTAAAAACAATCCCGGCAAAAAGCCGATTATCTTCATCGACTATTTGCAACTGATTCGGCCCGATAACCCTCGCGATAATGTAACGCAGCAGGTCGGACAAATCAGCTACGACCTGAAAGGCATGGCAAAAGAATTTGATTGTCCTGTTGTCTGCTTATCACAGCTCAATCGAGGAGTGGAATCTCGTCAGGACAAAAGACCGCTCATGAGCGATTTACGGGAATCGGGAAATATCGAACAAGATGCCGATGTAATCTGCTTCCTGTACCGGGAGGACTACTATGATAAAGAAACCGAAAACCAAAATCTGTTGGAAATCATCGTTTCGAAACAAAGAAATGGGCCTACCGGAACGGCGACAGTCGCCTACGTGAAGGATACCGGAAAGCTGTATGATATCGATTGGTCCCAGAGAGGAATGGCGTAACGATGGTGACGGTGAAGGAGGTCTTTGACTTTGCCGTCGAAACTGATTTGCCCCGACTGGCACATAGCGTGTATTGGGCGATCGCCAACCGAGCTGTCCAGTTGGACGATGACAGCGAAAAGCTGAATGTTATCTCGTACAACGGACAAGAGATCGAGCGTCTGGTTGAGAGCAATATGCTAGGAATCGGAAGAATTAAATTGTTCGTCATCCAGACCCAAGAAAAAGATTGGTTTGCATTTTATTTAGCAGAAAACTCACTGGACGCGTTCCGGCTTCATGTTGAGTTATTCCGGGATCGCGGAGGGAAAATCACACATGCGGATAGGTTGATGATACCCACGATGTTTTTCCCTGATACGGGAATCGAAGCGAGCTTGTATGAGCATCGGAAAAACGTCGTTGAATATCCGGCCTATGTCGGTCATGCGAAAGCAGGAGAGCGCGTTCTTTACAGAGCGGGGGTGTGAACATGGGCAAAGATGAGTGTGAAGAGAAAATCACGGCAATCTATCTTAAAAATAATTATGCGCTTTCGTTTCTTGAAAGTCTTTCAGATGAAGAGTTGAACAGGCTTTATGAACGCCACTTAGAAAAATAGGAGAGGGGGATCCTGCATGGCAAATAGAAAAAAATACGTCATTGAGCAGCTACATAAGATTGGCGTTTATGCCAGTCCTGAAAATACACCTTTAGAATTGCTCAGCTATCCAGTATTGAAGGGCTTACTCGCTGTCAAGCGCGCGATTACGCAGTGAATAAAAAATGAAGAGGTGAGAGGTATGAAAAAAATAATCGATTTGAATAGTCTTGCCAATGGTGCTGTTTCGGAAAAGTTTAATATCGAATTGCAGAAAGTGCTTGAAAATATCGCGGATCCTAACACGGATTTCAAGAAGGCGAGAAAGGTCACGTTGGTCGTCACGTTGAAGGCAAACAAAAACCGGAACTTGGCGAACGTTTCCGTGGAAGCCAAGTCCTCTATCGCTCCACCTCAGCCGATCGGAACGGAATTGTTGATTGATATGGACAAGGACGGACGAATCACCGGCGCGGAATTGAAAAGCGGCATTCCAGGGCAAATGTACGTGGACGACAATGGCGAGGTTCTGGACGATAAAGGGCAAAAAACCGAAGAAACACCAAAACCGAAAGCTGTCGACAGTAAAGTTGTTGGCTTTAAATAAAAAAAGAAAGAGGTTATGAAAATGTTAAAAGAATTTGTTCAGTATTTGTTGGATTTGAAGAGACCGGAAACTGTGGAGGCATTGGGTAATACATACTCCACCCGTAGCTTGCATCGTTTGAACGTCGAGCATGACGTCAACACCATCGAGATTCAAAGTTTGTCCGGATTGGTAGATTACATTCGTTCCAACTTTGACCATGAACGTTCAGTCATGATCCATGTCGAATCGCCAACGAAAGTCAATGTCTTTGATGCCTTGAATGATGTCAATGACCGTCGAACGTATATCAAAGCCAAAGCGCTTTTGCCGGAAATCGAGTTTGAACGGTTTATGTCCCGTGAAGCTTTCAACATCATGCTACAAGCTTGTTTCGTCCACAACGCCAGCAAAGAAAAGGTCTTGAAGGTAATCAGTTCAATCGTCGAGGAAAATTCGGTCACGCAAAACGATGACGGAGTTACCCAGCGAGTGACGGCAAAGCAAGGTGTGGCAACAATTGGTTTTGAGAACGTGCCGAACCCAGTTTCCCTGAAACCGTTCAGGACGTTCGTTGAAGTCACTCAACCCGAATCAGATTTCATTCTGCGCCTGCGTGAAGGCGGGGAAGTCGCTTTATTTGAAGCGGACGGTGGTGCTTGGGAGTTGAACGCCATGCACAATATTAAAGAGTATTTCGCTGAACAGCTAGCCGATTTGATAGACAAAAAGAAAGTCACTATTGTGGCATAAGAAATAAAAGAGGGGTTAGTTCCCCTCTTTTACCATATGACTGGATCGCCACGTAATAAAAAATGGAGGCATAGGAGGGGCTGCGTGTGAATCAATTATCATTCGATGATTTTCTTGATGGTGGGAAGGAGCTCATACATTGCCAACTGAGTTCCGAGTTTCATTGGCTCCGGATCACCAGTGGATACACCCCTTCGCTGGTAAAGAGTAGAGTTCACTTTTCGCTCCATGGATATGATTATTTTTATGAAGATACCAAAGGGAAAGATGAAATTCTGAACCTTTTCAACGGGCCGATAAAAACAGTTTCTTGGGAAACGGCGATGGCTGGCCACGATATAGAAGATGGGATGAAAACATGAATCTCAATAATCGAGAAGAAACAATCACTCTATTAAAAGAGCTGAATGAAAAAGGATATCAGTATGTCGTTAGAGATGAAGATATGCCTTACTTATGTTGTTTCAGTTTAAAGCCTAAAAAATATCTTGATATAAACGGGTGGGGCTATATAGATCCTGACGCGCCAAAGGCAATGATGGCTTACGCAATTAAAAACACGGACATAACAGAAATAAGTTGGTCCAACAGATCAGCGACATCAATTACAGATTTTTTAGTTGGAGCATAGAGGGAGGAAACGAAATGAAAAATCCTAATTACAAAGATTTGAAAGTTCCGAACATCCAAGATACTACCGATCACATTCGCAGTTGGGCCATTCATCGAGGGCTCGATATGGCCACCCCCAACAATCAAATGCTCAAACTCATGGAAGAAATCGGAGAAATCGCTGCTGCTCTGGCGAGAGGAAATATTGACGAAGCGAAGGACGGTATCGGGGATGCACACGTCGTCCTGACCATACTCTCTATGCAGTTAGGAACCTCCATTGAGGAGTGTGCAGGTATCGCTTATGAAGAGATTAAGGACCGGACGGGCAAAATGGTAAACGGGGTATTTGTGAAAGCGGAGGATTTGCCGTGACACCCGGTCAACGTGAAGAACTCATCGCCTTGCTAACCCTGTGGACTGGATGGAACCGATCGGCATTTGAGAATATGACTGATCGGGAATTGTTGCAGGAGTATGAGAGACGTATTGGTAAGTAGTAGACGGAATTTGCAAAGGTGTGAATATGAACTTATGAAAAAACGTCAACGCAATAAAATTCTTAAACGGTCTGGTACCAAGTTGCATAGCAAACAAGGATTGACGGCATTGGAAAAAGTGGTATGCAGTAAGTCCGCGGAATCAAAATTATGTATCGCAATGTTTGAATTCCATGTCAAGGAGTATGACGCTGGAACCATTTACAAAGAAGGCTATATTGATCGACTAACTAAGGTTGTTCAGAAAGTTGGAACAATCGAAAACATTACTGGTGTTAAAAAGTAGTTTCGCAGTAGACGGATTATGTGAAGGAGTGAAATTCAGTGAAAGGTGATGTATTTGCTGATTTAGAAAAAGCAAGGGTTGAGATATTAAAAGAAAAAGCACAATCCGGAATCCGAGAATTTGAAGAAAATTACGGAATACAATGGATTCCACTACGTTTTGAAAAGCCATTATTAGAGACGTTGTTGGTATCTATAGAAAGGCAAACATCACAAAAAGTAATTAAAACAGAAACATCAAGTCAGGCTTGCCCAATATGTAAATCTAATGTAAACGGAAAATATTGCTCAGGTTGTGGGCAAAAGTTAAGTTACTGAACAGTACGAACAAAATACGAAACAAAAGGAGCGATTAATTTGGAAAGTGTAAAAGTATTTCAATTGAACGAATACGATGCTGTAGCTGCTGAATCATTGGAGCAAGCGAAGAATTACTACCGGAAAGAAACAGGTCTAAGTGATGACGATGCGTTTTACGATTACGAACCAACGGAATTGCCGCTCGATTTTGAAGCATGGACAGACGAAACACGGACAAGCAAAGAGACCTTGAGGTCGGTGGTAAAGGAACATTGGAAAGGCAAGCCGTTCATTGCTCTTTCGTCAGACTAACGTTCGTTCCGAAGATAACACAAAGGAGTGAAGCAGGTGGTAGAACAAATTGAAATGGCGAAAGTAGAGACGTGGGTCTTGTGTTTGGGTGGCTGGGAAAGCAATGAGCCCATTTTTTACTACAACCCTGAAGAAGATAAATTCCAACGTCAGTTTAGTGGCAAATGTGCTTATTGGAGTGAAAAGCATTGCTTGGAAAAAGAAAAAGAGTTGAGCCTTGACGGTTTGCAAGTAGTTAAGGGAACCATGGATATTCCCAAAGAAGATTTGATTAATTCAATCATGGAGGCTTTTGTGGAAACTGGATTAATTAAGAAAGACATGGAGGTCAACTAAGGAGAAAGGAGCATCCAGAAATGGTGAAGCCCTTAAAACATGAAGACTCCCATGTCCTGCTTGAAAATGCTGATGTGCAATGGTATTGGGACGGCTATCAGGTTCTTCGGTTCCGTGAGCCGTGGCGTTCTGGTATGTCGGGCGAAGATATTGCCAAAGAATTTGGGTGTAATCTGATCAGCGTCGCGCTGCTGATTATGGACCAAGCAGAAGAGGGGAGTATTCGACCGCGTACCGGCGGGTGGTTTGGAAAATAAAAAAGACAGGATTCCTCCTGCCAATCTCACATCAATTATATCACAGGGGGAGTCCGAATGAGCGAAGAAATCATGGAACAGCTTTCAGATTTATTGGATGATAAAAAGCTGTATTTTAAAAAAGATGGAAACGTAATCATTTACGATATGCCTGCTTATGGTACAGCAAGTTTAGTATTAATGGATGATAAAGTGATTCGAATTGAAGAAAATAAGAAAATATCCGTTTAAAAGTGGCTTGACCGAGATCCGGGGGCGACATTTGACAGCAGCGTTTTGCTGCTTCATTTGTCGTCCCTTTTTCATT
Source organism: Bacillus sp. OxB-1 (assembly GCF_000829195.1). Taxonomy (GTDB): domain Bacteria; phylum Bacillota; class Bacilli; order Bacillales_A; family Planococcaceae; genus Sporosarcina. The sequence continues at coordinate 3,003,606 of NZ_AP013294.1, read as the reverse complement.
TTAAAGAAGGAAGTGATCCAATGAGGACTCTGCAAGATCAACTTAAAGAAAAGGGCTTTTGGAAAGGTGAAAAAACCAATAGGAAACAAGCGCGCCAGAAAAAAACTGAAAAATTTACGGAACGAGAATTGCAGGAGTTGATGGGTATTAAGCGTGATATTTATAAGCGGGTAAATGGAGCATTTAGAAGAAAATAAAGGGGGAACCGTGATGCAAGATTTACTTGTCAATATTGATGGCAAAGCAACGCAGGATGCAGTCGAGGACACACTAAGACAATACCGGACCTATATGTTAACGACCCATGAAGAAATGATGCCGTCGATCACAGCAAAATATACACTGGAAATGCCGAACTATTCCAATATCAAACAATCCAGTGTTGAAAATGCCGCAGTAAAAATGGCGGATTTCAAGCAAGAATATTTGAGGTTTTTGAAATGGTTCAATCGAGGATTTTGCAAGCTGTCGAAAATCGAACGGCAAATCATTTTCATGGCATACCTTGAAGTGGAACCCATGTATAATTATGAAATCTATACGGAAATGCGTATGTCAGAGAGTAAGTATTATCGTATCCGGAGACGAGCACTTTATAAATTGGCAATCGGCCTGGGAATAGAAGTTTATGAGCACGAGGGGGTCAAGGAATGAACTTTGTTCAACCAATCCGGGAGGTTGAAAAAGTTCGAGAGGTGCGGGCGATCTTATCGGAGAAGAGCGCTCGGAACGAACTTCTCTTTTGCTTTGGCATTTATACCGGATTGCGTATTTCAGACATTTTACGGTTCAAAATAAAAGATGTTCGAGGTAAATCCGTCTTGTATATACGGGAACAAAAAACACAGAAAACCAATTCGGTCAAACGAATACCGGTTTTGCCAGAATTACGAAAGATTATTGACAAGTATATAAAAGATTTGTCGGATGATGAATATTTGTTCAAAAGCAGACAAGGACGGAACAGCCCAATTACCCGTGTCCAAGCATATAATATTTTACGGGAAGCTGCTCATACAGCTGGCTTAGCCGAAATCGGCACGCACACATTACGAAAAACATTTGGTTATCACCTCTATCAAGCTACGAAAGATGTCGCTTTGCTTCAAGATATATTTGGCCATAGCGCTGAATACATTACTCTAAAATATATCGGTGTTAACCAGGATGCCATCGAAGCAGCATACAAAAAACTGAGATACTGAAAACGGAATGATGGAGTAAATCGACGTCGCTTATGCGGCGTTTTTTATTTTGTCTTTTTACGGAAATGCAGACTGGCTTTTTCGATTAAATGATTAAAGCGGACTTTAGTATAGTAAAGACTTTTACAAAATAAGGGCTTGTAAAACTCATTTTTTAAAAGCTGTTTGAAGTATTGGCAGGATTGGCTTTCTACGTAATTATAGACTTTAACAGAATATGTATTATGTTAATGTAATAATATCATGTAAAAGGCTGAGTAATGTAAGTAAGTACCAAATAATTTATGAGAGTGACAGAAAAGTGGGAGACTTTTGGGAGAATAATGACAGAGATTTTGTTTTTGTATGTGTTATTATGGTAGTGTGTGATAAGTAAATACGAACGTGTGATGAGCGATGCTTCGGTGTGTTGTCGAGGCGTCGCTCTTTGTCATTGATGCAGGCATGCCATAGGGTGCGCCTGTTTTTTATTCAAAAAAACCGAAATGAATTGTGTGATATTCACAAACAATTTCAAAAAAGACGGGTCCTTCTGGCCAATAATGACGCCCTGCGGGACGGCGACTCGCGGGCTTTTTCTAGACACAAAAATGCGTGAAATGAGCTTTCCTTCCAAAGTGGGGTGATTTTTAATGGCGAAAACGCCGGTTAATGATTTGGTAGTCAATACAAGTGCGATTGCAAAGATGTTCAATCTGACTGAACGGCGCGTCCGTCAGTTAGTTGAAGAAGGTGTAATCGCACGCGTCGGTTATGGCCGATTTGACTTGATCGATACGGTCGGTAAATACGTAACGTTTTTAAAATTGGCATCCGAGGGATTGGATGAAAACGATGTAGCCGAATCACTCGATTACGAAAAGTGGTTGCATGAAAAAGCGAAACGTGAAAAAGCAGAAATTGAGCTTGCCCATATAAAAAACGAAATGCACCGTTCCGAAGAAGTCGAAAAGGTTCTAAATCATATGGTGATGGCCTTTCGTTCCAAAATGCTTTCTCTCCCCACAAAGGTTGCGTTGATGTTGGTGAATAAGGACGATCCCAAATATATCGAAGCGATATTAGAGCAAAACATACATGAGGCGCTGGGGGAGTTGGCGACATACGATCCGTCTCTGTTTGTGGAATTAGTGGAATATGAGAGTAGCATTGTGGAGGTGGCGGAGATTGACGCAGAAGCAGACGCTAAAGCTGTTTCAAAAGGCGGCTAGTTTAGTTGCTCCTCCTCCGAAATTAAAAGTGTCCGAGTGGGCGGATCAAGAGCGTGTGCTTTCTCAGGAATCTTCCGCGGAATACGGAAAATGGAACACAGATCGGGCGCCATACCAGCGAGAGATCATGAACGCCGTCAACGATGCCAGCATAGAGGAAATTGTGGTGATGTCTAGTGCGCAAGTAGGGAAATCCGAAATCTTGAATAACATCATCGGATATTTTATTGATTATGATCCATCGCCCATGTTATTGGTCTTGCCGACATTGGAAATGGCCGAGTCCTATTCAAAGGACCGGCTGGCTTCCATGATTCGGGACACGCCTGCTTTGAGTAAAAAGGTGTCTGATGCAAAGTCGAGAGATGGGAATAATACGTTGTTGCATAAGAAGTTTGCAGGCGGTCATATTTCTCTAGTGGGGGCAAACTCTCCAGCTAGTTTGGCATCACGCCCAATACGAATTGTTCTCGCTGATGAAGTCGATCGCTTTCCCATATCGGCAGGGACGGAGGGAGACCCTCTATCTTTGGCCCATAAACGTACCAAGACGTTTTGGAACCGGAAAAAAATATCCGTCTCCACTCCAACAAAAAAAAATGAATCACGAATTGAAGCTGAATATGAAGAGAGCACGATGGAGCAATGGTGCATATCCTGTCCTAGCTGCGGTCAATTCCAACCATATGAATGGACGCAAATTAGGTTTGAGCCCGTGGGGATGGAATGCCGGCATTGTAAGGAGCACCATATTGAAAGTGAATGGAAATCGCAATCAGGAAAGTGGATTGCCAGAAAGCCGGATGCTGTAAAACGCGGGTTTCATATGAACGCACTTGCTTCCCCTTGGGAATCGTGGACCAAGATTATCGCAGAATTTAAAGAAGCGAAGCGCAAAGGAACCGAAAACCTTAAAACGTGGAAGAATACGACGTTAGGGGAGTCGTGGGAAGAAAACACCAATGAACAGGATCACGCCAAATTGGTTGCTCGTAGAGAGCGCTATGACTGCGATATTCCTGATGGCGTTCTTGTCTTGACTGCTGGCGTCGACGTTCAAAATGATCGGTTGGAAGTCGAAGTGGTCGGATGGGGCATCGATGAAATTAGTTGGGGTATTTCCTACAAGATTTTTTATGGAGATCCGGGTCAAGAGGCCGTGTGGAATCAACTGGATGCCTTTCTGCAAAAGGAATGGCTATCCAATGACGGATCCCACATGTCGGTAACTGCAACATGTATTGATAGCGGCGGCCATTATACAAGCGAAGTGTATGACTTTTGTAAAGCGAGAGAACATCGTCGTATATTCGCCGTCAAAGGAAAAGGTGGAACAGGTGTTGCGTACATTAATAAACCTTCCAAGGTGGGGCGTCAAAATGTCCACTTGTTCACTCTGGGCGTTAATGAAGGGAAGGATTTGATCTTTTCGAGGTTAAGAAATGAATTTGAGGACAAGCCGGGTTATTGCCATTTTCCGATTGAGCAGGAAAAAGGGTATGACGAGGCTTTTTTTATTGGTCTCACTTCGGAATATAAGAGAATTCGCTTCATTAATGGTCAGCCCCGTCATGAATGGGTGAAAAGAACGTCTAGTGTGCGAAATGAACCGTTGGATTTGCGAAATTATGCGACGGCTGCTCTTAGAATATTGAACCCAGATTTGCATTATCTGAAGGACAACAAATTGAACGGTAGTGTTTTCACACAAGCGGCCAAACGCAAGCGGAGAAAAAGGAAAACGATTTCGAGAGGATTGTGATCGATGTGGCATTTTCAGTCACGGAAGTGAAAAAGCGGCTGCAAATCTGGCTGGATGCCGAAGAGGCCATTGCTAAAGGGCAAAGTTATATGATTGACAACCGACGGCTTGAGCGTGCCAATTTAGCGCAGGTGCGCGAGCAGATTAAATTTTGGCAAAAAGAATTGGTGAAAGCCGAGGCTGCGGTCACTGGTAGGGGAAGCAGACGAGTTACCCGTGTAGTTCCGAGAGATTTGTGAAAGTTGGTGAAATGATTGAATGCAATTGATAGAGCCGTTGCCATCGTATCTCCTGAGCGGGCATTAAAACGAGTCGGAGCACGTAAACAACTGGGGCTTTTGAATTCCGGGTATTCCAACAGCGGAGCGAGCAAACGGAAAAAGTCAATGCTCGGATGGATTTTCAAAGGCGGCAGCGTAAAAGAAGACATTGAAGACAACTTGGATACATTGCGAGAACGTTCCCGTGATTTGTTCATGAATACTCCTTTGGCGACAGGCTCTCTTAAAACAATGAGAACAAATATAGTCGGGGCAGGATTGCGTCTGAATGCGCAAGTGGATTATGAATTTTTAGGGATTACCGAAGAGGAAGCAGACGAGTGGGAAACGAAAGTCGAGCGTGAGTTTTCCGTATGGGCTGATTCACTTATGTGTGACTCAATGCAGATGCAAAATTTCTACGGTTTGCAACAGCTTGCTTTTTTGTCCTTTTTGATGTCCGGAGAAGTTTTTGCCTTACTTCCATATAGACATCATCGACAGCACTTTTACGGCTTGCGCGTTCAATTGATTGAAGCGGATAGAATTTCATCCCCATCAGGTGCAAAAGAAAATATTGTCAATGGTATAGAGCTTGGTAGTTTTGGAGAAGTAGCGGCGTACCATATTTCGAAAAATCATCCACTTGGTAAATCGTTCGGGAGAAATGAATGGACGCGGATTGAAAAGTTCGGTGCGAAAACTGGCCGGCAAAACATCTTGCATCTTATGGAATCAGAACGACCTGAGCAGCGGCGGGGGGTTCCGGTTTTGTCTCCCGTAATCGAAAGTCTGAAGCAATTGGACAGATATTCAGAAGCAGAATTAATGGCTGCCCTAGTCTCTTCGCTTTTTACCGTATTTATTGAGTCGGGAGACACCGAGGGGCCGCAGTTCGGACAAGGGATTCCAGATGAAGAACGTGTGGATGATGATGATGAGACGAGCTATGAATTGGCTCCAGGGGCGATCATCTCCTTGGCGGAAGGAGAAAAGGTTACTACAACAAACCCCGGACGGAACAATGCAGCATTTGATCCTTTCGTAGTCTCCATTTGTAGACAAATCGGCTCGGCATTGGAGTTGCCATACGAGCTTTTGCTCAAACATTTTACTTCCTCATATTCAGCATCACGCGGCGCTCTCCTTGAAGCGTGGAAAATGTTCAAAATGCGGAGAAGCTGGCTCGCTTCTTATTTTTGCCAACCAATCTATGAGGAATGGCTGACAGAAGCTATTCTGCTTGGCCGTATTGATGCTCCTGGCTTTTTGGAGGACCCGATGATTCGTAAAGCATATGCAACAGCGGAATGGAATGGACCATCGCAAGGACAGCTTGACCCATTAAAAGAAGTGAATGCCGCAGAAAAGCGCGTGAATAATGGATTCAGCACTCGGGCAAAAGAGACAGTCGAATTGACGGGCGGCGATTATTGGAGAAATCATCCGCAACGCGTGCGGGAAGAGCGGATGCGTCGTGAGGGTGGACTTGATCTCGCTTATAATGAAACGCTTGATCGAGAGGAGGTGAAAGATGATGAAGATTGAAATTAGAGGCCCTATTGTAGGAGATTCGGAACAATGGATTTATGATTGGTTTGGAATTCCTGCTACTAGCCCATCAAAAGTCAATAAAGTCATTGATAAGGCCATTGCTAGTCAATCATCGGAGCTTCAGGTAGTAATAAACAGTGGCGGCGGTTCAGTATTCGCGGCTTCTGAAATTTATACGGAATTAAGGAAGTTCAAAGGCAATGTTAATGTGGAAGTTGTCGGCTTGGCTGCTTCAGCTGCCAGTGTCGTTGCAATGGCTGGAACAATCGTTAAGATGTCTCCCACTGCATCTTTTATGATTCATAATGCAAGTGCTATTGCACAAGGCGACTATCGCGAAATGGATGCCACAAGCGATTTGCTCCAGAAGGTGAACAAGTCGATCATGTCAACATATTCAGCGAAAACAGGCAAGTCAGATGAAGAACTTGCATCCATGATGAACAAAGAGACTTGGCTGAGTGCCCCGGAAGCGAAAGAAGCTGGTTTTATCGATGAAATTATGTTTGAAACAGAAATTGACGCAGTAGCTACTGCTGATTTCCCAGAACTAGTAAATGGCATGCTTCCAAAAGAGGTCATTGACAAGATGCGTATCCAGCTAGCTAATGAGGCCGGAGCAAGTATTCTCAATTCAACCAATCCAGAACCCATTGATAAAGGAGCGAAAAATAAAATGGATTTAGAAACTCTAAGAAATGAACATCCAGACCTGGTCAATCAGATCGTCGAAGAAGCCGTGGCCAACGAGCGTCGAAGAATTCAAGACATCGAAAACATTGCTGTCCCCGGTTCCGAAGAAATTATTAATAAGGCCAAATTTGAATCTGGTATTTCAGCAGCTGATACTGCAATGGAAATTTTGAAAAACGAAAAAACGAAAAAGACAACTCTGTTAAATAATATTAAACAGGATGCAGAACCACTCAATGAAATAGAAAGTGGCGCTTCCCCTCAGAAAAATGAAAATGTGGATAGCTTTGTTGATAACATTCTCGGAAATTTAGGATTGAAAGGAGTGAAATAAAATGGCAAGAGTGTTGGAGCATGAAAATCTAATTGCAGGCTATCAATCTCATGTAGTCACAGAAGAAATTATCGTCGCGCCTGAACAAGAGTTATCTCTTGGCCAAGTGTTTGCACTAAATGAGAATCATCAGGCTGTTGCTGTTTCAGGAGCTTTGACAGCTGATGATGTTTACGGAATTATGGCGGATGCTGTCGCTACCTCTGTAGGTGAATCGAAAAAAGCAGTTTGTTATGTGGCAGGGGAGTTCAATTCCAATAAAATTATTTTGCCAGTAGATGCGGAAGTTGCTTCTTATAAAGTAGCTTTACGTGGCAAGGGGATTTATTTACGCTCTGCAATTTCTGCGGACATTCAAGAGGAGGAATAATTAACATGACAAAGATTGATATTTTTGAACCACGCACCATGCTTAAATTTGTTGAGCGTATGTCTAAACCAAACACCTTTTTACGGGATACATTCTTTAAAAACCGCGAATATTCCACCACGGATAAAGTGGATATCGACATTAAGAAAGGAAGCCGTAAGATTGCGCCATTCGTAAATGAAAGAATCGGCGGAAAGCTTGTGGAGAATTCCGGATTCAAGACTGAGACATTTGCACCTCCATTAGTCGCGCCATATAAAGTTACGACCGCTGCGGATATCATGAAGCGATCAATGGGTGAAAATATTTATTCAGCTAAATCGCCTGATGAACGCGCAGCCGAGAAGCTGGTTAAAGATTTATTGGAATTGGAAGAAATGGTGACACGTCGGGAAGAGGTAATGTGCGCCCAAGCTCTATTCCATGGGCAGATTATCGTCCAAGGGGAAGGGTTAGGTTATGAAATTGGTTTTAATTTCACCAACAAGCAGACCTTATCCGGAACCGATAAATGGAATGACCCAGCATCCAAGCCACTCGCGGATCTCAAACGCTGGCAACGGACAGTCCAACAAAGGGGGCATGTCACAGGCGATATCGTCATCATGGCTGCGGACGTAGTTGACACGTTCATCAATCATAAAGATGTCCAAGGCATCTTGAATCTGCGTCATTTAAAAGTTGGCGACTTGAATATTGAGACTTTGCCAAATGGCGTGACATACATTGGCCAAATTCCGGGCATCGGAAAAATTTACGAATATAACGAGTACTATTTAGACGAAGACGGTCACATGAAGCCGATGGTTCCAGAAGGAACTGTGACACTCCTTTCATCTTCCGCTGAGTTTGCCATGGCATATGCGTCAATTACTATTGCCAAAGATGATGAGCTCACAACATTCGAAGCGGAACGTGTACCAGATACGTGGATTGAAAAGAATCCTGCTCGTCAAATCGCCCAATTGAATTCAAAACCTTTGCCGATTCCTAAAGAAGTCGATAGCTGGTTTGTGGCAAAAGTACAATAATGGAGGTGATTGATTATGATTAGAGCATTAGAACCGATTCGCCATAATCAAATAGATTATAAAAAAGGTGCTTTGATTGATGGGCTATCAGAAGAAGATGTCAGGCGCTTGGTGAATCTTAAATCTGCGGAGTATGTCATCTCGCCAGATGAGGAAATAAAAATTCAGCATACGGCCAAAGACAAAAAAGCGATTGATCCCCAACTTTTCGAAGAACTGCGTGCTGCACTAGACGAAGAATACAATGCTGAAGAGCTAGCCCGCGAAGCGAAGGCGGTCGGTGTTGATCTGGCAGGTACTACAACTAAAAAATCAGTCATTGAAGCAATCATCAATCAAGGGAAAGCGGATGATCTTCTGGAGGATGAGTCCAATGACGAGTAGAACGTTTAAAGACTTCGCGGATGAAGATTTAGATGTTTTTTTTAATCTCGATGAAATGGCTACTACTCACGAGTTGGAAGGCGAACAATTGGCACTTGTTGTCGTTGCGACACAGGCAGACGATAAACTGAGCGGCTACTCCCGTGAGCAATTGCATGCGAGCCAGGAAGTGTTCAGGAGCTATAAAACGATTTACGTTAAAACTTCTGATTTCTTTCTTCCGAAAATCGATAGCAGGATAACATTGGACGGCGAAGATTATTACGTGGAAGAAGCAACCGACGAGTCGGGCGTTATCAAGATAGTCGTAACGGCCAATGAAAGTTAGGTGTAGTTCCCATGATTCATATAGACATCAAAAAAGCGAATCAAATCGAAAGATTATTGAGTCGGACCCCGGAACAAGCAAACCAGGTGCTCGCCCGATCGATAAACTCTAGTGCAGTACGGGGAAAACAGCGTGCTGCTACTTCTGTTAGAAAAGTGTATTCGGTTGAACGTTTGGGTGCTCTAAAGGATTTGAAGATACTTAGAGCTTCACCCTCCTATTTGCGAGCCATCTTGAAATCGACAGGAACCCCAATTCCGCTCATTAAATTTGACACTATCCCTAAAATACCGGATGTTGCAAGAGTTAAAGCGAGGGTTATGAAGTCCAATAGCCATAAAAGTATTGATAGTGCCTTTGTTTCGCAAATGAACAATGCACACATCAATGTTTTTGAGCGTGTCGGTAAAAGTCGAACGCCCATCAGAGGATTATATTCTCCCTCTCTCCCACAAATGTACGGCAATGAAGACGTGGTGGAGGATGTTGATAAAGTCATTGCGGAAAAGTTGAGCCATGAACTGGAAAAGGCTTTAGGAAAAATGCTTTGGGGGTAGCTTATGTATTCCTTAGATATTTTGAAGACGCTAGTTGCTTTTATTGAGAATGCTTTATCTGAAATGCGGTATCAAACAAAAGACGGAAACGTCATGATGGCCCCTTCTGTTCACGAAGGCTATTTGCCCCCAAAGGAGAACCGACGGGGTGAAAAAGATACGCAACAAGAGGATTATCCATTCGTCATTGTGCGGTATTTAGGGGAGTCGGATGAGATTCACAAAAAAAATACGATGCGATTTAGGTTATTGGTCGGAACTTATAATCGTGACGAGCAGTATGGATGGAAGGATACGCTTTCCATTATGAATCGAATCAAGTTTGCACTAAAAGAGGCACAAGTCATCGGCTCAGCCAATTTAACTGGAAATATCGAATCGGCTCTTTTTGAGGAGCAAATGCGACCGACTTGGCATGGAATTATGGATGTGGAATTCGAAACGCCACAAATTCAATGGAATAGGAGTGCATGGCCAGATGAGTACTAAAAAGGAAAGCGGAAAGGCTTCCACAACAAAAGAAGTGAACAAAAAGACATCCGCGCAGGAAAAAGCGGATGTCTTTATTTATGTTGGACCGACAACGAAGCAGTTGACTCGTTATGCGTCTTTTACAGGTGGATTGCCGGTTCATATGAAGGAACATTTTGAAGAATGCCCGGTGCTAAAAAAACTATTTATCCCGACGAGTGAATTTTCGGGGTTTGAACAGCGTGTAACTGACAGTAGTTCTGTTGAATCGATGCTTTTTAACAAAGTAAAAAATTACTTTGAAGGGGTGAATTCGTAATGCCATTTAGACACGGTTCACGCGTCACTGAAGCGCCAACGTCATTGCTGACGCCTGTGGTTGCTACAGCGACATTGCCAATTGTATTCGGTACTGCACCGATTCATTTGGCCAAAACGACTGAGCATGTAAATGACATTGTCGTGGCTTACTCATTCGGAGAAGCGCAAGCGGCTCTTGGATATTCGGATGAATGGAAGGATTACACATTATGTGAGGCAATGGACGCGGCGTTTCGGCAATTTAATGTGGCGCCCGTCATATTTGTGAACGTCCTTGATCCTGATAAACATAGCGAGTCAGGCGAAGAAGAGGTCGAGGTTGTAAATAAAAAAGCGTCACTCAAAGCGAAAAATGTGCTGCTTGATACGTTGAAAGTTAAGTTGACGGCGGCTGATGAGACTCCTTTAAAGCGAGAGGAGGATTATGTGGCATCGTTCGACGATGATGGGCAGGTGGTCATTGTGCCGTTAAATAATGCAACAAAGCTGCATGTTGCATTTAAACGCTTAACGCCCAAAGCGGTTACGGAGAATGATATTATCGGTGGTTCTGATGTGAATACCGGAAAGTTAAAAGGTTTGGAATTGTTAAATGCCGTATTCCCGAAAACGGGTATGGTCCCAGGGCTGGTACTAGCTCCGAAGTTTTCTAAAAATCCTATGGTCGCAGCTGTGATGAAAGCAAAGGCCTCCGTCATCAACACGTATTTCCGTGCTGCATCTTTAGCGGATATTGATACGAAGGAAGCGGATATTTATACAAAAGCGAACGAGTGGAAAAACAAAAATAATTATACGGGAACGAATGAGATTGTCAGCTGGCCGTTGATTGGATTGGGCGACAATGTGTACCATCTGTCCACCCAATTGGCATTCCGAATCGTGGAGACGGCTGCGGACAATGGGGATTATCCACATGAATCTCCCTCCAACAAAAACCTATCCATGAATCGAATGCTCATTGAAAAGGCAGAGGGAGAGTATGAGGAAGTGGATCTTGGGCCGGACCAAGCGGAGTTGCTGAACAGTCAAGGGATCGTGACAGCTCTCAATTTCATCGGCGGATTCAAGGCATGGGGGAACAATACAGGGGCTTTTCCTGCAAACACGGATGTAAAGGATATTTTCATCCCAGTCCGCATCACGCATAACTGGTTGGCCAACTCCATTATCCTGACGACCTGGAGCAAGGTAGATGGTCCGATTCGTCCACGGTTGGTCGACTCGATTGTCGATACGATGAATATGTGGTTGAACGGCTTGCAATCCCAGGAAGTGCTGCTTGGTGGTCGTGTGGAGTTCCGTCAAGAGGATAATCCCAAAACCGATTTAATCAGTGGGAAATTGCGTTTTCGGTATTTCGTAGCGGAGCCGACACCGGCGCAAGATATTGAAAACATTTTAGAATTCGACGCGAATTATTACGATAATTTGTTTGTTGAATAAGAGGAGGTCCAACAGTGAGCATTATTCCAGAGAAATTAAATGATTTCCGTGTATATGTCAATGATAGCCCTGAGCGAAAAGGGATTGGAGATTTGCAACTCCCATCCCTCGACGCTATGACAGAAACTGTAAGTGCGGCTGGCGTACTGGGTGAGTATGAATCTCCGAATATCGGACACTTACAATCTATGAAACTGACAATAAACTGGACAGCAACCATTGACAAGACCATGACAGATTTCTATAAACAAGAAGCTGTTAAAGTGGATTGCCGATTAGCGGACCAGAAGTACGATTCCGGCAAACATAAATTCGTTGCCAATCGAGTATTGGTGCAAGGGCATGTAGTGAAACACGATTTCGGCAAGGCTGCGAAGGGAAGTCCATATGAAGGGTCAACTGAAATTGAAGTACTTTATCTGAAGATTGAAAGTGACAAAAAAGTATTAATCGAATATGACAGAACGAATTACATCTACATGGTAGACGGAGTAGATGTTCTTGCAGGTTTAAGAACTGCTTTAGGAATGTAAAGGGAGGAAATCATAATGACAGAAAATATGACTAAAGACAATGTTGCAGAAGAGTTGGAAACGAAGGAAAACCAAGTGGAAACTGAGCATAATCCACTTGTAATCAATATGCCAATTAGAAAGCCTCTTTCATTGGATGGTAAGGAAATCAAGATGTTGAATCTGGATTTTTCCAACATGACGGGTACTGATATCTTAAGCATTGATAGTGAAATGCGCTTGGATGGTCACCCGGGAGGATTTGATCACATTTACAATCAGGATGCCTTGCTAAAAATAGCTTCACGTGCAACTGGTGTACTGCCTGATGATTTGAAAAGGCTTCACGGGGCTGACTTTTTGGAAATGGTGTTTCAAGTGCGAAATTTTTTCGTCCGATGGTAGGAGGTGGGGGGGCTCAAGCTTTTCGTAAAGTATTTTTTAAGCTCTCCTCCGTTACTTATACTCCTATTCCTTACTGGCAATCTCTCAAATTGTTTGAATTGCAAAGTTGGATAGAGACAGCTGTTGAAGAGGAGGGTGAAGACGATGGCTAAAAAAGCTATGGAAATGACCATAGAAATTGCCGGTAAAGTCGGATCATCTCTCGGAAGCGCGTTTAAAAGTGCAATTGGCAGTATTGATGATTTGGAGCACAAGTCCAGAGCGGCCAAAAAAGAACTAGCGAAGCTAGGTCGTGAGTTTTCGCAAGGCAAAATCCATCAATCACAATACAGGGCCGAAACAGCAAAGATCAATGCTGAACTTAAACTGTTAGAAGGTAATCAAAGACGGATCAATTCCTTGAAATCGTCATTTCAAAAGGGATGGGACAAGACGAAAGCTGTTGCTGGCATCGGGGCAATCGCGGCTGCAACGACAGTCACAGCGGCGACCATAAAGTCTATTGATGTAGCTGCGGATTTCGAATCCCAGATGTCAAAGGTCCAGGCGAAGACGGAAGCCACAGCAGCGGAAGCGGCGGCCATGCGTGAGACTGCTTTGGAGCTAGGAGCCAGTTCAAGTTTATCAGCCAGTGAAACGGCAATTGCCATGGATGAGCTAGCAGCCAAGGGATTCGATGCGAACAAAATTATAGGTGCAATGCCGGGAATTATAGCTGCTGCAGAAGCGTCAGGTGAAGATTTAGCACTCACCTCAGACACAGTTGCAACTGCCATTAACGTGTGGAGTTTAGAAGCCACCGAGGCATCTCGTGTAGCGGACGTGCTTGCCATGTCCGCGAACGTATCTGCGGCAGGAATTGACGACCTCGCACAGACGTTTAAGTATGCAGGTGCCCCCGCTGCGGCTCTGGGAATATCATTAGAAGAAGTTGCAGCTGCCGCAGGGATTATGACGGATGCCGGGCTTGAAGGCGGGAATGCAGGTACTGCTCTCCGGGCATCTTTATTGGCATTAAATAACCCCGCAAAAGCGCAAGAAAAAATCATGAAAAAGCTTGGTTTCACCATTAAAGATTCAAGTGGCCGGGCAAAGTCTCTTTCCGCTATTGTTGATGATTTGGCAAAGTCAACTGCCCACATGTCGGAAGCCGATCAAGTGGCAACTATTGCGAAACTTGTCGGAACCGAGGCAGTAAGTGGTTTCTTGGCCCTAATGAAGGCTGGCCCTGAACATATTGACAACATGACGGATGCTCTGGAAAATTCGGCTGGATCGGCGGCCCGTGCGGCGGCTATCATGAAAGATAACTTCGCCGGTGCGAAAGAAGAACTTTTTGGAGCTTTTGAATCTGGTCAAATCGCCTTTGCAACACCGATCCTTGATGTAGGAAAAGATGTTTTCCAAGGCATCACTTCCATGATTGAAAACAACATGGGAGAAATTGAGGCGGCTGGACAGGGTGTAGCAAAAGCGCTTGATGACATTTTAGCTCCGTTTACAGTCGCAACCCCAGTCGAAATAGATACTACTCATATTGTCAACTGGGATTCTTACGGTGCTCAATTAAAAGAGGGAATGCCCGACCCGACAAATGTTGTAAATTGGGATGCTTACGGCCAGGAATTAGAGACATTCGAGAAAGCGGAAAAGTTCAAAAATATGGATCTTGGCGATAAGATAGTGTACTCCTTGGAAACGGCTACTCAGAAAATGGAGGAATGGCTAGGCGGTAGTGGCGGAGAGGCTATGGGTAGGATTTTCGCCCAACTTGGTGAAATAGCAGCAAAGACGTGGATCGCTGCGTTCACCGGAGCCATCGGCGGATCTCTTAACGCTGCATTGGAAGGGAATGTTACCGGAGCGCTCGGTTTGGGTGCGGCCGCATGGATGCTCGGCGGCGGAAAAGTAGTAAAAGGCGCTATGGGCGCGGGCAAGTGGGCGATGGAAAAGCGGGGCGTGAAAAAGACGGCCATTGCATCTTCTGCTCAGAATACAGCTTCTACACTCTCTCCTGATAGCACAAAAAAAGCAAAGGGAAATCCTAAAGGTGCGCCAAAAGCCGTTACACAACCGGTTGAAAAAACAAGCGGTCCTAAAGCTAAGGCTACTTCAAAACCTAGCGGTCCTAAATCAACGAATCTCATGTCCAAAGTTTTTAGCACGGGCAAAGATATTTTTGCGAAGGGTGGAAAGGCTTTATCGAATGTCGGAAAAAAGGGCGGAAAAGCATTATCAGCTGTTGGAAAAGTAGGTAGCAAGGCAGTATTGCCCTTGGGCCTGCTGGCAGAAGGGTTCAATATTTTTAAATCTAAAGATAAAGCCAAAGCTGGCGGAGAGGCAGCTGGCGGTTTGGGTGGTGGTCTAGGCGGCGCCAAAGCAGGGGCTGCAATCGGAACAGCTATCGCTCCAGGGATCGGTACGGCAATTGGAAGCTTCCTTGGTGGAGCCGTTGGATACTTAGGCGGGAAATGGGCCGGCGGTAAGGCTGTGGACGCAGCCCGCGGTGGCGGCACGCCTACTGCGGTAGCAGCACCAGCGTCAGCTCCGTCTTTGCCACAACCAACAGAACCAATACAATTAAATGCTTCCACAAGCGCATTGACGTCTACCGTTACCAACATCAATACAAGCTTGACGGCATTATCGACCAGTACAGATTCAATTGCAAACAACATGCTGGCCTTGGATAAGCATACTGGCCAAGCAAGCGAAATATTTCAATCGTTCCAACCACTTCAAACAAATGTCGATCTTGCATCCGATAACATGTCGAACATCACGGCTTACACAAGCCAGGTGAGCGGCATGTTGTACGGCTCCCTGTTTAACTTGCAATCAAACGCAACTCTGGCCTCCGACAATATGTCTGTCCTGGCTTCGCAAATCGGACAAGCAAGCGGGTGGATTTCTTCTTTGCAAGGTATCCAATCAGCCGGCCAGCGGGTGATTGCTGCATTAAATGGCTTGGAATCCAGAATCAACAATGTTCAATTGCCGGGCGGCGGCGCTTCAAGGGTGAGTTATGATGGATAAATATACAACAATACAGGGTGATACGTGGGATTTGATTGCGTATAGGTTATGGGGGAGCGAGTATTTGCTCCCTTTGCTTTTGGAAGCAAACCCCGAGCATAAAGATATTGTCATTTTTTCTGGCGCTGTCATTTTGAATGTCCCAGATATCGATACATCCATATATACCGATCGGCCGGATTGGTTAGGGGATGATGATGAATTATGACCAATGCGAGACGGACTGATCTAAGTGTCATCTATAACAACATCAAATTAACAGAGGAACTTGGCGATGATTTGGTTGATTGGACTTATACCGACAATCTGAGTGGCGAGATTGACGATCTGCAACTTGTTGTGCAAGACGCCATGGTGAAATGGTTGAACGATTGGTTTCCGTCAAAAGGCTCCTTGCTGAATGTGGAACATCTTCGAAAACATTGGAATAAGAGCGTCTTGAAAACAAAACTCGGCAAGTTCGAAGTGGACGAGTTAAGTGGACAAAGCGGTGGAACTCGTATGACGATCAAGGCGCTCAGCGTTCCGGAATCCACCTCTATTCGAGGAGAGCATAAATCGAAAGCATGGGAAAAGGCAACGCTGAAACAGGTTGCAGGTGATATTGCAAAAGTCAACAAACTGAAGCTGCATTGGCAATCTAGTGATAATCCCAAAAAAGACCGATATGAGCAAGAATCTGAAACAGACTTGGCCTTCTTACATCGATTATGCAAAGACGAAGGTTTATGTCTGAAGCTCTCCAATAAATCCATAGTAATTTTGGATGAGGCCGATTACGAAGCAAAGCCTGTCGTTGACACGATTTACCGTCGGAGTAAAGATACATGCAAAATACAGTTGCTTGATTGGAGCTTTAAAACAACGCTAACGGGCACTTATAAAGATTGTCGTGTGCAGTCTCACGCGGCTTCAAAAAAGAAAACTATCAAAGCAACATTCGCCCCACCCAAAGCCCCGAAAGTAGGCCGTACCCTCATTGTCAAAGATGAGGTCAAATCCGTTGCAGAAGCTTATAAACTGGCAAAGAAACGATTGCGGGATGCAAATAAGAATGCCACTACTGTCAACTTAGTGGTTATTAGTGAGATTCATATTGATGCGGGTATGACATTCACTCTAAGTGAATTTGGCCGTCTGAATGGCAAATATATTGTCACCAAAGTAATTCATAATAAAAGCAAAATTACTCTCGATTTACGCAAGTGCTTGGAGGGATATTAATGCGTGCGCAAGTAGGAGAAGTGGTCTCAATCGACCCGGTAAATGCGACGGCCCGGGTGAGGTTAGAGGAGCAAGATGATAAAGTGTCTGCACCTTTGCGCGTTGGCCATAACTGGACATTGAAAAATAAAAGGTACAGTCTGCCCAAAATTGGCGAGCATGTGCTGTGTATTTTTACAAAGAGAAGCGAAGGTTTTATTGTATGTGCTTTATATTCCGAAGAAACCCCACCACCTCGAAATAAGCAGGAGAAACATTACATCGAGTTCGAGGACGGAAGCAATATTGAATACGACACAAACACTCACACGCTGCTTGTCAATATCGTTGGTGATATTCATATACAAAGTGGCCTTGGCAGAGTCGTCACATTAGATGGTAGACTTTTGTCTAATGAAGGACAGCTAAGTCCGAAAAGTGGGTGATCGCGTTGGCTGTTATCGGAAGTTATGGCGAGGTAGTATTTGAAGTTTCTCCAAAAAAGATGTTGTCATTTAGTGAGCTGGAGAAAAATAATAGATCGCGTTGGGCTGAGCATGAGATTCAGGGACAAAAGGCGAAATTGGAGTTCGAAGGTGCTGGTTTGGATGATTTAAAGTACAAATTATTATTGCGTGCAGAAAACGGAATCAATCCCATGAAAGAAATGGCTAAACTCGAAAAGATGAACGATAGAGGTATGGCTGCTCATTTTATTCTGGGAAATAAACCAATCGCTCCAAATAAATTTGTGATAACTGAACTTTCGGAGGCTTTAAAGAATATTGATCAGCTCGGTAACATCTTATCCGCTGAAGTCACCGTTTCCTTGAAAGAGTACGTTGAGGGGAAGGTCCAAGTCAAAAAAACAACCTCAAATACCAAACTAGCCCCTTCGACAGTTTCATCTAAACCAAAAGTAGGGACGATGACGATCACCGTTAAATCTGTTCATATACGTAGTGGGCCGGGGGCAAATCACAAGATAATTGGCTATGCTATGAAAGGCGATAAGTTTACCGTTCTGGATGAGAAGAACGGCTGGTATTCGCTTGGTGGTGGGAAATATATTACGGCGAGCGGTCAATATTCATCTTTGAAGAAAGGGTGATAGCGTGTATGAAGTTGAACCTATGAAAAGCATAAATTTCGGAGCGACGGGTGTAGAAGAAGTTCTGCAGAACGTCGCTTTTATATTGTCCACGCCATTAATGAGCTGCCCGCTTGATCGTGCATTTGGTTGGATCATGGAGATTGATTCCCCGATTCATATTGCAAAAGCCCGCAAAGCCTCCCAATTGACGGAAGCCATTCATGCTTTTGAGCCGCGTGCAATAGTCCAGGAAGTTATTTTTGACGGTGACGGGTTAAAAGGAAAGTTAATCCCGAAAGTGAGGGTGAGCATACGTGAGCCGGTTTAATTTACCTGATCTTTATTTTCTGGAAAAAGCTCCAGAATTGGTTGAACGTGAAATGCTGTTGCATGTCGAGGATAAAACTGGTGTCATACTCCAACGTGCGGATCCTCGCCGAAAATTCATTCAAGGGCTAGCTGCCTATGTTTCTATTGAGCGGAATAAATTAGAACATGGGCTGAGACAAAATCGATTGTCTTATGCCGAGGATAATATGCTCGATCATATGGGGGTCGAGATGTCTACGGAGCGTTTGCCAGCAAAGTTTTCCAAGACTACGATGGCGTTTGTGCTGGAGGAAGATAGGGTGGACGCCTTGTCAATTCCGGCGGGCACACGTTTTTTAGTTGCCGAAGATATTTATTTTGAAACAATAGAACCGAAAGTAATTCCGAAAGGGGTCCATTTATTTTCAGTCGGTGCGGTATGCACTCAGCCAGGTGACATCGGGAATGGATTTCTACCTGGTGAAATTACAATACTTGTCGAACCCCTGCCGTACGTGAAGTTGGTTCAGAATACAACAATTTCAGCAGGTGGAGCAGAGGAAGAAACTGATGACGCTTATGCGGAACGGATTCGGCTTGCTCCGGAAAGTTTTTCGGTTGCAGGTCCAGATGGGGCTTATATTTATTGGGCCAAATCTGCCAGTCAGGAAATTGTGGATGTCAAAGTGGACTCATCGGAACCGGGTGTGGTCGATGTTCGAATTCTAATGGCAAACGGACGACTGCCAGTGCAAGAAGAAATTGAACATGTGGAGTCTATTCTAATGGATAGGAAGGTACGGCCGTTAACTGACTTTGTTCGTGTCGGTGCCCCTACAAATATTAACTATACGTCTGAAGTTGAATATTGGATAGCGGAATCCAATGCGGCCGTTTCAAGGATTATTGAAAAACAAGTGAACCAGGCCTATCAGGAATACCTAATATGGCAACGTTCAAAAATGGGACGGGATGTTGATTTCTCTGAATTGATTGCACGCTTAAAACAAGCGGGAGCATCAAGAGTGTCTGTCAATTCCCCTATGTTTATCAAAGTTGATAAGCTGGAAGTTGCTGTCGAAGTCGCTTCTAACATTATTTATAGAGGGCTTGCCGATGACTAAGGTTCAAGAAAACGCATTGTTAAATTTATTGCCGTATAGCTTGATACAGGATCCCGTTTTGGTTGCTATTGCCGAAGCTGCCGAAATTCAACTAAAAGAGGCATACCGAGAGGCCGAAGCACTTTCCAATCTAGTAGACACTGAAAATGTCCCCGAGCATTTATTAGATCTACTTGCTTACGAAAAGCATGTTGATTTTTATGACGTATCCTTGCCTGTTGAAAAAAAGAGAGCTGTTGTCCAAGCTTCCATCAGCTTGCACCGTAAAAAAGGAACTCCTTTAGCGGTGGAGAAGGCTTTGAGCAGTATTGGTATCAAAAATAAAGTTGTTGAATGGTTTGAATATAACGGCAACCCATATCATTTCATTATAGTATTTGGCTTTGATGATGAGACAGATCGTGCAGCCAGACGAAGAATCAAGAATATAATTTCTCCAACCAAAAACACTCGATCATGGTTAGAGAGATTTATCTATGAAGGGAACTTTTTGCTAGATCGGGAGATTATTAATACTTTCATTATTAACGTCCATATAGCTACCACATCAAACCCTTGGGCACAAGCAGGCGCCGGTGCCATAGGGGAAGATGTCCGGCTAGATGGAGAGTATTTGTTAAATGGGGATCGGTTTCTAAACGGTTTTTATAACAGGGATGGTCCTGTCCATTTACAAAGAATTCAGCTCGTAATGAAAGTGCTCCATGAATTCGGCGTCCATGAAATCAATCTCACGCCGTCGCTGGACGGTGAATTTAACCTTGATGGGGAAATACGGCTTCAGAATGAACCGCAGCGGGTGAGGCTCACTACCCTGCATGACACTTATTTGCGATACAAACAGCGGGAATTAATAGAGGTGTCCGCTCGTCATATTGTGCCAATTAAGAGTACTTCTATTAGCCAAACCGGTGTAGTACCGTTAAATGGCCAGGTTCAGCTAGACGGCTCCATATCACTTGATCAAGCCCTGTTCGAACACAGAGGCTTTTTTCGTGTTAAAAAAGCTGGTTCTATCATCGAGGAGGTGGCGATTTGAAGGTGGAAAACGAGCCTGTATTTCAATCTGAATTGCGGGTCATTAAGAATGGAAAAGTGATAGAGAAAGAGAGAGGTGAAGTGAAGGATGGCAAATGCAATCACGACAACCAAAGCAAGGGAGAAGTTCGCTAAAGCCCACGGCGGAACGGCTCCACTACCCGCTATTACCCATGTAGGATGGGGAACTGGTGGCCATGATCCGGCGACACGTCTTCCCATCATTCCGACTGCTGATGTGACCGTGATTCCCGGGGAAATAGTGCGGAAGGAAATTAACAATGTCGAGTATCCAGTCCCAACCACCTTGCGAATATTTGTAGACTTGCAATTTATTGAGAGTGGAGACACCGATATTTCTTGCTGTGGTCTTTACGATGCGGATGGCGATCTTGTCGCTTGGAAGACGTTTCGCCCTAAGGGAATGGATGATGAAACAACCCTGGAAATTGATTGGGACGAACAGTTTTAGGAAGGAGGACTTTAGTAAATGGCAGATCATACAATCAATCCAAATGATTACAGCGAAGCCTTGCGCATTTTAAAGACAGGCGATCCGGCGCATGCCGATATATTCAATCCACTTTTTGAGCGTTTGATTAATAATGACGCCTTTATGAAAGCGTTGATTGAACGGATGATTAAAGAACATACACACAGCGGCGCGGACGGCGATGGTGCCAAGATTCCATTTGCAAACATCGAGGTTCCGGCGGGTCAAGGGGGCATCGTAACGGATATAGATTTAGCTCAACACATCAATGAACGGAATCCTCACGGCACCCGTGCCAGCGATGTAGGTGCTGCTTCTTCTCAAAAGCTTGATGAACATTTGGCGGATTACACGCAATTCAAATCAAATGTACAAGATTTGATAATGATAAAAAGCGACATAGTAATTTTATCTGCGAACTGGATAGATGATAGAGCTATTAGCGGTTTCTGGATTTATGATCTAGCTAATACAGACATTGATGCGAGTACAGTCGTGGATGTAAACATTCATTTATCCTCATTAGAAAACGCAAGCGATTTAAAATCAGCAACAGAAAGTTTCGCTGGATATGTACGTTTATATGCTGATGAAAAGCCAACAACTAATATTACAGCAGACTTGAAGCTGATTAGAGAGTCAGGTGTTGTGTAATGGCAGTAGGGAAAGTAAATGTCGGGAGTAACTTTAAAGAAGTGGAAAAACTAGTAACAATAGATGCTCCCACTGTTTCTAGCGGCCTGCAAATAGTGGATGACGGAGAATTTATATATGGTATAGACAACTCTAAGGCTTTCAAAAAATTTTCCAAAGGTGATTCATCAGTTATATTTTCCGCATTAGCCACTGGGTTGGGCACTAATACAGCTATGAATTTGGCGGTAAATAGCAATCATGTAGTGATTACAACGAGTGCTAATCCGCCAACCATACAAATTTATAATAAGTCGGATTTTTCACTGGTCGGTTCTATGGCATCAGGTGCAGTTACTAACGCAGCTATAACGTCTTTAGCTATTGACGAAGAAAGTATCTTCGTTTGGGATAATAACCATACTAACTCAGGAGGCTATCTTAGAAAATATGACATCGCTACGCGGAAGGCGAATGGGAGTGTATTAGTTCAAAACCTGGGTTATGACATACATTTGGACGATACTTATGTGTATGCAAAAAACTCCAACCACACAATTACTAAATTCTTGAAATCCAATTTAAGTTCGGTTGTCGAAGGCGACATAATTGGGTATAGATTTACCATGGATGACGAATATCTCTATGCAAATCAATCGCGAACCATCTACAAAGCGTCTAAAAATGACCTGAAGGTAATCTCTCAGAGGTTAATTTCCGAACTTAATAATACTAACTACGAAACAACTACGGATGATGAGCATCTATATGTCGTTTGCACGGATTCGACCTCTAACAGAGCGTTAGCTAAATTAAAAAAGAAGAACTTCGAGTTTGTATCTGTGAGTGAGCCAGTCGATAATTTCGCCACAACGTTAATAGCTGATAAGAATTATTTATATGTTGCACAAGCCTACACGACTCGTTTCTTAAAGATGTCGAAAGTTTTATATTTAAAAAAATAGGAGGCTTTATACATGCCGATATTTATCAAAAGTAATCATGAAAATCAAGTTGTCTACAGACACAACATGCCTTTTCACGAAAAACATGGACTAGGCAAAACACAGGCGGAATTGGAGCAAGAAGGGCTGTTGGTAGATTACGTCCCGACTCCAGATACGTCCGACAAAACGAAGATGGCCGTTCTGTATATTAATCCCGAAACAAAGGAACTGTATTATCAGTATGAGGATATTCCAGATACTCCAGAGAGCGAAGTGGCTCTACTGCGCAAAGAAAACGCCACGCTACAATCGGCAGTATCAGAACTTACAATGTTCGTTGCATCACAGGATGAAAAAATAGAACAACAAAACCAAGCTATTTCAGAACTATCAATATTAATTGCAGGGGGTATGTGATTTGTTTAACGAAAACAGTGGATTAATAGCAATCTGGGTAGATAATGTAAAAACAGGAAAGTATACACGTGAGCAAGTACCAAAACTAAGTAATTTGCAGGAAGTTGTATGGGCAATTTTAGATGCAGAAAACGCAGCATAAGCTAGCGTTATTTTTTATGGCTTAATGTCGCAGTTGGACCATAATGTGAAGCAACGATAACACCCGTTGAGGTGTATTTTTTATGTCCATACTTTCCATAGACCCCCTCTATGGTATAATTTTGCAAAGGATGATTCATTTGAAAAAAGGGTTTAATATTACATGTCTGGAATGTAACGAAGAGATTAAGATTAGCAAAGGATTTTTGAAAGAAGATGATGAGTCCAACATTACGTATTCAGTGATGGGTAGTTATCCTTTTCATTCTTTGTATTTAGTCTGCTCGAACTGCGGAAACGAATTAGAGGTTGATGTCTAGAAATATTAATTAGAGGGGGAAATATGGAACATTCAAAATATGTTGCTATTTCATTAGAATGTGGAAAGTGTTCAAGAGGATGGTCAATTAAAAACGAGGATTTTCAGAAGGCAATCATCAAATGTGAGAATCCAGAATGCGATAATGAATTCACAGTTTACGAAGGAATGAAGAATGGTTTAAAAAGTAAAGATCATATTGTACCTAAAACATTTTTAGCAAATGATATTTTCAAACAAATGATCAACTTGAAGCTAGGGTATTCAGTTTACGTAAACCTACCCGAAACCATAAAGAAAGTTTATACTGTTAACTTGTTTCCTTTCACTGAGGGTAGTTATCTAGTGGGAACAACTCAACTGGAGAAGAATGGTTTTATCATAATGAGCTCTCTTAATGATGAAACGGAAATTGAATCGATCGGGAAAGAAATTCAGATCTTGGCGATGGTTCATGCGAAAACAGATGACTATGAAGAGCCTTGGTTACATTTGTTGTCTTACGCCTTGGAACAATATAATTCCGAAGATTATATGACAAGTGTTTTACTATCCCAAATCTCACTGGAAGCATATGTCGATACTACTCTCACAAAAGGGTATAAGGAAATCGGTTTAGATGATGATAGTATTAGTAGATTTATTGAAGCTACTCATATGCCTGTAAAAGTGAATTCTTTAATGAGTAACCTATTTGGAACAAAACTTGCTACAATGAAGAACTATAACGATTGGGAAAAGAAAGTGCTAAAAATGAGAAACCTAATTGCGCATGGTAAGAAAACTGTAGTAACAGAAGCTGAAGCAAAAATGGCATACGATACGGTGGTCGATTCAATATTTCATTTAATTGAAGGTGTCGACAACCACTATAAGAGAAAACTGTCCGAAGCGTAATTTGAATCAAAGGACATTCTCCTTCCTCTGTCGAATGATGTAGTTGGAGGGGAGGGATAAAGATGGAAAAAGAGGATCTCATTAAATTTGCGGAAGAAGCATTAGACAATCTTCACCAACTCAATTTAAAAGAAGAAAAACAACTTCAGAAATACCGTTTGATGTTCGAAAACGATCCTTCTCTCGAAGAACTCTTCGGAGGTTTGAAAGAAGATGAAAAAATCGCAAACGAATTAAAAGAAACGGAAGAAAGTTTTCGGGCTTTAATAGAAAAAATCAAGAATTCATAGTGCAATAATAGTAGTGGTTAAATCTTAGTGAACGTCCTCTGAAGGGGCGTTCTTTTTATTTGTTTTAAATAGAAATAGGACAAATAAGAAGAGACTCTATTCTGATCCTATTTAAAAATATGTTTAGGAGTGGACAGACCATCTTCCGAAATAAAAAAATAGGCCCTTTGTTTATGTCGTGTTTAAGCGCTATTTAAATATATTCTATTCTTATTACGTTAAAGAATAGAGTTTAAATAAAACACGAATATAAGTTCTCCATTTCCTTGCTGGAAGTTTTATGTTATGTTAACTTGGAAGCAGGTAGACCGGACTGATCATCTGGTCGCAAACGCACCGAGGAGCGTACCTGCTTCTTTTCTATTGCAGGCATACTCCTAAAGACGAAATACCTTCCTCGGGGGAAATTGAATATGAACACGTACACGGCAGGAGAAATGTTGATTTCGGAAGTTGTCGGCTTTATTTCGGAGTTGGTGCCAATAGATGTTGAAAAGACGAAAAGTAGGTTGTCTGCATTGATCTCCAAGTATCACGTCAAGCGTGTAGAGAGTGACGAGGTCCATCCAGATCTCCATGAAAAGATCAAGCTGTTTCTGTCTTCGAAGAAATTGGAGGGGCTTAGCCCAATCACGTTGGACAGTTATGGCTTAGATTTGAAAATCTTTGCCGACAAAGTGAAGAAGCGAACAGAGGATATCAGTGCGGCTGATATTCGTGTATTCTTGGCTCAATTCGATCATTTGAAGATGAGTTCGGTTAGTAAAAAACTGTCTGTGCTAAAATCATTTTTCGGTTGGTTGACCGCAGAAGAAATTCTGTTGCGTGATCCAACTGCAAAATTGAAACCACCTAAAAAGGAAAAGCGAATACCTAAGGCCCTTTCCATTGAGGAACTGGAAATGATGCGTGAGGCATGCGTGACGGATCGACAGCGTGCTTTCCTTGAAGTGCTGTATGCAACTGGCTGCCGTTTAACCGAAATCCATGACCTTAACAAATCAGATATTAACTATCAATCTATGAGCTGCAAGGTGATCGGGAAGGGTAACAAAGAACGCGAAGTGTATTTCAGCTTCAAAGCAATGTATCACCTTAGAAAGTATTTGATGGGCCGTACCGACCGAGAGGAGGCGCTGATGGTGACCGAAAGAAGGCCATATAGACGGCTATCCAAACGGGGCATTCAGCGGGAGATTGGCGTAATTGCTAATTTAGCGGGGCTAGAGAAAAAGGTTAGTCCGCACACCCTTCGGCACACCTTCGCCACATTGACGTTAAATAATGGTGCGGATATTGTAGCCGTCCAGCATCTTCTTGGTCATTCTGACCCTTCGACTACCCAGGGATATGCGGTGCTGTCGGATGAACGTAAACGGGAGCAGCATAAAAAATTTTTGGTTCAGTAATTTGCTGGGTAAATAGTTTTAGGTAAATGGAAGGATTCCCCTCCTAATATGTCGAATATTTCGACAGGAGGGAGGGGAGGAGTATCATGAAAACCAAAGTAACGACGGTAGACGGCAAGATCCACCTTATCAATGGGCATCCAGAGGACTATATGAAACAAGTCAATGGGTTGGGAGTGAGTCGGGATATGACGATCCGGACAATGGCCGGCCAGAAAATTAAAATGGCTGACATCATGATGATGCAGTTAGCAAAAGAGTGAGCGTCCCGTGGGGGCGTTCTTTTTATATTCAAAGAGTTTTTATATTCAAAGAGAAAAGGGTGTGGGGTGAGAAATGGCAGAGCAGGAAATGGAGGAAAAAAGCATGGAGAGTATCGTACAAGATCACGAAAAGAGGATTTTGGAACTCGAAAAAAACTATGGTGAAGTACGAAAAGAAATAACTGTCGTTCAGACTTCACAAGCCAAGATCGAGAACATGCTTTACACGCAGAACACAGAGCAAAAAGAGCTTATTGACAAGCATCAAAAAGAACAGACAGCCCTACTCGACACGCTGCTCACTCATACATTGGGTATCAAAAAGGACAATAACAAACAAAGAAAGGACATCCTCATTGCCTTGTTCGGTGGTGGGGGTATCCTTTTTCTTTTGATCGAGACATTACAGAAATGGATCGGAGGATAATTGAATGACTGATGTATTAATCTTCGCAACAATCTTAGCGCCTATCATTTTGGCTTTGGTACAGCTTGTCAAGATGACATTCAACATCAAAAACAACTTCGTTCCCCTTGTCGCTTTTTCGTTGGGGATTTTCGTGGGGTTCGCAGCGTCTCCCTTCACTGATCTCGACGTGGTATTACGACTTTGGGCAGGAGGACTTGCAGGCCTTTCGGCGACCGGCCTTTTTGAGTTAGTAGATAAACAGGATGGCTACACGAAAGTTGATAAGCGATGAGTTTCATAGAAAAACTTGCGCCGTTTGCAGTCAAGCACGGGATTGCGAATGGCGTTTTGCCGTCTCTTATCATAGCGCAGGGAGTCTTGGAATCAGCTTCAGGAACGTCTGAACTTGCCACCAAAGCCAACAACCTATTCGGCATCAAGGTGGGCGCCGGTTGGACCGGAGAGACGTATACCAAACGGACAGCCGAGCACAAGCCGGATGGCGCGGTCTATTACATCGATGCGGCCTTTAGAAAGTATCCGTCTTATGAAGGTTGCGTCATCGACCTTGTCCACAAATATACGCACGGCACGGGATGGGAAGAGCACAATCGATATGCGGATGTGCTTGGTGAGACGGATTATCGAAAATCAACGGCAGCCGTGAAGGCAGCCGGGTATGCGGCGGATATCAATTATCCGTCCAAGCTGAATCAAATCATCGAGCAATACGGACTGACGAAATATAACAAAGGGGTTGATCGAGTGGTTAAAATTGTACTGGATGCCGGCCATGGATTTAATACGGCTGGAAAAAGATCGCCAGACGGAGAGAGGGAGTGGTCCTTTAACAATAAAGTCCTGTTGGCCTGTGAGGCCAAGCTCCGGGAGTACAAAGGATTGGAAATCCTGCGGGTAGACGACCCTACCGGCAAAACGGATGTACCACTTAAAACGCGAACTGATCGGGCGAATAATTGGGGAGCCGATGTTTATGTCTCTATCCATCATAATGCTCTATCCGGCAAGTGGCACAGCGGTGGCGGGATCGAAACCTTTACTATGGACCACCCCCGAGCCAATCCGAAATCGGTAGAGGTCGCCAAAGCGGTCCATCCCCGAATCGTGAAAAGTATGGTCTTGCGGGATCGGGGCATCAAAAAAATGAATCTGCATGTCCTCCGAGAAACCAACATGCCAGCCATCTTGACCGAAGGCGGGTTCATGGACTCCACAATTGACATCCATTCGATGCGAAATAAAACCAACCTAGAAGCACAAGGTGAAGCAATTGCCGAGGGGTTGGCTGCCTATTTCAAGTTGGAACATAATCCGAAACAGGTTGCGACTGTGCAGACGAAAAGAGAGGAGTCAGACTTGGAATTTACCTCCGGCACGTTACGAAAGGAATTTGAAACGTTTCTTGCCAACAAAGCACAGCGCGATATCGTAGTAAATGCTGCTGTCAAAGCCGGTTATGCCAAGAAGTGGATCAAGGATCTAGAAGAGGGCAAAGCCGCGGACGGCGACATTGTCATGCTGGGGATTGGCGCGCTGATCCGTACGAATAAATGAGAGAAAAAGCACCCTACCCTGTGATCCACACTTGGCAGGGTACGCCGTTCAGGGTCAAAAAGAAGTTGTAATTTATGAAGTGTTTTATTCAAAATATCATGACCTAGCAACATCATGACAAGGAGTAATCAGTTTACGTCACATCGCCAAGGCTTTTATGGGCATTCTTGAAATGAGACTACTCCTCACTTTAAGAGGTTGCAGCTGAACAGTAAATTGAAACAAAAGGTGATGACTAATACCTGTCCGGTTGGATGGGGTGCTTTTTGGCTTTCTTTAATGTGAATAGATTGGGTATATTAGCTATAACGAAAAATATTTAAGGTCGAAAAAATTAGTCTCATCCTATTTAATTGTGCTATTATAAGACACGTGAAATATTCTATTGAGCCTAATTTAATTATGATAACGAGTGTAATGAAAGGATGAAATATATTATGAGTTACGAGCGTCCGAAAACCGTAGCTATGTCTACATTAGGTTGCAAAGTGAACCATTATGAGACGGAGGCGATCTGGCAACTTTTCAAAGAAGCGGGTTACGAACGCGTAGATTTTGATAAGAATGCGGACGTCTACGTGATTAATACATGCACTGTCACGAATACAGGTGACAAGAAAAGCCGCCAGGTGATCCGGCGCGCCATCCGAAAAAACCCGGACGGCGTCATTTGCGTAACAGGTTGTTATGCCCAGACCTCACCTGCGGAAATCATGGCCATTCCGGGAGTGGATATCGTCGTCGGCACACAGGATCGCGTGAAGCTGCTTGGCTTGATCGACGAATACCGCAACGAGCGCCAACCGATCAATGCGGTCCGCAATATTATGAAAAACCGGGTATATGAAGAGCTGGATGTCCCGGCATTTACGGATCG
This sequence comes from Bacillus sp. OxB-1, assembly GCF_000829195.1. GTDB lineage: Bacteria > Bacillota > Bacilli > Bacillales_A > Planococcaceae > Sporosarcina. The sequence goes on along the minus strand of NZ_AP013294.1, from coordinate 2,974,289 downwards.
GACCCGTGCTTCCCTCAAGATCCAGGAAGGCTGCAATAATTTCTGTACATTTTGCATCATTCCATGGGCGCGCGGTTTAATGCGTTCACGTGATCCGCAAGAAGTCATCCGCCAAGCCCAACAGCTTGTCGACGCCGGCTATTTGGAGATTGTCCTGACGGGCATCCATACGGGAGGTTACGGTGAGGATTTGAAGGATTATAACCTCGCACGTCTTCTACGTGATCTGGAATCCGAAGTGAAAGGCTTGAAACGGCTTCGCATCAGTTCCATCGAAGCGAGCCAGTTGACGGATGAAGTCATTCAAGTGTTGAAAGAATCCAAAATCGTCGTACGCCATCTTCATATTCCAATCCAATCGGGTTCCAATACGGTGCTGAAACGGATGCGCCGGAAATACACGATGGAATTTTTCGCGGAACGGTTGGACCGTTTGCGGGAAGCCCTTCCTCAACTGGCGATCACCTCCGACGTTATTGTCGGGTTCCCGGGTGAGACGGAAGAGGAGTTCATGGACACATACAATTTCATCCGTGATCATCGGTTCTCCGAACTGCATGTCTTCCCGTACTCAAAACGGACAGGCACACCGGCAGCACGGATGGAAGACCAAGTGGATGAAGAAGTGAAGAATGAAAGAGTACACCGATTGCTTGAATTGAACGACCAGCTGGCGAAAGAATATGCCTCATCCTTCGAGAATGAAGTGCTAGAAGTCATTCCGGAAGAGCGATATAAGGAAGACCCGGAAAGTGGTTTGTATGAAGGCTATACCGATAACTACTTGAAGGTCGTCCTTCCGGCTGATGAATCCATGGTCGGTAAAATCGTTCGCGTTAAAATTAACAAAGCGGGCTACCCTTATAATGAAGGCCAATTTGTCCGCGTTGTAGACGAACAAGAAATCTTTGCCTAAGAAAAACAGCTGTTCCATCCCGATTCTGGGGGGAACAGCTTTTTTCGTTGCTTAGGAAATTATAAAATTTTGACCTGTGGATAACTGTTCGATAAAATGTTCGTATACTCGAAGGGACTGAGACGCGATGAGAGGGACTAGTGGAGTCATCAAAAGAATACTGAAAGACCATTTCGATGGGTTTTGGCAAATGCACTCTACCTTGTTTCCAGAAGCTTATCGAGAGGATATAAAAGAAACCGTCCTGAAAACAATCCGTTGTGGATCCTCGGATGTCGGATATGCGAGATATGAATGTCTGGGTTGTGAAGGGAATCCATCTCCTGTCATTGTCTGTTTCACATGCAAGAGCCGCTTTTGTAATAAGTGTGGAAAGAAATATACGGATGACTGGTCCACCAAACAGCAGGACTTAATCTTTAATGTGCCGCATCGCCACATGGTATTCACCATTCCCGAGGAACTTCGGAATATCTTTTTCCACGACCGCAAAAAATTGAATGAGTTGAGTAGACAGGTAGCCGGGGTCTTCCAATTCTATTATCGTCGTAAAAGCAGGAAGCGCAACCTACAAGCCGGGGTGATCACGGTCATCCATACGTTCGGAAGGGATCTGAAGTTCAATCCACATATACATGCCCTAGTGACGGAAGGGGCGATTGATAATCGGAATGAATGGTGTTCAAGTGATTTCATTCCCTATGAATTCTTACGGAAATCCTGGCAAAAGGTGCTACTCGATTTAATGAAGAAGTGGTTTCCCGATCACCCAAAGGCCCAGGAATTAATCAATGATTTATATAGGCGATATCCGAAAGGATTCTATGTGAACGCAGAACAGAAAATGAAGGATGCCAAAGGGGCAGCCAAATACATAGGCAGATACTTGGCGAGACCGGCCATCGCCGAATATCGCATTGTCGGATACGATGGGAAGGAAGTCGAGTTCTGGTATGAAGATCATAAAACAGGGAAACGGGTGGACGTGAAGCAGTCGGTCTATCGATTCCTGTTCAATATTTTACAGCACATCCCACCAAAACACTTCAGAATGGTGGGCCGTTTTGGGTTGTATAGCAGAAGATCGTATCAGAAGGCAAATCAAATTCTAAGCCTTTATGCCTTCATGCGGACAAAACAACTTTCCATGCTTTTGGAAAGAAGGAAAAAGAGAAAAACATATCGGGAACGGATGAGAGAGGCTTTTGATCAGGATCCGTTTATTTGCCCGTGTTGCCATCGGGAGATGGACTTGGTGGAGATTTGGCATGCTGATTATGGAATCCTGTATCATTATATGGAGGGCATGAAAATTATTAAAAGATGGGAGAAGTCGGAGGATGCCAACAGACGAAGAGCTGGATGAACTGAATCGGGCATTTTTACAATCATTAGAAGAGGATGACCCGTTCGGATTGAACGAAAAAATAAGTACGATTGAATTTAAGTGTCGGGATTGTCAGGAATTAGATGACGTTCCCGATTTTGTAGTGGCAGACTTTCAGGTCGACTTAAAACAGAACGAAGAAGTCGAGATTGAATGTCCTTTTTGTGGTGGGACCATGCATAGAGCGAAAAAAATCCCAAGTGAATCGATTTCACCTGGGACGGGGACAGAGGCGCTTTAGCGCTTTTGTTCTGCGCCGTCAAACGTCAATTGGTAAGATGGGGAGAGCAACTATCTTGAGGAGGAATTTGTATTGGCTACGAAATTTGCATCCTATATCGATCACACGGCGTTGAAAGCTGAAACTGACAAAGGAGAAATCCTGGCCTTGTGTGCGGAAGCGAAAAACTATTCTTTCGCATCCGTCTGCGTCAATCCGGCTTGGGTTCAAACAGCCGCCGACGCATTGCAAGGCACATCGGTGAAAGTTTGTACAGTGATCGGATTTCCACTTGGTGCATCCACTATGGAAACGAAAGCGTTCGAGACCGAAAATGCCATCGCCAATGGAGCGACAGAAGTGGACATGGTACTAAATATCGGTGCGTTGAAAAGTGGCGAGTACGAGCTTGTGAAGAAGGATATTCAAGCCGTCGTGGACACGGCAAAAGGGAAAGCGCTCGTCAAAGTCATTATCGAGACATCCCTCTTGACAGATGGAGAGAAAAGAAAAGCATGTGAATTATCGGTTGCAGCCGGAGCGGATTTCGTCAAGACATCGACAGGGTTTTCCTCCGGAGGGGCAACTGAAGAAGATATCAAGCTGATGCGGGCGGTCGTCGGTCCGGAAATGGGGGTCAAAGCATCTGGAGGCGTACGGAATATTGAAGATATGAAAAAAATGATCGATGCCGGAGCAACAAGGATCGGCGCCAGTTCAGGCGTACAAATCATGGAAGGGTTGGCTTCCAAAACGGATTATTAAAGGAGGCGCCGGAATTTCCGGACTCTAATTTTTTTAAAAGTTTTATATTGACCATCCATAAAACCTGTGTTACAATTTTTTAGTACATGGCACATGGCTATGTTCCGAAGTGTGTTTGGAGGGAGGGACAAGAGATATGTCGAAAACTGTTGTTCGTAAAAACGAATCGCTTGAAGATGCTCTTCGCCGCTTCAAACGTACTGTATCCAAAAGTGGAACAATACAAGAGGTAAGAAAGCGTGAGTATTATGAGAAACCGAGCGTAAAACGCAAAAAGAAATCTGAGGCGGCTAGAAAGCGTAAATACTAATCCTCCTCATTTTCCTAATAGGTAACTCTACCAATTCTGAAATTAAACATTCGTAAACCGGAAAATCCATCAAAGGATTCTCCGGTTTATTTGTATTTCAGAAAATGAGGCTTTATTATCGCAAATATCGATAAAAATGAAACCAACGGGCTTTTCATCCGTATAAAGAGATATAATGGACATAGAGAAAGAGGTGACATGAAGAATGCGTAAAATGTTGGGAATCGTCCTGCTGTTCCTCTTAATGTTGCCGACGTTGATGTTGCCATCGTCAGGAGCGGATGCTGCTTCCCAAAAAGTTTACAAAGTGCCGATTCATAAGGAGATTGAAAAAGGGCTGTATGCGTTTCTGCAACGTTCCTTCCAGGAGGCGGAAGAAGCAGGAGCAGATGCCATTTTTCTTGATATCAATACACCAGGCGGATTTACCGATGCTGCCGGCCAGATCGCCAGACTGTTTGATAACACCGAATTGCCGATCATTGCATTCATCGATGATAGAGCACTATCGGCGGGCGCGTTCCTGGCACTCCACGCGGATTACATTTATATGGTCCCGAATGGAACAATGGGTGCTGCGCAAGTCATTGTGGCCGATGGGACGGCAGCGGATGTCAAGGCGCATAGTGCCTGGATGGCGGATATGATCAATGCGGCGGAATCGTCCAAACGGAATCCGCTGTATGCACAAGCCATGGCCGATCCTCATATCGACCTGCCGGAGTACCGGGCCGGTAAAGGGGATTTATTGACATTGCGTGCGAAAGAAGCAGAAGAAGTTGGATATAGTGAAGGTACGGTCACTTCGTTTGAGGCGCTGTTGAAAGAGACCGGCTACGAAAACGCGGAAGTCATTTCGACGAGTGAAACATTTGCCGAAAGCGTCGCCCGTTTCGTCACTCATCCGATTGTCGTGCCGATCTTGCTCTCCATTGCCGGGTTAGGCCTCGTTTTGGAACTGTACTCGCCGGGATTCGGTGTTCCGGGGACGATGGCACTCACTTCCTTATTTCTATTTTTCTTCGGCCATCTGGTGGCAGGGCTTGCCGGTTATGAGACGATCATCCTCTTTATTATCGGGATCGGTCTTGTTATCGCCGAGTTTTTCTTGCCAGGCGGGATTGCAGGAATTATCGGCTCCCTTGCAATCATCGGAAGTATCATTATGGCTGGCGGCAATCCGCTCTACATGGGGATTTCGGTCTTGATTGCGATTGCTATTGCCGCCACAGGGATGGGGATCATTATGAAGTTTTTTGGAAAAAAACTGCATTTGCTGAACAAGATGGTGTTGATGGATGCTACGGACACGGAAAGCGGTTATGTATCCAACGTCAATCGGGTCGAATTGCTTGGAAAAATTGCGAAGACGACGACGCCCCTTCGTCCAGCCGGTACAATCGAATTGGACGGGGAACGGATCGATGTCGTTTCGCAAGGAAGTTACATTGACCGTGGAAAAGATGTTATCATTGTGAAGGTTGAAGGTTCCCGTATCGTAGTGCGGGAAACCGATGAAAAGGGGGAAAATGAATAATGCCAGCAATTTTGGGAACCGGAAGTACGATTACGATCGTTGCCATCGCGTTCGTCGCGATCCTAGTTTTATCTGTATTTTTCACATTAGTGCCCGTGACTCTTTGGATTTCCGCGATGGCCGCCGGAGTGCGCGTCAGCATCTTCACGCTAATCGGGATGAGACTCCGTCGGGTAATTCCGAGCCGGGTCGTAAATCCGTTGATCAAAGCGCATAAAGCGGGTTTGAATGTAAGCATTAACCAACTGGAAAGCCACTACCTTGCCGGAGGGAATGTCGACCGGGTTGTCAATGCCTTGATCGCAGCCCACCGCGCAAACATTGAACTGACATTTGAACGTGCTGCCGCAATCGATCTTGCGGGCCGTGACGTTTTAGAAGCGGTGCAGATGTCCGTTAACCCGAAAGTCATCGAAACGCCGTTCATTGCAGGCGTTGCAATGAACGGGATTGAGGTGAAAGCGAAGGCACGGATCACCGTCCGTGCAAATATCGACCGTCTCGTCGGGGGGGCTGGGGAAGAGACCGTGGTCGCCCGTGTCGGAGAGGGGATCGTTTCTACTATCGGTTCATCGGTAGACCATGCCAAAGTACTGGAAAATCCCGATATGATTTCCCAGACGGTGCTTGCGAAAGGGCTGGATTCAGGAACTGCTTTCGAAATTCTCTCTATCGATATTGCGGATGTTGATATCGGGAAGAATATCGGTGCGGAACTTCAAACAGAACAAGCGATGGCTGACAAGAACATTGCTCAAGCCAAAGCGGAAGAGCGTCGTGCGATGGCCGTCGCCAACGAACAGGAAATGAAAGCGAAAGTCCAAGAAATGCGTGCGAAAGTGGTCGGCGCCGAGGCGGAAGTTCCGCTTGCTATGGCGGAGGCACTCCGTACAGGCAATATCGGAATCATGGATTACATGAATTATAAAAATATCCAAGCCGATACAGGAATGCGTGACTCCATCAGTAAATTAGGCGGCGAAACACAGACGCCTAATGATAAAAAGCAATCGTAAGAACTGATGCTGTCCCGGAAAGGGGTTGTGTGAAATGGAAGGAATAGTTTTGCTCATCATTTCACTGATAATCGGATCGTTTTTCAATGGCAGCAAAAACAAGAAAGAGCCGCCTAAAACAGGTGCAAAACCTTTTACTGCTACGGGCAAGGTGGAACCGCCTGCCAAGGCAGATGACCCGCTGAAAAGGTTGAAAGACCTGTCCAGGGAGATGTACAAGGAAATTCAAAAGGAACTGCAGACGGAAGACGACGAGCCGCCTAGCCGGCAGACAGCGCCCGTTCGAACCAAAAAAGAACCGGCGCCGTCACCTCAAGTCGTTGTAGCGGAAGCTATGCCTGAACTTCCTCGCCGGATCCAGGAGCCCGTCATGGAAAAGCACCGAGGTCGACTTTCGGCGCATAGCAGCAACCCTAAGCCTGAGCTCCAATCGGAAAACGTCCATGATTTTTTCCCGCAAAACGAACAGGATATTTTGAAAGGGATCATCTTTTCTGAAATTTTAGGTCCGCCAAAATCGAAACGGTAATCATCGACCCCCTATTCCTATCATAGATATGGATAGGGGGTTTTTATCTGATGAAAAAACTATTTAAAACCGGTGCATCCATTACAATTGAAGGCTACACATCCTTGCATATCAACGGTCCTTTTCATTTGCGAAAGCTCGGCCCCGACTACGCAACCGTCCAATCCGGTGAGTATTTGATCACCGTCGAGGGGGAAGAAATGACGGTTGATGTCCTTTCCGAGGAAGTCGCCCTTTTCACTTTCAACGTAATCCGTAACGTACAGATGGTATTGGCCGATGAAACGGGGTCTTCCCATGTTTGATAAATGGTACCGCATCAAACTCACTGGAAAAGGGGACGTTGGAAAATTCCTTGCTGACCTAACCTCGAAAGGGATCCAAATCCGCTCCTTATCGATCGATCACCAAGTCGCTACATTTCGGACGGACCGGAAAGGACTGGCCCAGCTACGGAAACATAGGAGAACATTCCGCCTCAAATTCACCGTCACCAGTCCACAGCAGAACAGCGGCGCTAAACGTATTTTCCTGACCCCGTTATTCCTGATTGCATGCGCCATTCCATTCGCCTGTTCCTTTTTTCTATGGACCGTGCAAGTGGAATCAGACAGGCCCGAAGTTGTCGACCGAATCGAGGCGAAGTTGGAAGCGGCATCGATTGTTCCGTTGCGTCCGTTGGCTTTGCTGCCTGAAGAAGGAGAGATCCGAAGAAGCCTGATGAAGAATGATCCCTCTCTCTCTTGGATCCGCTTCCAGAAGGTGGGAACCTCCTTGACTGTCATTCCAATGCTTTCGCCCCCTTCCAACCGGATCGATGAACCGGCAGGCCCGCCATCCAATCTCGTTGCTCGCACCGGGGGTGTCATCACCCGGTTCGAATTGGAAAAAGGGGAACGGGTGGGGCGGGTTCATCAAACGGTGAAAAAAGGGGATGTCTTGGCGACGGGTGTCTTGGAGCAAGGTTCCAAAACTGTCATCGTCGGTGCGGAAGGGGAAGTCTATGCCGATTATTGGATGGAGTATCAATTCAGTATTCCAAGGACAATCACCTATCAAATGCAAGGGGAGGAAATCGTCGAACTTTCCTTCCGAGCGCCTTGGAGAAAAGAAGGGAAAGCGGATTTGGAGAGCGGAGAGCGGACATTTCCATGGCCGTTCATCCAGACAAAGCGATACACGAATGAACTTACCGGAAAACTTGTTTTAGAGGAGGGGATGGAGAAGAGTGTCATCTTGCCTTTATTGAAAAATAAGTTATTATCGGCTCCTTCGTCAAAAGCGATCATAAAAGATGAAAAAATTTTGCACGTCTCATTCGATAATGATAAAGTTAGTGGGACCGTACTATTTTTAATCAATGATGATATCGCAACAAAAAGACCGATTTCCCAAGGAGACTGAAGCTATTGGATGAACAATTGACGCAACTCCATATCGAAGATCCGAACGAGGCTGTCATGCTTCTCGGAATTTCCGATCAGAATATGAAATTAATCGAAGAAGCTTTGGATTTATCCATCATGACACGGGGGGACACAATCTCCCTTGAAGGGCCGGAACAAAACCGCCTATTGGCCAAGGAACTCCTCGAACAACTGTTGAAAGTAATCCGAAGAGGCATTAATATTAATCAACGCGACGTCGTTACAGCTATTGAAATGGCGAAAGCCGGAACAATCGAGTATTTTTCAGAACTTTATGATGAAGAGATTGCAAGGAATACGAAAGGCAAGGCTATCCGGGCGAAAACGATCGGACAGCGGGAATACATCCAAGCGATTCGTCAAAAAGACCTAGTATTCTGCATTGGGCCGGCCGGAACAGGGAAAACCTATTTAGCCGTCGTCCTGGCTGTGCAGGCTATGAAAACCGGTTCTGTCAAGCGCATCATATTGACCCGACCGGCTGTGGAAGCGGGCGAAAGCCTCGGGTTCCTTCCAGGTGATCTGAAGGAGAAGGTGGACCCTTATTTGCGTCCTCTTTATGACGCACTTCACGACGTATTAGGCGCGGAACATACGGACCGCCTCATTGAACGGGGAGTCATCGAAATCGCCCCGCTGGCCTACATGCGGGGAAGGACGCTGGATGATGCGTTTGTCATCCTTGATGAGGCCCAGAATACGACAAAGGCGCAAATGAAGATGTTCCTGACCCGCCTTGGGTTTGGATCGAAGATGGTCATCACTGGTGATAAAACACAGATCGACTTACCGAAAGGAACCGCTTCCGGGCTGATTGAAGTGGAAGCCATCTTACAAAATGTATCCGACATCCATTTTCAATACTTGGAGCAAGGAGATGTCGTTCGGCATCCGATCGTCGCGAAAATCATTGCAGCATACGAAAAGGAGCAGTCGCAAACGTGACTGCTTTTTAAACATGCGAAACTGGACAAGCTTCTATTCTCGTAGAGGAATTTGGCTTGTCCTGGAACCTTTTGAGCATAGCTGCCGTAAAACATAATAAAGATGCGGGGGGATCGGGATGTTCGGTGCAATGAAGAAAGTGTTCACAACTCTTAAATTTGATGCTTTCCTATTATTTCTAGTCAGCCTCTCCACGTTGCTTCTATACTCATTCATGTTCAGCAGTGTGAAGAATGAAACATATGAAGTGGAAGAGTTTAAAATTTCCCAACATACAATCCGGGCAACGAAGACTGTCGAGGATTCGGTAAAAACGGAACAAGAGAGGCAGAGGGCTGCACAGGAAGTATCCGCCGTTTATCATTTCTCGGAAGAGGTCTCAAAAAACAGGCAGACGATCGCAACCTCCATTTTTGACAGTTTGCTGGAAGTGAAAAATGAAAATGCCGCACAGGACAGGGAGTCCGGAAAGCCCGGCCTCACACAAAAGGAGCAAATAGCGGAAATCCGGCAGAAGTTGGCAAGCCTGGAAGAAGAGGAGCCGAACCTGAACCTGAACGATAACACCATTTCCAATTTATTGGCCTTGGATACGGAAGCTATAATGAAAACCCAGGAAAAGCTCGTTTCAGCTATTGGAACCACCTTATCGAAACCGATCCGGACCGCGGATTTGGCATCCGCCCAATATGAAGTGGAACGTCAATTGCGGTTATCCGATTCGATTCCTCCCTCTGTGCTGCAAACGGTCATCACATTAGCGCGGTCCTTGGTCGTTGAGACGGAGACGATCAATGAAACTTTGACAGAGGCTAGGATCGAGCAGGCGAAGGCCGCAGTGGAGCCGACCCGTATTTTACAAGGACAAGTGCTCGTCAGAGAAGGCCAATTGATCGACGGGGAAATCTATCGGCAACTGGAACTGACCGGCCTGCTGACGAATCAATCCTCGCTGAAGCCGTTGCTCGGACTTGGACTTTTCGTCCTGTTCGTTTCTTCATTGATCTACTTGCACTTCAGTACATGGGTGGAAAATGCCAAGGTGAAGAAAAAAGCGTTAATGATCGTATTGACGGTCTTTTATCTATTGGTCATCCTCATGAAACTGATTGCGTTGATCGAGAAGGATTTCGATGTACTGGTCGCATTCCTATTTCCGACCGCTCTGGCAACGATGCTCATCAAATTGTTGACGAATGAACGATTGGCTTTGATGATGACGTTTATCACCGCGGCAACAGCGGGAATCATGTTGCAAGAGGGGTATGCCGCGCTCATTCAAATGGAGATTGCCCTATACATATTATTCAGCGGAATCGTTAGTTTATATTTGCTTGGGAATAGTGGGAGAAGATCGAACATTTTAAGGACGAGTGTGGGTGTCGCCTGTTCCAATACGCTGTTCATCGCATTTTATCTGTTGATGACCCAATCGACCTATGACTTGTCTGAATTGGTCTTTTATTTGATTGCCGCCATTTCATCTGGGATTTTGTCCGGAGCTTTGACGATTGGGCTCATGCCGTTTTTCGAATCGGCATTCGGCATCTTGTCGGACATGAAATTGGTTGAGTTGTCGAATCCGAATCATCCGTTATTGAAAAAAGTCCTCACCGAGACGCCTGGGACCTATCATCATAGCGTCATGGTCGCGAATTTGGCGGATGCCGCCTGCGAATCGATAGGCGCCAACGGACTGCTCGCCCGGGTCGGAAGTTATTATCATGATATCGGCAAAACAGTGCGTCCGGGCTATTTCATCGAAAATCAGCATGCCGGCCAGAACCCGCATGATCATTTGCCGCCTGAAAAAAGCCGGGACATCATCATCGCTCATGCCGAGGACGGCGCCAAAATGTTGGAAAAGCACAAGATGCCTGTGGAAATCATCGATATCGCAAGACAGCATCATGGAACCAGTTTGTTGAAATATTTCCTCGTCAAAGCGCAAACTGAAGGACAAGAGGTCAAGGAGGAAGAGTACCGGTATAAGGGGCCGAAGCCGCAAACGAAAGAAATTGCCATCATTTCGATTGCGGATAGTGTCGAAGCGGCAGTCCGTTCCATGAAAGAACCGACCCCTCAAAAGATTGCGGCTCTCGTGAAAGCGATCATCAATGATCGGCTGAACGATGGCCAATTCAACGAATGTGACCTATCCATGAAAGAATTGCGGAAGGTAGAAAAGGTCATTTGCGAAACGTTGAATGGAATATTCCACAACCGGATTGAATATCCGGAATGAAACGGAGATGGAGCTATGCTTGAACTGTTTTTTGAAGATGAAACCGGAATGGTGGACCCGGAGATGGAGGAACTGATCCGAAATTTGCTGAATCATGCAGCCGAAGCAGAGCAATTGGAAGGGAGTCCTGAAGTTTCCATCACCTTTGTGACGGATTCGGAAATTCAAAAAATCAATGCTGAATATCGGGGAAAAGACGTTCCTACGGATGTCATCTCGTTTGCGTTGGAAGAGATGTCGGAAGGGGAAGTTGCCATCGTCGGAGAAAATCTGCCTACCGTTCTGGGCGATATAATCATTTCTGTGGAAACCGCCCAAAACCAGGCAGCTGAATATGGACATGAGTTTAACCGGGAACTCGGATTTCTGGCGCTGCATGGATTTTTGCACCTCCTAGGCTACGACCATATGACCGAGGAAGAGGAGAAAGTGATGTTCGGTAAACAAAAGGAGATCCTTGATTCGTTCGGACTCGGAAGGTGAGGGATTCCGGATGCGGAATTTTTTCAGGTCATTCAAATATGCATGGAATGGCATTTTTCTAGGAATCCGATCGGAACGAAATTTCAAATTCCATTTGTTCGCCGCAGGAGTGGTCATAGTAGCAGGGATTTGGACAGGGCTGACGATGATGGAATGGTTCATTGTCAGTGTATTGATCGGCGGAATGCTCGCGTTGGAGTTAATGAACACCGCTATCGAAAAAGTAGTCGATCTCGTCACGGAAGAGTATCATCAGTTGGCCAAGCAAGCCAAGGACTTAGCTGCGGGAGCCGTGC